>CAVGGQ010000035.1:0-20150 GCA_963628785.1 Oscillospiraceae bacterium | reverse complement strand
TTGATGACGCGGAGTCGGCGAAAAAGATCCGCAAAGCGCCGCAGACGACATTGTGCGGTGCTACCTTATATCGATGCCCCGATTATAACACATCTCCGCAGGAAAAACACCCGCGGAGATGATTTTTTCGTTGGTTTTGAAATTATTTAACGGCGTTTTTGAGCGCGTCGGTGCGGTCGGTCTTTTCCCAGGCTACGCCGAGGTCTTCGCGGCCCATGTGGCCGTAGGCGGCGAGGCGGCGGTAGATGGGCTTTTTGAGGTCGAGATCGCGGATGATGGCGGTCGGGCGCAGGTCGAATACCTGCTTCACGGCCTTTTCGAGCTTCTCGTCAGAGACGGCGCCGGTGCCGAAGGTGGTGACATTCACGCTCACGGGCTCCGCCACGCCGATGGCATAGGCGAGCTGCACCTGGCAGCAGTGCGCGAGGCCGGCGGCGACGATATTCTTCGCCACATAGCGCGCGGCGTATGCGGCGCTACGGTCGACCTTCGTGGGATCCTTGCCGGAGAATGCGCCACCGCCGTGGGGAGCGCTGCCGCCGTAGGTGTCCACGATGATCTTGCGGCCGGTGAGGCCGGTGTCGCCCTGCGGGCCGCCGATGACGAAGCGCCCGGTCGGGTTGATGAAGAAACGGATGTCGCCCTTGTTGAACTCGGCGGGAATGACCGGGAGCGCGACTTCGCGGATGAGATCCTCACGGATCTGCTCGAGCGAGACCTCGGGCGAGTGCTGCGAGGAGATGACTACGGTGTCGATGCGCACGGGGCGGTTGTCGGCATCGTACTCGACGGTGACCTGCGTCTTGCCGTCCGGACGGAGATAGGAGAGCGTGCCGTTCTTGCGCACTTCGGTGAGGCGGCGCGCCATTTTGTGAGCGAGGGAGATGGGCAGCGGCATGAGCTCGGGCGTCTCATCGCACGCATAGCCGAACATCATGCCCTGGTCGCCGGCGCCGTTCGTGAGATCGTCGCCCTCGCCGCCCTGCTTGCGCTCGAGCGACTCGTTCACGCCCATGGCGATGTCCGCGGACTGCTCGTGGATGGAGGTGAGCACCGCGCAGGTGTCGCAGTCGAAGCCGTACTTCGCGCGGTCGTAGCCGATATCGCGCACGACGTCGCGCACGATGGACGGAATGTCCACATAGCAGCTCGTGGTGATCTCGCCCATGACGAGCACGAGACCGGTCGTCGCCGTGCACTCGCACGCCACATGACCCTCGGGGTCCTGCTCGAGGATGGCGTCAAGCACGGCATCGGAGATCTGGTCGCAGATCTTGTCGGGATGCCCTTCCGTGACGCTCTCGGAAGTGAAGAGATAGTTTGCCATAGTGTCCTCCTGCAAAAAAATTATCGCCTCGCCTTCAGACAGCGGAGCGATAATAAAATCTTATCTTTCGACTTCCGCCGACGGATTTGGCACCTTATGCGCAGCGCACAGGTTGCCGGGCTTCACAGGGCCGTTCCCTCCACCACTCTTGATAAGCCGTATTTGGTTTGGCGATTCAACCATTTGCCGACATTTCCCGTCGGCGCATCATATCCTATCACTGTTTTCCCGCAATGTCAACGCTTTCAAAGACAAATTCGACACTTTGTCGGGAAAATTTTTGAACAGGAGTTGAAAGTTGAGAGCTCCTTTCGTTCCGGCGTGCGGTCAGGTAAACGCCTTGTCGATCTGGATGATGCAGCGGCAGTCGGGGTGGCGGGTTTCTATTTCGGTACGGACGGCGGTGCGGACTTCTTCGTCGGTGAGGCGGAAGTCGTAGGGGACGAGCAGGTCGAAGATGAGATTCGTGCGGTGCTTGCCGGGAACCATGCGGAAATCGTGCATGCTGAGCTTTTCGTCGAGCGCGCGCACAACGCCTGCCGTCTCCTCCCGAAGCTCGGCGAGGCGTTCGTTTTTCGTGTCCACGGGATCCATGTGGATGACGGAGAAGCACCCGAGCTTGTGGTCAAGCTCGCTCATGATGTGGTCGATGCGCTCGTGCACCTCGTAGATGTTGCTCTCGCCGTCCACCTCCGCATGGAGCGAAACATGGCAGCGCCCCGGGCCGTAGTCGTGGATGACGAGATCGTGCACGCCGAGGATCTCGGGGTATGAGAGCACGATGCGCCGCACCTCATCGGCAAGCTCCGTGTTCGCCCGCTCGCCGATCAGGCGGTCGATGGTCTCCTTCGCGCCGAGCACACCGGTCTTCAAGATAAGCAGTGCGACGGCCGCGCCGACGTAAGCATCGAGATCCCACCCGGTGAAGCGGAAGAGCAGCATACATGCGAGCGCGAGGGCGGTGGAGAGCGTGTCGTTGAGCGCGTCGTCTCCCGACATCTGTAGCGTCGGGGACGCGATCTTTCTGCCGACACGCCGGTAGAAATACGACATATACACCTTAACGAGGATGGACGCCGCGAGCACGGCCACGGCGACCCACGAAAATTCCGGCGTCTCGGGGTGAAAGATGCGCGATACGGCGCTCTGCATGGCATCTGCGCCGGCGTGGAGAATGAGCGCGGCGACGATGAGCCCCGCAATGTACTCCATGCGCGCATGGCCGAACGGATGCTTTTCGTCGGGCTTTCGTCCCGCAAGACGGAAGCCGAGGAGCGTGAGCGCGCAGCTCCACACATCGGAGAGGTTGTTGAGTGCGTCCGCCGTGACGGCGACCGAGCCGGTACCCGTGCCGACGATGAATTTTCCCGCCGCGAGCAGGATGTTCAGCACGACGGCAACGCCCGAGCAGGCAAGCCCGTACAGCTCGCGCCGCCCCGCCTCGTCCGTCTTGCCGCTTCTGCGCGAGAGGATGCGGACGATAAGTTCGATCATAAAGATCCCTCCGTTTTCAAAAAGAGCAGTGCCGTATTCCCGTGCGGTACTGCTCTTCATTATGTCTGTATTTCTGTGCTGCCTTGTTTGATTTTCGACTGTGTTCTTACGATCCGACGGTCGGGTCGAGGATCCAGGAGCCGCCGCCGAAGGTCCACGTCATCTGCGGGACATAGCGGAGCGTGCTGTCGATCTTCTTCTCGGTGAAGATGGGCGCGTCCTCGGTGTATGTCTCGGTCTCCACAACGAGACGGTCGTAGACCTTGAGGAGGTTGTCCATCGTCTGGCCGTTGTCGATGCCGTTCGTGAGCACATCGTGCGAGATGCGCACGCTCAAATTGACGCCCTTCGCGTCGAGCGTGTCCTTGAGCGCGGTACGCACGGAGACGGAGAAGTTCATGACGCTTGCCCCGCGCCCGAGGTTGGCGGCAATGTCGCGCGTGTACATCACCTGCGCGAGGGGGTGCTCCACATGGGAGAGGATGATCTCGTCAAAGCCGAGCGCGATGAGGTCGGTGCAAAGCTCCTCGATATAGGTGCGCACATCGCGGCTCCAGAGGTCGACCCAGCCGCCGCTCGCGTCCGCATACGGAATGCCGGTGGCGTCACGCAGCGCCACATCGGGGTCCGCATCGGAGAGGAGCGAGTCCACGGCGCAGGAGATCTCCGCCACGAGGAGCCAGCCGTCCGCCTTGAGCGAGGCAAGGTACTCCTCGGGATCCCAGGTGCTGTTCGCGGCGTTCGACGAGGCGGTCGCCACGCCGGACATCCAGGCAAGCTTGCCGCTCTCGTCCTTCATCTCGAGCACGAGACCCTTGACGCCGCTGCGCTCGGCCTCTTTCACAGCCGTTTCCACGCCGGTCTGCGTCACCTTGGAAAACGGCACATAGTAGGCGTCGAGGTACTGCAGCCCCTTGCCGTCCGCAAGCGACACGAGCGAGTAGTCGGGCGCCGCCACGGACACGGACGCCGTCGCGTCGCCGCTGTACGCCGTCGGCTGCTCCACCGCCGTGACGGTGTAGGCCTTGCCGGTCTCCGAGAGCATCGGCACGACCATCTCCACGCTGTCGCGGTGATACACAAGATACTGCGGCAGCAGCGAGAACGAGAGCAGAAACGCAATAATCAGCAGCACAAGCACCGTAAGCCAGAACGGCAGACTGCTCCGCCCGGCACTCCGCCGTCCGCGATATACACGATGACCTTTTACTATCATAAGATCCTCCTTCGGGAAGGGAATAGTGAATAATGGTGGGGATGCGGCCGCCTCACAGCTTCACAAACATCGGCTTCCGCCGGTCAAACACGGCGTAGTACTTAAAGCCCAGCGTCCGCAGAAGCTCTGCACCCTCGCGGATGCCTATGGAGGCGTCTTCGGGCTTGTGGGCGTCGCTGCCTATGGTGATGAGTTCACCGCCGAGTTCTTTGTAGAGGGCGAGCGCCGAGGCGTTCGGGTAGCTCGTGTGGCCGAAGCGGAAGCCGGAGACATTGATCTCAATGCCGCGCCCCTGCGAGATGAGAGCGGTATATACGGCGGCGAGCTCATCGTGAAATTTCTCCGCCGTGATCTCGGCGGCAAAGCCGTCGCGGTGCATGTAGCGCGAGGTGTAGCCGACGTGTGCCATCACATCGAAGTACGGAAACGCCGTGAGCTCGAGAAGCTCCGCGAGATACTCGCGGTTGAGCATATCGCACTGCTCCTCCGATTCATACGGATAGTAGTAGAAATCCGGCTTGCCGCGCAGGTTGTGGAGCGAGCCGAGCACGAAATCGAGCCCCGGCTCGAGCGCGGCTTCCTTCGCCGCCTCCGGGTCGTGGTTGGCCTCGCCCAGCTCAATGCCGCAGCGCACCGTGATGCCCTCGACGGGATTCCGGCGCACATCGTCCCACGCCGCGCGGAGAATATCGTGCCGCAGCGGCCAGCTCAGGTCGCCGAGGTCACCGGGATCCATGTCGATGTGGTCGGTAAAGCACACGGCGCTCATGCCGTGGTCGCGCGCCGCCGCCGCCATTTCGCGCAGCGGTGTGTGCGAGTCGGGCGAGCTTTGGCAGTGTATGTGCTGATCGGTGTATATCATCTTGAATGGCCTGTATCTTTCCGAGCATTTTCCAATGCTTCCGTAAATTTTTCACATTCCGTTCGGACGAACGGCGTTTCGAGCTCCCCGCTCGAGGCCGCGATGCGCCCGTCCGTGTCGATGCCGAGGCGCGGCGTGCCGGCGAGATACGAGAGCGTGAGCGCGTGCAGCCGCATGGATACCGTAAATGCCACCGAGGCGAAGATCTTCGCAAGCGCAGCCGTATTCTCCGGCGCGTCCGCCGACGTGCCGCCGAATTCCCGGGAAAGCTCCCGGCAGATCGGCGCGTCGCTGCGCACATTCATTGCGAGAAACACGAGCTGCAGCCCATGCGCCGACGCAAACGCCGCGGTTTCCGCGGCAAGACGCCGCGTTTTGTCCCGTCCGCCGCGCAGCGGACGCGGGCAGAAGAGGAGAATGCCGCCGCTCTCCGCTTCGGGCACCGCCGTGTCGAGAGCGGCATCGCGCCCGGGCTCAAGCACGGGCTTTGTGACGCCGTGCGCTTTCGCCGCTTCGAGGCTGGCTCTCTCCCGAAAGACGATGCGCGCGGCACATTCGTTCAGCACCTGCGCGGTTTTTCGCCAGCCGCTTTCGGAGAGCGGGCCGAGCCCCGCGCTCGGGAGAATGCACCGGCAGCCGAGCCGGTGCCCCATGCGCAGCAGCGCAAGATAATAGGCGAGCGAGCGGCGCGAGGTATCGTCCTGCAGGAGATTTCCGCCGCCGAGAAGCAGCGTGTCTGCCCTGCGCAGCGAGCGCGCAATGCGCGGAAAATCAAGGTATTGAACCGAATCGACATCGAACCGCCGTTCGGTCTCCTCCGGGGAGTGTGAGAGCACCGTGACCGCGCTCTCCGGCGCATCGCGGCGGATGCCGCGCAGCATGGCCTCGAGCATGAGCTCGTCGCCGCGGTTGCCGCAGCCGTACGCGCCCGAGATGACGATGCCCCGGCGCTCTGTCATAACGGCGCGGTAGATGGCGCGCTGGCGCTCCGCCGTCACGTCCATCGAGAATTTTTCTCTGACCGTTTCGTAAAGCGCCGTGCCGAGCGCCTGCCGCCGTGCGGGATCTTCGCAGAGCATCGCGAGCTTCTCGCCGAGCGCCCGGTCGTCCCCCGGCACGATGAGAAGTCCGTTCACGCCGTTCTCCACAAGCTCCGGCACACCGCCGACCGCCGTGGAGATGACCGGCACGCGGTACTTCGCCGCGTCCGTGAGCGCATAGGGAAAGGTCTCGGAGATCGAAGTGAGAAGGCACACATCGAGCGAGGCATACAGCCCCTCCGTGTCCTCGACCCAGCCGGGAAAATACACCCGCTCCGCAATGCCGAGCTCATCGGCGAGCGCGCGCAGGGCGTTCTCTTCCGGGCCGGCCCCGGCCAAAATGAGGCGGAGCTGCGGACACGTTTCCGCCGCGAGCGCAAAGCCGCGCAGCATGGTCGGCAGATCCTTCACGGCGTTGAACCGCGCGGCCGTTCCGGCGAAGATCTCGCCGCCCCCGGCCGGGATGCCGTGCGCACGGAGCCACGCCGTGCGGTCACCGGCCGAAGCTGCGGCATTCATATCTATACCATTATAAATAGAAAAGAGACGATCTCGGGAAAAACCGCGCGATGCGTACACGCGCCGCATGGCGTCCGACACGCACACAAGCGCGTCCATGCGGCGGAGCGCCCGCACATTGAGCGTGCCGTAGGTGAGGCGCGCGAGCGGACGGCACAGGTAGTCGAGCCGGTGGTCGCTGTGGACGGTCGAGATGACCTTCACGCTCCGGAGCGGGCCTTTCAGCAGGGCACCGGTGAGATTGGCGCGGCTGCCGTGGCAGTGTAGGATCGAAGCGTCCCGAGCGAGAGCACGAACCCGGCGCAGCTGCGCGAGGAAATTGCCCTCGACCACGGTGCAGGGAAGCTCCGCCGCTCTTGCGCTCTCGGCGAGCACGCCGTCCGAGAGGCACACGAGCCGAACGTTCCCGTCCGGCGTCAGAGCGCGCAGCAGCCGGAGCACATGCGTCTTCGCCCCGCCGCCGTCGCGTCCGCTGATGATATGAACGATATCTCCCACAACGGACCCCCTTGCCGCACGGTATGGTAGTGTGTTATAATAGAATGAAATGCCGGGGGCAAAGCCCCCGCTCCGCAATTTTTCATTATCCTCATCGGAAATATTATTATACCCCATTTTCAAGGGAGTGGCAATACATGACTTCAATATTCCTTGTCCGGCACGGGCAGTCGGAGGGAAATCTTTTCCGCCGCGTGCAGGGGCAGACGGATGTGGACCTTACCGCCGCCGGCCGTGCGCAGCTTCCGCATCTTACCCGGCGCTTTGCGTCCGTGCCGCTCGCCGCGGTATACGCCAGTCCTCTGCGCCGCGCGCGGGATACGGCCGCCGCGATGGCCGGCGCGCACGATATCCCCGTGATCGTCGAACCGCGGCTCATCGAAATGTGCTTCGGCGAGTGGGAGATGCGCCCGTGGGGCGAGGTAAATCTCGAGCACCCGGAGCTCAAGCATGCGTTTCTCCACGACCCCGATCGCTGGCACGTCGAGGGGAGCGAGACGCACCGCGAAGTGCAGCAGCGCATGTTTGCCGCCATGACGGACATCGCCCGCGCCAACGACGGGAAAACCGTCGGCGTCGCCTGCCACGGCATGGCCATCCGCGCCTTTCTCTCGTACATCCTGCATGTGCCGAGCGAGCGCATTTCCGAGGAAGTGCCGCTCGTGAACAACACCTCGGTCACGCTTCTGCGGTACGAAAACGACGCCTTTACCGTTGAATACGCGAACGACGTCTCGCACCTGCCCGAGCCGCCCTACACGCCCTTCCGCGAAAACGGCGGCCCCTGCGGCGAGCGGTGCTATGACCTGCGCTACCGTCCGTTTGACCCCAACCGCGACACGGAGCTCTATCTCGATTGCTACCGCGACGCCTGGTGCGCCGCGCACGGCTCGCTCGCGGGCTTCGATGCCGAGGGATGCCACCTGCACGCACTTTACCGCTGCATCGACGCGCCGGGCAGCCTTTCGATCGCCCTGCTCGAGAACGAGTTTGCGGGCGTCCTCTCGCTCGACGAGCGCCGCGGCAAAAAGGACGGCATCGGCTGGATTTCGTTTCTGTATGTCGTGCCGGAGCTGCGCCGCCACCACTGCGGCATCCAGCTCATCGGCACGGCGGCCATGCGCTACCGCGCCCTCGGGCGCACATCCATGCGTCTCACCGTCGCGCCGGAAAATCCGACCGTCGGATTTTATGAAAAGGAAGGCTTTCGGCGCGTCGGCACAGCGCCAGGCGCCCTCGGGGAGCTTCTGGTGATGGAATGGACTTTATAACACACTTTTCCGCAGAGCCTGCCTTTCCCAACCGCACCTACGAAGTCGATCACCCCGTGTTCGACGAGAGCAGCCGCGTCATCGCCGTATCGGACATCCACGGCAACCTGCCGTATCTCGAAGGGCTGCTCGCCAAGATCCGTCTGCGCAGCGACGACCGGCTCGTGCTCCTCGGCGACCTCGTGGAGAAGGGGCCGCAAAGCCTCGCCACGCTGCGTTATGCAATGGATCTGCGCCGAAAGTGCCGTCTCTACCCGGTGCTCGGCAACTGCGACTTCTGGCATCTGTGGGTGGACGGCTGCGACGAGGAGTGGGACGCACGAACGCTGCACCACATTCTGCACCAGAAGGCGATCGCGCGCGGCGGGCTTATCCGCGACATGTGCGTCGAGCTCGGCGAGGAGCTCTCGGAGGACATCGACCTCCCGAAGCTCAAGGCGAAGCTGCGCGAGGCGTTCGCGCCGGAATTCGACTTTCTCCGCTCCATGCCGTTTGCGCTCGAAACGGACAAATACATTTTCGTCCACGGCGGCATCCCGCGCGGCGAGACGCCCGAGAGCGCCGGCCCGTGGCGCTGCATGAAGATCGACAGCTTCTATGCGAGCCGCCCGCACTTCAAAAAGTGGGTCATCACCGGCCACACGCCGGTGTGCCTCTACGGTACGAGCACCATATCCGCCGTGCCGATCCTCGACAAGGCCTGCCGCGTGGCGAGCATCGACGGCGGGTGCGTCCTCAAGGACGACGGACAGCTCAACGCGCTCATCACCCGCCGCGGCAAATTCACCTGCGAGTGGTACGATCCGTTTCCGCTCGCCCACGCACTCGATGCGCAGAAGAAAAGCGTTCGCTCGGCATACATCCGCTGGGGCGACAACGAGGTGTTTCCCGTGGAGCTCGGGCGCGAGTGGTGCCGCATCCGCCACATCCGCACCGGCTACGAAATGGATGTTCCCACCGATTTTCTGTACGAGAAAAACGGCAGGCTCCTCGTAAACGATGTCACCGACTACCGTCCCGCCGTTGCTCCCGGCGACACGCTCAGCGTCGTCCGCCAAACTGACCGCGGCACATGGATCAAGAAAAACGGCGTGACCGGCTGGTACTCCGGCCGCCTGGAGATGCTTTGAAAGGAGAAAAACCATGTATTCAGGCAGTTATATCGGCTATCTCTTTGCCATGCTGCTGTGCCTGCTGTTCTCGGGCATTACGAGTGCGAAGGTAAAGAGCGCGTATGCGAAATACAGCCGTGTGCCGACGAGCAGCGGCTTCACGGGGCAGGAGGTCGCGGCGCGGCTCCTGCGCATGAACGGCGTGAACGACATTTCCGTCGGCCGCGTGTCCGGCACGCTCACCGACCACTACGCCCCGGCGAAAGCGGTCGTCAACCTCTCCGCCTCGACCGCGGACGGACGCTCTGTCGCCTCGGCTGCCGTGGCCGCGCACGAGATCGGCCATGTGATGCAGAAGTATGAGGGCTGGGGTCCGTACCGCCTGCGCACCGCGCTTGTGCCGGTGGTGAACATCGGAACGAACCTCGCCATGCCGCTCGTGCTCATCGGCCTCGTGCTCGACTCGGTCGTGCGCACGGCCTCGCCGGATCTCGGCTTCCGTGTGGCGATGGTCGGCGTCATTCTCTACGGAGGTGCCTTCCTCTTCGCTCTCGTGACGCTCCCGGTGGAGCTCGACGCGAGCCGCCGCGCCGGACGCATGCTCGTGGCCGCCGGCGTCCTCACCGAAGCGGAGCTTCCCGGCGCGCAGGAGGTTCTCTCCGCCGCCGCCCGAACCTACCTCGCCTCCCTCCTCACCTCGTTCGTATCCTTCCTCCGCTTCCTGCTCTACGTCCTCTCCCTCTTCGGACGCAGCGACAGACGGAAATAATGATCCTCAAACCGAAAAACCGCCGCCCTTCCGAAAAGAAGGACGGCGTTTCGGCGTTTCAGGGAGTTTCGCGGGAGACCCCGGGCTGAATTGTCCGGGCTTCGTCCGGCTCCTGTTCGCTGCCGGTTCTGCTCCTCGTGTAGCTGCGGAAGGCGTTGACGACGATCGTCAGGCCGAGCACGATGAGGAGGATCGCAATGATGAGCTGGAGACCGTTGGCGATGAACACAGTGCCCCAGGTCGTTTCGCCGGCGGGGATGGTGATCGCTGCGGCGGTTCGGATGGCCTGCACCATGGCGATGAGGCGCTGCACGAGGGCGGTGAACGTCACGCAGAGCATGATGATGAGCGGCGGAAAGAGCATTTTGTTGCTGCGTCCCGTGACCTTGAGAAATACGCACAGCGTGATGAGCACGAGCGCCGAGAGGAGCTGGTTGGCCGAGCCGAAGAGCGGCCAGATGTTGGAATAGCCGATCTGCGTGAGCAGGTAGCCGAGTGCCAGCGTGATGATCGTGGAAAAATATGTGTTGCACAGGAGCTTGCGCCAGGGCTCGGCGTGCTCCATATCGTCCACGGCGAACAGCTCACGGAAGCACATGCGGCCGATGCGCGGCACCGCGTCGAGCGTCGTGAGCGCGAGCGCCGAAACGCACATCGTCATGAATACCGTGGCGGCGTAGCTCGGAATGCCGAACATTTCAAAGAAGCCCGCCACGCCCCGGCTGAAGATCTGGAACGGAGTGCCCGAGGCCGCCGTGCCGTCCGCCGACGCCGAGGCTCCGGCCACGCACAGCGCCACAATCGCGAGCAGGCTCTCGAGGATCATCGCACCGTAGCCGACTTTGAGCATATCCTTTTCGTTCTGCACGGTCTTGGAGGACGTGCCGGAGGAAACGAGGCTGTGGAAGCCGGAGACCGCGCCGCACGCCACCGTGACGAACAATATCGGGAACATGGAGCCGAGCGAAGTATTAAAGCTCGTGAACGCCGGAAGATTCATGGTCGGATGCGCCGCGAACAGCCCGAGCACCGCGCCGGCGATCATGCCGATGAACATGAATGTTGTCATATAGTCGCGCGGCTGCTTGAGGAGCCACATCGGGAGCACCGATGCGCAGAAGATGTAGGCAAACGTGATATAGCTCCATGTCGCCTTGCCGAAGTACAAGGGGCAGTTCATGCCGACGGCAAAGGAGCAAACGATGCACACGATGCCGAGCACCGCTTCCTTCCACCCCGACAGGTTCCGTTTCTTTTGCACAAGACCGAAGACGACGGCGAAGACCATGAACATAATGGACACCATGCCCGCCGCACCGTTCGAGCGCGCCGCATCGGCGAGCTGCGAAACGCCGTCGACCGTCGTGTACGCATTGAACGTACCGGCGACCATGTCGGCAAAGGCCGCAATGACGATGCAGCAGAAGAGCCAGCTGAAAATCAGGAACAGCTTTCTCCCGAGCCTGCCGATGTATTTCTCGATCAGCATGCCCATGGATCTGCCGTCATTCTTCACCGAAGCGTACAGCGCGCTGAAGTCCGTGACGGCGCCGAAGAAGATGCCACCGAGCAGTACCCACAGCAGCACCGGCACCCAGCCGAAGGCCGCCGCCTGGATGGCGCCGGTCACCGGGCCCGCACCGGCGATGGACGAGAACTGGTGACTGAAAACCGTCCAGCCGTTCGTCGGCACATAGTCCCGGCCGTCGTTCTTCCGCACGGCCGGGGTCTCGGCTTTCGGGTCGATGCCCCATTTGTTGGCGAGCCATCGGCCGTAGAGCACATAGGCCGCCAGCAGGATAACGGCCGATACCGATACGATGACGAGTGTGTTCATAGTGTTTCCCTCTCTTTCGGTCCGGCGCTCTCATTTTGCGCCGTCTGATATTCCTTCGCCCGGCACCTGCAACGAAAAATGCCTCCGTCTTTGTGGGCGCACAAAAAGAACGCCCATGCAAAGACGAAGGCACATACAGTTCACCTGTAAAATACTTCCGCGTTACCACTTTGCTTGCAGACCGAGGTCTGCCACTCTGCCGCCGCTGACACGGCGCTCCCGAATAACGGCGGGATCCCGGCTTCGACTACTCGCGGTCTTATTTCCGCTTTGGCCGAGGCTGCTCACAGGTGAGAACCGACCCGCTCCTTGATGCCGTCTCGCACGACCGACGGCTTTCTGTGAACGGTGCTGCGGGGAGGCTGTGTCCTGTTCATAGCATTTGCCTTTTGAAGATGCAAGTAAAATACAGAATTTCTCCCCGTATGTCAATCGGTTTTTGCGCTCCCGGAAAAACTTTGGCGGCTCAAAATAAATTGCCGGACCCGCCACACGCTGCTTTGTGTAAAATAACGAAATACAGAGCCCGATTTCAGCAATTTTAACGAACTGCCGCCGCGCACTGCCAACAAAAAACCGGCGGCACCATGCGAAAAAGCACAGTGCCGTCTTCGTAATATCATTCAGTTTTCCCAGAGCTTTTCGGGATAAACGCCTTGGGCTTTCAGGGCGGATACGGCTGCTTGGACGTGGGGGAGGTCTTCGCGGTAGGTCACGCCGTACCAAGTCTCCTCGCACGGGAGGACGCGCACGCGGGCGAGGCCGGCGTGCATTTCCCTGTCCGCCACGGTCGGCAGGAAGTACTCTGCCTTGAGCGGGTTCTTCGGGAAGTCATCGCGCAGGAATTCCTCGAAGCGCGCATCGAAAGCGCCCATCATGCGCGCGCGGAAGCCCCAGAAGTTCATCGACACGAGCGTGTCGCCCGGGACATCCGTGTAGTTCACGCCGTCCTCGGTGAAGGCGGCATGGTCGCCGCGCTTTTCGATGTGCGTGCGCTCGGTGATGGAGGTGAGGAAGTGGTTTTCCGTCTCGCATATTCCGCGCGCCACATAGCCGTTCTCGGTCACGGTGTTGCGCATGCGGTAGGCGACCATGGCGTTTTCGCTCTCCGCCATCGGCTCGGCGAGGAAGTCAAAGAGCGCCTTGTATGCGCCGGAGCCGTAGAAATCGTCGGCGTTGATGACAGCGAACGGCCCGTCGATCACATTCCGGCACGTGCGCACGGCGTGGGCGGTGCCCCACGGCTTCACGCGCCCCTCGGGCACGGAGAAACCGGCAGGGATATCGTCGAGCGACTGAAACACATAGTGCACGTCCATGCGGTTTTCCGCATGCGGGCCCACAATGGCGCGGAAGTCCGTCTCCATTTCCTTTTTGATGACGAAGACGACCTTGCGGAAGCCCGCCTTCCATGCGTCGTAGAGCGAGAAGTCCATGATGATCTCGCCGTTGTCGCCCACGGGCGTGATCTGCTTGAGCCCGCCGAAGCGGCTGCCCATGCCCGCTGCCATGATAATGAGTGCCGGATTTTCCATGTTTGCTGCTTGTCCTCCAATATTGTGCGTAGTATGCGTTCAAAAACCCGCCGGGGAAAGCCGGCGGGTCGGGTATCGGGTCGGGTTGAAATTACAGGAGCAGGGACTTTTCGGTCTCGCGGTCGAAGAGGTGGATGCTCTCCTCATGCAGCGCGAGGGAAACTTCCTGACCGAAGGACGGGATCGCGCTCAGCTCCAGCGTCGGGACGATGACAACGGCATCGTGGCCGGCGGCGGAGAGGTGCAGGTGCACGCTTGAGCCCATCATTTCGGACACGTCGACATGGGCGGGGATGCCGCCTTCGGCGAGCGCGATGTGCTCGGGGCGGATGCCGAGAGTCACGGGGCCGGCGGGAACTTCGTTCTTGCGCAGCTTCGCCTGCTTCTCCTCGGGGAGGGCGATCTCCTTGCCGCAGACCTCGACGGAGTACTTGTCACCGTCTTTCTTGAGGTTGGCGTCGAAGAAGTTCATCTGCGGCGTGCCGATGAAGCCCGCGACGAACAGGTTCGCCGGACGGTCGAACACATCCTGCGGGGTGCCGATCTGCTGAATGAAGCCGTCGCGCATAATGACGATGCGGTCGCCGAGCGTCATGGCTTCGGTCTGGTCGTGCGTAACGTAGACGAACGTGGTGTCGATCTTTTCACGCAGCTTGATGATTTCGGCGCGCATCTGGTTGCGCAGCTTGGCGTCGAGGTTGGAGAGCGGTTCGTCCATCAGGAACACCTTCGGGTTGCGCACGATGGCGCGGCCGATGGCGACACGCTGACGCTGGCCGCCGGACAGAGCCTTGGGCTTGCGGTCGAGAAGGGCGGTGATGTCGAGGATCTCGGCAGCCTCGCGGACCTTCTTGTCTATCTCGTCCTTGGGCATCTTCTTGAGCTTGAGCGAGAACGCCATGTTCTCGTAAACGGTCATGTGCGGGTAGAGCGCGTAGTTCTGGAACACCATGGCGATATCGCGGTCCTTGGGGGCAATGTCGTTCATGCGCTTTCCGTCGATGAACAGGTCACCGGAGGTGATCTCTTCGAGGCCGGCGATCATGCGAAGGGTGGTGGACTTGCCGCAGCCGGACGGGCCGACGAGAACGATGAACTCGCGGTCGGCGATGTCGAGCGAGAACTGCTGTACCGCTACGACGCCCTCTTCGGTGATCTGCAGGTTGTGTTTTTTCTTTTCGGGTGCGTCTTTTTTCTTCTTTCCGCCCTGATGCGGATAGACCTTCTTGATGTCTACCAGACGTACTTCTGCCATGTGTTCCGATCCTGACCCGAGAGCCTCCGCTTGCTCGAGCCTTGCCTCCGCCGAAATAATGTACGGCAGGCTTTACGGCAGGTCTCCACACTGCCGCACCGCGGATCGCGCGGGATGTATACGGCTCCTTTCTTCAGACCACGGCCGCTCGAAAGTACAAACAGCCGATAAGACGATAAAGATTTTTGATCCTACCGGTTATCGGTACAAGGTGGAGAGCGGCGGCAATCCGGATATTGAAAGCACTTTACCATATTTTCCCCAAATATGCAACAGCGATTTCGGCACTTTCACAAGAAATTTAGTGCAGCGCCGCAGAGATGCGAAAAGCGCCCTCTCCGCGGGAAAAACCTTGCGGAGGGGGCGCGGGTGTTTTGCTCGTCAGTACACGATGACGATCGTGCCTACGGTGAGGTGGTCGTAGATGGTGGCCATGGCCTCGAGGGGGGTGTTGATGCAGCCGTGGGAGCCGTCGGTGAGGTAGATGTCGCCGCCGTACTCGTCACGCCAGGAGGAGTCGTGCAGACCGATCTGGCCGTCGAACGGCACCCAGTAGTCCACATGGTCGTACCAGGTCGGGCCGACGAGGTAGGTGTCCGTCGTCATCGATGCCACGCGGAAGCAGCCGAGGCGCGTGTTGTCGCCCGCGGAGATGTTGCCGGTGACGACCGGCGTTTCCACGAGCAGCCTGCCGTCCTCATAGAACCACAGATACTGGTTGTCGAGGCTGATCTCCACGAAGGTGTCGGCAACGCTGTAGTACCAGTACTCTTCCTTCCAGTACCATGTCATGTCGTAGCTGAGCTCCACGGTTTGATCCTCGCCGCCTGCAAGCGCGGCGGTGATGTCCTCGGCGAGCGCATCGTGGTCGAGGATCCAGCCGTTGTCGCCCACGCGGTAGTAGACATACGGGCGCGTTTTCTCGGTGTTGTGGAACTTCGCGTACACGCCGTCGAGGGCGTATTGATCGGCGAGCGTATCGGAAAGAGCGCGCACCTTCTCGAGCACCGGCGTGCAGATGACATTGTCGCCGTCGAGCTCCACGCTGCTGATGTGCCAGATCTCCTCGGGCGAGAGCGTGTAGTCGTTGTCCTGGAAGGCGATGGTCACACTCGTGCCGAGATACGCATCGAGCACGGCGCACTGCGCGAGGAGCTCGGCGCTCTCCGTCGTGATGCCCTGCCGGACCTTGCCGTTTTCGACCGTGATGACCGGGCTTTCGGTGCGCAGATCGCGCAACTCCGGAAGCGCGGCGGATACGGCCTCGGTGCAGCGCATGAGATTGACGAGATTGCCCTCCGAGCCGGGGTCGACCGTGTAGCCGTCCTCACCGAGGACGATGTGCGCACTCACCGGCAGCTCACGCGATGTGTCGGCATAGAGCGCATCGGAAATGGCCGCGCTCACCGCGGACTCCTCGGAGGAGGCGTAGATGGCGGCATCGAGCACCTGCTCGCCGGGATCCGTCCAGCTGAACAGCCCCGCTTCGGCGTGC
The DNA here is from genome assembly GCA_963628785.1 of Oscillospiraceae bacterium. Lineage (GTDB taxonomy): Bacteria > Bacillota > Clostridia > Oscillospirales > Oscillospiraceae > Apopatocola. Next base: position 3,920 of record CAVGGQ010000035.1, on the reverse strand, counting down.
TGCTTATCGAAAAATTCCCGAACGGCGGCGGTGAAGCCCTCCGTGTCCGCGAACGGCTCGAGCGGGAGCGTGCCGATGGCGTCGCCCTCGGCGTCCGTGAGCTGTGCGCTGTGGCTCTTCGCCACATTGAGGAGATAATCCGCCGCATCCTCGACGGACACGCCGCCGCAGCTGTAGCCGTCGATGATTGTGCCCGGCAGGAATGTGAGGTGATAGTAGACCGTCACGCCGCCGAAGGCGATCACCGCGAGCAGCACCACGGAAAGCGCGAGGATGAGCCCGAGCTTCGCCTTGCGGTTCGCCCTCTTCTTCGAAGGCTTCTCCGCGCCGTCCTTTGCGGTCTCTGCATTTTTCGGAGCTTCCCCGGCCGCTTCGACCTTCGGAGTTTCCTCCGTCATTTCGGTCTTATCTTTCTCTTCCATATAACAGGTATCCTTTCGGAACAATTACTCTTTTACTCTTTCTGTTAAGACGCCGCAGCGGCGCGGCGTGTTCCCGGCAATGGCACTTATTATAAACCGAGATTTATTCGTTCGTCAACCGCGATCGGAGGCGGCTTCGGCGAGAGCGGCGGTGTTCCGAAGCCGGAAGCTGCCGCGGCGGCATTCGATGATCCCCTCATCGCGCAGGCGCGAGATCTCGCGGCTGAGGGCGCTGCGGTTCACGCCGAGAAAATCCGCGAGATCCTCGCGGCGCAGGGCGAGCGAAAAGGCATCGCTCCCGCGGTCCGAAGCCGTGTCGAGGAGGTACGCCGCGAGTCTCGAGCGCATGGCGCGGTGCGAGAGATAGTCCGTGCGTCGGCGCAGGTGCCAGAACTTTGCCGCGATCTCCGCGAGGAGGTTTTCCCGCAGCATCGCGCAGCCGGGCGCGCCGGAAGCCATGATCGTGCGGTACGGCAGAAAGAGCGCCGCCGTGTCCTGCGCGGCGATGACGTCGACCGGGCTTTTCGCACTTCGGGAGGCCATGAGCACATCGCCCACGAGCTCGCCCGCGCCGTGTACGGCGGAGAGGCTCCGCTCTCCGGCGGGGGAGAGACTCTCCGCGCGGATGCTCCCCGAGAGGATGACCGCGCACGAGGTCACCGTGTCCCCCGTGAGCCAGAGCGCCTCGCCGTGCGCAAAGCGCCGCTCCCGCGCATCGAGCTGCACAAGGAGCGCGTCCGTCTCCGCTTCCCGCAGTCCCGCAAAGAGCGTGCAGCGCCGCAGGGCCGATCTTTCCGTCGGTGTCATAAAAATCGTCTCCGTTTTGTTGCCGGGGCAACATACTTTCTCCCCTCACTATACTATACTGCAGATACAAACGCAACAGAAAAGGAGCTTATTTCCATGAAACACGCAAGAAAGCTTACCGCATTGGCGCTCGCGCTGATGCTTCTCTTCGCGCTCGCCGCCTGCGGCACGCAGACCGAGACGCAGGCCGAGCCGACCGCCGAGCCGACCGAAGCGCCCGTCGAAGCGACCGCCGAGCCCGCCGGGACCGAAACGGCCGGGGAAGCTGCCGAGACCGAAGATGTCACGGTGCGCCTCGCCGCGCTCACCGGTCCCACCGCCATGGGCATGGCGAAGATCTTCTCCGACGCCGATGCCGGGGAGGCTGCGAACACCTATGAGTACACGCTCTACGGTGCGGCCGACGAGCTGACGCCGCAGATCCTGCAGGGCAATGTGGACATCGCCGCCGTCCCGTTGAACCTTGCGAGCGTCCTTTACAACAAAACCTCCGGCGGCGTGCGGCTCTGTGCCTTGGGCGTACTGGGCGTACTCTACATCACGGAGTACAACAGCGAGACCGTTTCCACCCTCTTCGATCTCAAAGGAAAAACCATCTACGCCACCGGCAAGGGCAGCACGCCCGAGTATTTCCTGCGCTACCTGCTCTCCGAGAACGGCATCGACCTCGACACCGACCTGACGGTCGAGTGGAAGAGCGAGCCGAGCGAAGTCGTCGCGCTGCTCAATGCCGAGGGAGAGGGTATCGCCATGCTCCCGCAGCCGTATGTCCCCGCTGCTGCGGCCCGGCTGGGCGAGGGCTTCCGCGCCGTGCTGAGCCTCTCCGATGCGTGGGATGCGCTCGATAACGGCAGCCGCTGCGTCACGGCGGGCGTCATCGTCCGCGCCGGGTTCGCCGAGGAGCACCCCGAGGCGGTCAAAGCGTTCCTCGCGGAGTACGCCGCGAGCGTGGAGTGGGTCAATGAAGATCCCGCCGCCGCCGGCGTCATCTGCGGTGACCTCAATATCGTGAAGGCCCCCATCGCCGAGAAGGCGATCCCGAAGTGCAATCTCGTGTGCATCACGGGCGAGGACATGGTCTCCGCCGCGACCGGCACGCTGGAGACGCTCTTTGCCCTCAACCCCTCTGCCGTCGGCGGCGCGCTGCCCGGCGACGACTTCTGGTTCGGTGCGTAAGGGCACGGGAAAATTTCATGCGAGCGCCGCGGCGAGGATCCTTGCCTCGGCTCTTGCGCTTGCCGTGTGGCACATCGCCGCGATCGCCGTGGGGAACGATCTCCTGCTCGTGACACCTCTCGCGGTCGCGCGAAGACTCTGCGAGCTCGTCGTCACGGCGGACTTTTGGACGACGCTCGGCGCCACATTCGTGCGCATCGCGGGCGGCTTCCTCCTCGCACTCGCGCTCGCCTCGCTGCTCGCGAGCCTCTCCGCTGCCGTGCCGATGGTCGAAACGCTCCTGCGGCCGTATGTCGCGGTCATCAAGTCCGTGCCGGTCTCCTCGTTCATCGTGATGGCGCTGCTGTGGCTCTCCTCCCGGAGGCTCGCGCTGTTCATCGCGTTCCTGATGGTGTTCCCCATACTGTACACGAATCTCCTGCAGGGGCTTCGCGCCGCCGACCCCGAACTCCTCGAAATGGCGAAAATTTTCCGCATACCGCCCGGCCGCCGCGCGCGGTGCATCTATCTGCCTGCCCTGCGCGCACCGCTGCTCGCCGGCTGCCGCACGGCGCTCGGCATGTGCTGGAAGGCCGGCGTCGCCGCCGAGGTCATCGGCGTGTCGGTCGGCAGCATCGGCGGCAAGCTCTATGACGCGAAGGCGTATCTCGAGATCGCCGACCTGTTCACCTGGACGGTCGTCATCGTCGCGGTGAGCGCGGCGTTCGAACGGCTCTTCCTGTTCGCCCTGCGCAAGGCGCTCGACGCGCTGGAAAGGAGCATCGGATGAACGACATCACGCTTCGTAATGTTTCCAAACGCTTCGGCGACAAAATCGTGCTGGAGAACTTCTCCGCCGTGTTCCCCGCCGGGGAGACGAGCGTCCTCATGGGCGTGTCGGGCGGCGGCAAAACGACGCTCCTGCGCCTCATCCTCGGCCTCGAAACACCGGACGCGGGCGAAATTTCGCCCGTGCCGAGCAAATGCGCGGCCGTCTTTCAGGAAGACCGCCTCTGCCCGCAGCTCACGGCGCTCGGCAATGTCCTGCTCGCCGCAGGACGCCGGAAGGAGCGGGAAGCGCGCGAACTGCTCACACACCTCGGCCTCGCGGAGAGCATCGACACCCCCGCCGCCGACCTCTCCGGCGGCATGCGCCGCCGCACCGCCCTCGCTCGCGCCCTGTGCTCGGATCGGGATCTTCTGGTGCTCGATGAGCCGTTCAAAGGCCTCGACGAAGCCACCCGCCGCACCGCCGTCGACACCGTGCGTGAGCAAACGAAAGGCAAGACGGTCCTCCTGGTAACGCACGACCCCGCCGAAGCCGCCGCCTTCGCCGGCAAGGTTTTCCGCGTTCCGCAAGAAGGGCTTTCCCGCCGCTGACGGGGGAGCCTTTTTTATGCTCTGTGAAGGTGCGACCGCAGGCGGACATATCCCCGCAAAAGGCCAATCAGGATGCCCCCTCCTTTGCCGTCTGATCGGCCGCTAAACCCGCGAGGATCCGCTCCGGACGCTCGAGATCATCGTGATGCTCCCGCA
>CAVGGQ010000034.1:0-20187 GCA_963628785.1 Oscillospiraceae bacterium | reverse complement strand
TAAGGCAACACCGCACAATGTCGTCTGCGGCGCTTTGCGGAAATTTTGCTCCCGCATTTCGTTACATTTCCTTGCAATACACAAAGTATTGCTGCGTCAATGTGCCTCATTCGGAAGCAAAATTTGCTCACAAATCGCTCTTGCCGAATTATGCGGTGTTGCCTTAAAAAATCAGTTTTTACTTGTTGTCGACGGCGACCTTGAGGGCTTTGCCGGCCTTGAACTGGGGGACACGGGAAGCGGGGACTTCGACCTCTTCCTTAGTCTTGGGGTTGCGGCCGATGTGAGCGGCGCGCTCTTTTACATCAAAAGCACCGAAGCCGACGAGCTGGACCTTTTCACCCGCGATGAGCTGCTCGGAAATGGTGTCCAGAGCGGTGTTGAGCACCTGCTCGGTGTCCTTCTTGGAAAGGCCGGTCTTCTCGGCGACGACGTTGATAAGCTGCGATTTGTTCATGGGTATCCTCCTCAGTTGTTTACGGCCTCGCCGCACTGCGGCTGCGCCTCATATATGATAGTTTTGACCGAATGCTGTGAGCGGTTTTCGGTCGGAGAGGCAAGGCTTTTTCGGCAGAAAAACGATCCTTTTTAAGCCGTGCCCGAGAAATTTACCACACTTTTGCCTGCAGTGCAAGAGGAAATTTAATAAATCGTTGATTCTACGAACTTTTTTGTCAAAATGCCGATTTATTTCCGCATATTTTCCCTGAGATGCGCCCCGCCGCGGCGTTTGCGGCTCTTCGGCGTCTCGCCGAGCGTGTGCAGCCGCAGCAGCCGGCCGAGCTTTTCGCCGTGCGGGATGAGCTCCATGTCCTCCATCGTGACGGCGCGGGTGACGCCGATCATCACCGCATACACGAGCACCGCCGCGACGATCGCAACGATCATCGCCGCCGCCATACCGAGACGCTCGGAAAGTCCGCCGAGCGGCAGGCGCGCCAGAGCATACACACCCCACGCAACCACGCCCATCGCAAGGCTCGATACGAGCGGCGCACCGAGCACGCGGGCGAGATTCGGGCGGCTGCCGAGAGTGCGGCACAGGAACACATAGTCGAGTACGCAGATGATACCGAAGCAGCAGATGCTGCCGACCGGAGCGCCCTGAACGTTAATGGCCGCCGTGCCGACGAGCACCCAGTTGATGCCGATCTTCACCACACCGCCGACGACCGTGCTGACGATCGGGAGCTTTTCCTTCCCGCTCGCCTGCAGGATGGCGTTGCACATCATGGACATGCACACGAAGAACGAGGCGATCGCGAGCAGCTTGAGAAGGCCGGGGCCGGCTTCGTTGCTGCCCCAGTAGATGACGCGGAACACGGGGTCTGCGAGCACGAAAAGTCCTACTGCCATCGGCATCGTGACGACCGCCGCGATGCGCAGCGACGATTCCGCAAGATCCGCCGCCTCTTTGCGCCGCCCTACCGTGAGGTGGCCGACAATGGCGGGCACGATGCTCAGCGTGAGCGGCGTGATGAAGTACGAGGGCAGGTTATAGAAGGTCTGCGCCTTGCCGTACACGCCGTAGAGCTCGTTGGCGGCTTTCTCGGCGAAGCCCGCCGCCGACTTGAGCCGGTTGAGGCACAGGCCGTTGTCGATGAGGTTGATGAGCGAGAGAACCGATGCGCCGATGGCGATCGGGATGCCGATGCGCAGGAATTCTTTGATGATGGATCCGTGGCTGTCGGGCACATCGTCCGTGGCGGAGAGATCCACCGAATAGTTGCGCCGCTTGTAGAGCATCATGAAGAGGAGCGCGCCGAGCGCACCGGCCGTCACGCCGAAAATGGCGCCTGCACTCGCGATGCTCAGCGACTGCCCCGCCTGCACGAGGATAAAGGCAAGTGAGAGACCGACAATGAGCTTGCCGACTTCCTCCACGACCTGCCCGAACGCCGTGGGGATCATGTTCCCGCGTCCCTGACAGTAGCCGCGGTAGGCCGAGGTAAGGCACACGATGACGACGGCGGGCGCGAGCGCGAGGATGCTCGGTGCGGCGTCGGCGTCGCTCATGAGCGAGGCCAGCGGAAGGCTGAAGAGGAGCATCAAAAGCGAAAAGAACCCGCCGATGGCCGCAAGCGTGGCGGCGGCGGTGCGGAAAATGCGCTGTACCTGTGCCGGACGGTCAAGCGTATCCGCCGCGGAGATCATGCGTGAGAGTGCGACCGGGAAGCCGGCCGTGGCAAGCGTGAGGAAAAAGCTGTAGATGTTGTATGCCACCATAAAGTGGGCAAATCCCTCATCGCCGAGCAGCTTCATGCTGCCGAGGGGAAGCTTATAGCAAAACGCCGCGATCTTCACAATGACGGTCGTCCCCGCCATAATAGCAGCACCGTGGAGATAATTCTGTTTCTTCGCTTCGGACAAGGCAAAACCTTCCTTCCCGGGCAGTGCCGATAAAATGAGATATTATATGATACTACAAAGCAGGGAAAAAGGCAAGGTGCAGACTTCGTTTTGTTGACGCATCCCCGAGGGCGTGATAAGATAGACGAAACCAAATCGAAGATAAAGGAAGAACTGCCATGATCGTTAAATTCAAAAAGCTCAGAGAAGGGGCCGTGCTGCCGACGAAGGGGACAGCGCTGGCGGCGGGGGTGGATCTGTATGCACTGCTGCCGGACAGGGCGGAGTTTGTGGAGATCGCGCCGCACGACCGATACCCCGTGCCGACCGGTCTCGCCGTCGAGGTGCCGGAGGGCTATGCCGGGCTCGTGTACGCCCGCAGCGGCATTGCGGCCAAGCGTCAGCTCGCGCCCGCCAACTGCGTGGGCGTCATCGATGCCGACTACCGCGGTGAGATCATCACCTACATCCAGAACAACGGCACCAAGCCGCAGAAGATCTTCAACGGCGAGCGCGTGTCGCAGCTCGTCATCACGCCGTGCCTCGACATCGAAGTCACCGAGACCGACACCATGAGCGAGACCGGCCGCGGCACTGCGGGCTTCGGCAGCACCGGCACGCGATAACGCAAGGGAGGAGAGAATATGAAGTACGATTTCACATCCGTCATCGACCGCCGCGGCATGGACGCGCTTGCCGTGGAGTGCGGCGTAAAGCACTGGGGTGCCGAGCCGGACGCGCCGGACAAGGGCTATGATTTCATTCCCATGTGGGTCGCAGACATGAACTTTGCGACCTGCCCCGCCGTGACCGGCGCCATCATCGAGCGCGTGAAGCACCCGCTTTTCGGCTATTACCACCCGCGCCCGGAATACTTTGATTCCATCATCCGCTGGCAGACCGAGCGCCACGGCTACGAGGACCTCAAGCGCGAGTACGTCGCCTACGAAAACGGCGTGCACGGGTGCATCGTGAGTTGCGTCAATGTGCTCTCCCGCCCGGGCGACCACATATTCGTGCATCGCCCGACCTACATCGGCTTCAACGCCGACATTCAGGGGCAGGGGCGCGTGCCGGTCTATTCCGATCTCGTGAAGGACGAGAACGGCGTCTACCGCATGGACTACGAGGACATGAACCGCAAGCTGCGGGAAAATCATGTCCATCTCGCCATATTCTGCTCGCCACACAACCCCGCCGGGCGCGTGTGGGAGCGTTGGGAGCTTGAGAAGGCGATGGAAGTCTTCGAGCGCAACGAGTGCTTCGTCATCAGCGACGAGATCTGGTCGGACATCTGCTACAAGGGTCATCCGCACACGCCGACCGTCATGGTGAACGACTGGTCGCGCGAGCATGCCGTGAGCATCTATGCACTCAGCAAGACCTTCAACCTCGCCGCCATGTGCGGCAGCTACCACATTATTTATAACGATTATCTGCGCGACCGCATCTCCGCCTACGCCGAGCGCACGGCGTACAACGAGCAGAATGTGCTCACGATGCACGCGCTCCTCGGTGCATACAGCCCCGCCGGGTACGAGTGGGTCGACGAACTCAATACCGTGCTCGAGGAAAACGCCCGCATGGTGCACGAGGCCATCACCTCGATCGACGGCGTGGAAGCCACAATGCCCGAGGGCACATACATGATGTTCGCAGATCTCACCGGCTACTGTGCTCGTACCGGCCGCACGCACGACGAGGTGCTCAAAGCCGGTTGGAAATACGGCGTAGGCTGGCAGGACGGCAACCCCTTCGGCGGCACCTGCCACCTCCGACTCAATCTGGCCTCCCCTGCCGCAAGCCTGAAAGAAGCCTGCCGCCGCATCAAGGAGCTTATCCTCATAGGGTGAGGATGGGGGCTGCCCCGGCAGGCGCGTCTTTTCAAATCAAACGAGAGCCCCGCTTTGGTTGGTTTGTTTTCGGGCACGGGAACCGTGATTTGCGGTTCCTGTGTCTTTTTTGCAAATCCATGCGAAAAGTTCTCGCTTTTGAGGGCCGGTTGTGATATAGTATATTCTGTATTTTTGTCTGCACCCTGTTTTGCGGGGCTGCGGGGGGAGAGGATCGCTTGAACAGCCGCAAACCGCCGAAATTTGCCGAGCCGGGCGTTCGCATGTGCCTGCTGCTCATGGTCATATTTGCCGCCGTTACATACTTCGTAAATCATGATCTCGCTTATGCCGAGGGTATTATCACGGTGTTGCTCGCGGTATTTGTGTTCATCCGCGCACGCAAGCGCCGCAAGGAGATGCAGGCGTTCGTGGAGAGCGCCGCCTATACCACGGAGTCCGCGACGAGCAGCACGCTCATGCATTTTCCGCTGCCGATGGCGGTGTTCCGCCTGAACGACACCGGCGTCGTGTGGGGCAACCAGGCGTTCTGGGAAATGTGCGGACGCTCCCACTCCGCGTACGAGGCGTGCATCACCACCTATGTGCCGGAATTCAACAGCAAGTGGCTACTCGAAGGCAAGACCCGCATGGCGGAGGTGCTCGAGGTGCACGGACATCGGTATGAGGTCAACGGCAATATGGTCCGCGCCGGGGAGCACGAGGAAACCTTTGAATTCATGGGCATATCCTACTGGCTCGACGTGACCGAGTACGAAGACATCAAGGAAAAGTATCTCGCCACGCGGCCGGTCGTAATGATCATCCTCGTGGACAACTACGACGAAATGATGAAGCCGCTCACCGACCGTCAGCGCACGGAGCTCCGCAGCCAGCTCGACCTGGGCGTGGAAAAGTGGTGCGAAGGGCGCGGCGGCATCCTGCGGCGCGTTGACCGTGACCGCTACATTTTCATTTTCGAAAAGCAGCATCTTGACGAGATCACGAAAAACCGTTTCACGCTCATCGAGAGCATGCACTCCATCGTGAACCTCACGGGCATCCACGCCACGGTGAGCATCGGCGTCGGTCTTGACGGCGCGGGCTATGAGGAGGATTACTCCTTCGCCTCACTCGCCGAGGATATGGCGCTCTCGCGCGGCGGCGATCAGGCGGTCGTGAAGAATAAATTCAACTTCGAGTTTTATGGCGGGCGCGGCGCGGAAGTGGAAACGCGCACGAAGGTCAAATCCCGCGTGATGGCCAACTCCCTCTCGCGCCTCATTCAGGATGCCTCGCAGGTGCTCGTGATGGGACACCGGTATGCCGACATTGACGCCGTCGGCGCGGCAGTGGGCATTCGCTGCATAGCCAGGCGCTTCGGCTGCACGGCACGCATCGTCCTCGACGAGGACAAAAACGCCGTTGCCTCGCTCCTCGCCGAGCTTCGAAAGGAGGAGGAGTACAAAAACGCGTTCCTCAGTCCCGAGGAGGCGCTGCTTGAAGCGGACAGCCACACGCTGCTCGTGGTCGTGGACACGAACCGCCCCGAGCAGGTGGAGGATGACTCCCTGCTCACGGCGTGCAGCAGCCGCCTTGCGGTGATCGACCACCATCGGCGGGCCGCGACCTACATCCGGAACGCCATACTCGCGCTCTATGAGCCGAACGCCTCGTCCACGTGCGAGCTCGTCACGGAGCTCATGCAGGAGCTCATTGAGTCCAAGGACATCCTGCCCGCCGAGGCGGACGCCATTCTCGCGGGCATTGTGCTCGACACGAAGAACTTCACCATCCGCACGTGCGACCGTACGTTTGACGCCGCGGCATATCTCCGCCGCTTCGGGGCTGACACCACCCGCGTGAAGATGCTCTTCCAGAACGGTCTCGAGGAGACGATGGAACGCTACGACATCATGAAGCACGCGCAGATCTACAAAGGCATCGCCGTGGCGGCCGCGGAGGAAGTGCAGAACCGCATCGTCGCCGCGCAGGCCGCCGATGAGCTTTTGAATATTTCCGGCGTCACGGCCAGTGCCGTCCTCTACCCGACGGACGACGGAGGCGTTTCCGTTTCGGCGCGCAGCATCGGCGATGTGAATGTGCAGGTGCTGCTCGAGGATCTCGGCGGCGGCGGCAACCACTCCGCAGCCGGTGCGCAGCTGCATGACATCACCGTCCACGACGCCGTAGGCAAGCTCTACGCCGCCATCGACCGGTACTTTGACACCGATTAACAGCCATACATATACATAAAAACAGAAAAGCAGAAATATTTCCCTAGGAGGATCATAGAAATGAAAGTTATTTTCCAGCAGGATGTCCGCGGACAGGGCAAGAAGGGTGAGATGAAAGAGGTTTCCGAGGGCTACGCCCGCAACTACCTCATCCCGCGTGGGCTCGCCGCTCTCGCAACGAAGGACAATCTCAATGCCCTCGCGCTCAAGGAAAAGGCGAAGAAGGCACAGGAGGCTCGCGAAAAGGCCGAAGCCGAAGCCGCCGCCGCGAAGCTCAAGGACGTCATCGTCACCATCCGCGCCAAGGCCGGCTCCAACGGCCGTCTCTTCGGCAGCGTCACCTCACAGGAGATCGCCGACGCGCTCAAGGAGCAGCGCGGCATCACCGTCGAGAAGAACCGCATCGTGCAGGCCGACCCCATCAAGAGCTTCGGCAGCTACTCTGTAAAGTGCAAGTTCGGCTACGGCATCGACGGCACGGTGCAGCTGCTCGTCATCGAACAGTAAAAGCGCATGGAGGAACTGCTCGGCCGACGGGTACCGTGGTCCGCGGAAGCGGAGCAGTCGGTGCTCGGCTCGTGCCTCATTGACCCCTCGTGCCTGCCGGAAGTGATGACGGCGGTGCGGAGCGCGGATTTCTATCTCCCGCAGAACCGCGATATCTTCGAGACGATCTTCTCGATGTTCACCTTCGGCAAGCCCGTCGACCCAGTCACGGTGCTCGACGAGATGAAGGTGCGCGGCGTATACAAAGAGGAAAGCTCGCAGCAGTATGTCCGCGAGCTCATGCGGCTGACCCCGACGGCGGCGAACGTGCTCAAATACGCCGCCATCGTGCGCGATCAGGCGCTGCTTCGCAATGTCATCGGCGTGTGCGAGGAGACCATCGAAAGTGCCTCCTCCGGCGCGGGCGAGGCGGGCGATGTGCTCGATCTGTGCGAAAAGAAGATCTACGCGCTGCGGCAGGACCGCGTTGTCGGCGGCCTCATGCCGGTATCGCAGGTCGTGAACACCGTGTACTCCAACCTCTCCGACCTGGCCGAGTCCGGCAAACCCATTCCCGGCATGCCGACCGGCTTCCGGGATGTGGACCAACGCATCCTCGGCATGAACGAGGGCGACTTTATCCTCATCGCCGCCCGCCCCGGCATGGGCAAAACGAGTCTCGGACTCAACATCTGCCTCAATGCCGCCAAACAGTCGAAGAAGACCGTCGCCATTTTCTCGCTCGAAATGAGCCGCGAGCAGCTTGTCACGCGCTTTCTCTCGAGTGAAGCGCAGGTGCCGCTCGGCAATCTGCTCTCCGGTGACCTCTCCATGGACGAGTGGAAGCGCATTTCGCATGCGTGCGCAGCGGTGTCCTCGCTCGACATCCTCATCAACGACAACCCCTCCCTCACCGTAGCAGAGATGAACGCGCAGTGCCGTCGGCTCAAAAATCTCGGCCTCATCATGATCGACTATCTGCAGCTCATGCAGGGCTCCGGCAGCCGCAACACCTGGGCAAACGAGAGCCGTCAGCAGGCCGTCAGCGACATGTCGCGCATGATGAAGATCATGGCGAAAGAGCTGAACGTGCCGGTGCTGTGCCTCTCGCAGCTCTCCCGCGCCAATGAGCAGCGCCAGGACAAGCGTCCCATGCTCTCCGACCTGCGTGAGTCCGGCTCCATCGAGCAGGACGCCGACGTCGTCATGGGCATTTACCGCGAAGGCTATTATAATAAGGAGATCGAGAACCCGAATCTCACGGAGCTCATCGTGCTCAAGAACCGCCACGGCGAGACCGGCAAGGATGACCTCCAGTGGCAGGGCGAGTTCACGACGTTCCACGACGCCGAGGCGCGCTATGGCTGAGCCGGTGCTCGATCGCGCGCTTCTGCCTGCCGGATGTACGGTGCTGTGTGCCGTATCCGGCGGCGCGGACTCGGTGTGCATGCTCGATCTCATCCGCCGTCTCGGCGATGTGAAAGTCCTGTGCGCGCACTTCAACCACGGCATTCGCGGTGCGGAGAGCGAACGGGACGCCGAATTCGTCCGGTCGCTGTGTGAAGAATGGCACATTCCGTTCTTCCTCGGCCGCGGCGATGTGCCGGGCTATGCCGCCGCGCACGGCGAGAGCATCGAAACGGCGGGGCGCGATCTGCGCTACGCTTTCCTGCGGCGCACGGCCGCCGAGCAGGGCGCCGACCGCATCGCAACGGCGCACAATCTGAACGACAACGCGGAGACCATTCTCTTCCGCATGGCGCGCGGCACGGGGCTGCGAGGCCTGTGCGGCATCCCCGACCGGCGCGGCGATATCGTCCGGCCGCTCCTGCGCACGCCGCGCAGCGACATCGAAGCCTATCTCGCCGCAAGGGGCATCCCCCATGTGGAGGATTCGACGAACGCCGAAACGGATGCCGCGCGAAACCGCGTGCGCCTCTCGCTGCTCCCCGCGCTCGAGGACATCCACCCCGGCGCCGCGCGAAGCATATCGCGCATGGCGGAAACGCTCGCGGAGGACGAGGCCTATCTCATCTCTCTCGCCGAAGAAAAGCTCACGCTCTGGGGCGAAGCAATCCCGTGCGCGGATCTGTGCGCTCTGCCGCGAAGCATCTCGCGGCGCGCTCTCACGCTCTGGCTCGGCGGCGAGCTCTCCCGCGAGAGGGGTGACGCGCTCCTCACCTTCGCGCAGGGGAGCGGAAACGGCGTGCTGGAGCTGCCCGGGCGCCGCATCGTGCGCTCGTTCGGAAAGCTCCGGAAGGAAACGGCTCCCGCCGGACGCCTGGAAGAGCGCACCGTTTCTCCGGGGGAAAAGCTAGTTTTTCCCGTTCTCTGGGAAATTTCGAGCGAAATTTACCCGCCCGGCGCGGAAATTCAAAGTTCGTTCAACACTTTTTGCTTTTCATGTGCCAATATATGTGATAAACTGACCGTCGCACCTCCCGCCGTGGGGGATACGATCGTCCTGCACCGCCGTGCGGGAACACGCTCCGTCCGAAAGCTTCTGGCCGAGGAAGCGCGTGTACCGGCACCGTTTCGGGAGACTGTTCCCGTTGTGCGGGACGCGCGGGGCGTGCTCGCGGTATACGGCGTCGGGCAGAGTGAGAGAGCTTACCCGGTGCCCGGAGAGAAATTCTGGAAAATCACCGTCCGGCCGATCCCGGCGGACACAAAGGAAGAAAAAACATGAGTGAAATGAGAGACGATATCGAAACCATACTGCTCACCGAGGAGCAGCTGAAAAAGCGCGTCCACGAGCTCGGCGAAGAGATCTCCCGCGACTACGCGGGCAAGAACCCGATCTTTGTCGGCGTGCTGAAGGGCTGCTTCATTTTTATGGCGGATCTGTTCCGCGAAGTGACCGTGCCCGGAAGCGTCGACTTTATGGCAGTCTCCTCCTACGGCTCCGGCACCTCCACCACAGGTGCCGTGAAGATCAACAAGGACCTCAGCCAGGACATCGAAGGGCGCGACGTCATCATTGTGGAGGACATTCTCGATTCTGGCGTGACGCTCAGCTATCTCACGAAGTACCTCGCCAACCGCAACCCCGCCTCCGTGTGCATTGCCACGCTCCTCGATAAGCCCGCCCGCCGCCGCGCGGACGTGTGCGCCAAGTACGTCGGCTTCACCGTTGAGGATGCCTTCGTCGTCGGCTACGGGCTTGACTATGCGGAAAAATACCGCAATCTCCCGTACATCGGCATTCTCAAGCCCTCCGTGTACGAGAACAGCTGAGCAAGCAAATCCGTAAGCAAAGGCAGCACCGCACAATGTCGTCTGCGGCGCTTTGCGGAAATTTTACTCCCGCATTTCGTTGCCTTGATTTGCAATACACAAAGTATTGCCGCGTCAATGCGTCTCATTCGGGAGCAAAATTTGCTCGCAAATCGTTCTTGCCGAATTATGCGGTGTTGCCCAAATCCATTTTCATATATCTCCCCCGCCGCAAGGACGCGGCAGAAAAGGAAGTGACAGTTTTTGAACAGCCGACCCGCCCCCAATCGTTCCCGCCGCATCGGTTTTCTCATTCTGATAGCTGTGCTACTGCTCGGCACGATCTACTCCATGACGAAGACCCGAACCACCGGTACGCTCATCTACTCCGAGGTCGTCGACCTCTTCGAAAACGAGCAGGTGGAGTCGTTCTCCCTCGACACCGACGGCAACCTCACGCTCAGGCTCCGCTCCGCTTATAAGGGACAGACCGTCTACTCCTACGAGTGCGGCAGCTTCAGCATTTTCTACTCCGACCTCAACGACCTCATCCGCGAGCAGAAAGCCGCGGGCATCCTCACCGAGTATGACTACGCTCCCGCGTGGGAAGCCGCTTGGTGGGTGTCGTTCATCCCGTACATCATCATCTTTGCCATCATGGGCGTGCTGTGGTACTCCATGATGCGCTCCGCGCAGGGCGGTGGTGCCGGCGGCGTTATGAAATTCTCCAAGGCCCGCACGCGCCTCGGCAGCGAAGAGAAGCAGAAAAAGACCTTCGCCGATGTCGCTGGTGCGGATGAGGAGAAGGAAGAGCTGCAGGAGATCGTCGAATACCTGAAAAATCCGTCCGCTTACTCCAAAATGGGCGCGCGCATCCCCAAAGGCGTGCTGCTCATCGGCCCTCCGGGCACCGGCAAAACGCTGCTCGCCAAGGCCGTCGCGGGTGAGGCCGGCGTGGAGTTTCTCTCCATTTCCGGCTCCGACTTCGTAGAGCTCTATGTCGGCGTCGGTGCGGGACGCGTCCGTGACCTCTTCGAGCAGGCCAAGAAAGTCGCCCCCGCCATCGTGTTCATCGATGAGATCGATGCCGTCGGCCGTCAACGCGGCTCCGGCCTCGGGGGCGGTCACGACGAGCGCGAGCAGACGCTCAACCAGCTGCTCGTAGAGATGGACGGCTTCAACGACAACGAAGGCGTCATCGTCATGGCGGCGACCAACCGCGCCGACATTCTCGACAACGCCCTGCTCCGTCCCGGCCGCTTCGACCGTCAGGTGTACGTCGGTCTGCCCGACATCAAGGGCCGCACCGACATTCTGAAAGTTCATGCCCGCGGCAAGCCGCTCGGCGACGATGTGGATCTCAAGAGCATCGCCCGCGGCACGCCCGGCTTCTCCGGCGCGGATCTCGAGAACCTGCTCAATGAGGCAGCGCTTCTCGCCGTGCGCCGCAAGCGCCGCTTCATCATGCAGAAGGATATCGACGACGCCATTCTCAAGGTCTCCATGGGTCCCGAGAAGAAGTCCCGCGTCATCACCGAGAAGGACCGCCGCCTGACCGCATACCACGAGTCCGGCCACGCCATCGCGGCGCACTACCTGAAGCATGTCGATCCCGTGCAGTACATCACCATCATCCCGCGCGGACAGGCGGGCGGCTTCACGCTCTTCCGTCCCGAGGATGACAAGACCTTCCGCGCGCGCAGCGAAATGTTCGAGAACATCATCGTCGCCCTCGGCGGACGCATGGCCGAGCGCATCTTCCTCGATGACATCTCCACCGGTGCTTCCGGCGACATTCAGCAGGCCACGCACATCGCCCGCAACATGGTCACCGTGTACGGCATGAGCGACCGCCTCGGCCCCATCAGCTACGACTCCTCCGGCCACAGCATTTTCATCGGCCGCGACTTCGGCCAGACGAAGAGCTACTCCGAGGAGACCGCCGCCGCCATCGACGAGGAAGTCAAGAAGATCTTCGACGAGGCCGCCGCCAAGTGCGAGGAGATCCTCCGCGCCCACGCCGACGTGCTCGTCGCCCTCGCCGAGTACCTGCTTATCAACGAGACCATCGACGGCGAAGACTTCAGCTACTTCTGCGACCACAAATGCATGCCCCCAGTAGGAGCCGCCCCCGCCCCCCAACAGCCGGAAGCCGATCTTCCCCAAACCGAAGCCCCCGCGCCGCAGCATCCCAGATCCCCCGAGCCCCCGCAGCAATAAGATAAAGAGATCCGCCGAGCATCTGCCCGGCGGACTTTTTCGGCTTGAGGTTGCCTTTATACGAGCAGAAGGCCTATGAAGAAGCAGATCTGGGCGGCGCCGTTGACGTCGAGCCAATTCGTTTTCACATCGCCCGGATCCATGCGCACTGCGCAGTAGATCATGAAAATCATGCCGAGCACGCCGAGCGCGAAGAAAATGCACGCGGGAAAGCCGGTCAGTCCGGCGAGGATGGCGGCGCCGTTGAGCTTCGCGCGCCCGGCGATGAACGCGGCGATCATAAGAGTGAATCCGATGGGCATGAGGATGCGCATCTGCACGAACATCGCCCGGATGTTTTTTCGTTTCACGGCGGCGATCAGTTTCCACAAGACCTTCACCACGCCGGACGCCAAGCAGACCGCCGCGCCGAGGGTAAAAAGCGCACTGTCGAAAAGATCCCCCACCCGCACGGCGGCCAGACCGAAGAACACCACGGGCACAAGATCGACGAGCGCGAGCGAAACACCGAACCCCTCGGGGACCGTGTCTTTGGTCATTTTATTGCGCCCTTTTCCGCTCATG
This sequence comes from Oscillospiraceae bacterium, assembly GCA_963628785.1. GTDB lineage: Bacteria > Bacillota > Clostridia > Oscillospirales > Oscillospiraceae > Apopatocola. The sequence continues at coordinate 7,283 of CAVGGQ010000034.1, read as the reverse complement.
CCTTCCGCTCCTTCTTAGCCTCCTGGCGGATCGCGCCGATACCGATGATGTTGGTGACGATGGTGGCAAGATCGAGGGCGGCGGTCACATAGTTTCGGAAATAGATGTCGTACACGAGCCAGCAGACGGTGGTGAGGATGAGGACGATCTTGAGCGTGATCTCGCTCCCGGAGTCAAGGTACCAGGTAAAAGCGCAGGTCGCGACGGCGGGGAGCAGTCCAATCCAGCCGCTGTCGTTGAAGATGAGCACGAGCGCCACCTGCAGCACGATGCATCCGAGCTTCCACGGCAGAGTAAATTCGCGGTGTATGCAGAAAATGTTCCGCGTGATGCCGATCACATTGGATGTGACGGCGGTGTACGCGCCGAGGATCATGTTCGATGCGCCGAGCAGCCCGAACTGCGCGCACTGGAGCAGAAGGATCTTCTTGCGCGTCTTCAAAAGCCCCGCGAGCACCATGCACAAAGCGCCCGAGAGCGCCACAATATTGCCGAGAATGACCCTGTTCATCCGAAACCTCCGAAAAAGCGATACTATTTAAACAGTAGGTATTATAAACCATAGCTCGTGTTAAGGCAACACCGCACAATGTCGTCTGCGGGCAGGAGCTCTGCGAGACATTCCGACATCAAAAACTCCTCTTTCCGCCGGAATCAGCGGAAAGAGGAGTTCGTTGTTGCTGTGTGTCGCTGAGGCGAAGAATTATTCGCCGCGGACGGAGGCGATGTGGGCGAGCAGGCGCATCATGTTGCAGGTAAAGCCGTACTCGTTGTCGTACCATGCGCAGAGCTTCATGAAGTGGCCGTTCAGAGCCAGGCCGGCCTGAGCGTCGAAGATGCTGGAATGGGTCTCGCCGATGATGTCGGAGGAGACGATCGGCTGATCCTCATAGGCCATGACTTCCTTCAGCTCGCCTTCGCAGGCGGCCTTCATGGCGGCACAGACTTCCTCGTAGGTGGTCTCCTTGGCGAGAGACACGGTCAGGTCAACGATGGATCCGTCCGGAGCGGGGATACGCATGGACATACCGGTCAGCTTGCCCTGCAGCTCGGGGATGACCTTGCCGACAGCCTTGGCGGCGCCGGTGGTGGAGGGGATGATGTTGTCATAGGTGCTACGGCCGAGACGCCAGTTCTTCTTGGAGTACTCGTCGACGATGCTCTGGGTGGCGGTGGCGGCATGAACGGTGGTCATGAGGCCTTCCACGATGCCGAAGTTGTCCTGCAGGACCTTCGCCATGGGGGCGAGGCAGTTCGTGGTGCAGGAAGCGGCGGAAGCACAGTTCAGGTCGGCAGTGTAGGTCTTGTGGTTGACGCCGTAAACGAACATCGGAGTCTTGTCCTTCGCGGGGGCGCTCATCAGCACGAACTTCGCGCCGGCGTCCAGGTGGGGCTGTACGCTCTCGGCGGTAAGGAACTTGCCGGTGCACTCTACCACGTAGGGAACGCCCAGCTCGCCCCAGCCGAGGGTGGAGGGGTCACGGCTGCTCAGGAGCAGGATGGGCTTGCCGTCGACGATGAGGTGCTTCTCATCGTAGGAGACGGTGCCTTCCCACTTGCCATGAACGGAGTCATGGGAGAAAACGTATGCGATCTGCTCAGGAGTCTTGTCGGGGGCGTTGATGGCAACGACCTCCATGTCGCCGCGGCGAAGTGCCACGCGCGCTGCGAGACGACCGATGCGGCCGAATCCGCTGATACCGATTTTGATCATTGATATATCCTCCTTGAAAAAATTTTAATCTCTCTTCTAACCGTGCGCATTGTACTACATTTTTCCGTTCAGTACAAGTGTCGAAATAAAAAAAATTAAATTTTTACAGACAATTTATTAGCAATTTTGTATATAAAAATCAGATTCCGTTACAAATGCGCAAAACTATTTCGCAGTTGAGGAAACGTTTCCTTTCCGACGCTCGCAGACGGTGCGGGAAGGGTCAGATTCCGAAGAGTCTTCGTCCGTTTTCGTTGGTGATGCGGGTCATTTCTTCGGGGGTGGTGCCTTTGAGTTCGGCGATCTTGGCGAGGACGTGGGTGAGGAGCGAGGAGTCGTTGCGCTGCCCGCGGCAGGGGACGGGGGCCATATAGGGGCTGTCGGTCTCCACGAGGATGCGGTCGAGCGGCGTGACGGCGAGGACCTCGGCGGCTTTTTTGCTGTTCTTGTAGGTCACCGGGCCGTCGAAGCCGAGGTACCAGCCGCGGCGGAGAAGCTCCTTCGCCATTTCCGCGCTGCCGGAGAAGCAGTGGAACACACCGCGCGCGGCAGGGTAGTTTATCACGATCTCAAGGCTGTCGCCGTGCGCCTCGCGGTCGTGCACGATGATGGGCAGATCGCGCTCGACGGCAAGGCAGATCTGCCGCTCGAACATCTCCTTTTGCAGGGCCTTATGGTCGGCGTCCCAATAGTAATCGAGCCCGATCTCGCCGACGGCCACGACCTTCGGTTCATCGCAGAGCGAGCGCAGAAGCGGCAGGCTCTCCGCGTTCCAGCTCTCACAATCCTCCGGGTGCCAGCCGACGGCGGCATAGACGAACGGATATTTCTTCGCCAGAGCGACTGCCGCGAGCGAGCTTTTGCCGTCGCACCCCGGGTCGATAATGAGCGAGACGCCCTTTTCCGGCATCGAAGAGAGCACCGCATCGCGGTCGGAGTCAAACTTCGCATCATCATAATGCGCATGCGTATCGAAAATCATATAAGATCCATCCCTTCAAATTCAGCTTATTTTATCACGCGAGGGGCGAACGGGCAAGTTGATTTCCGGCAGATCGTGCGGTATACTTGTCGGGAAAGATCCGGCGAGATGGGGACATTAAAAAAGGGGGGCGGGAGCATGGACAAGGCGGAGCGGCGGTGTATCTGGCTGACGGACAAGTATGTGCTGTGTCTGCTCGGCGTGTTCCCGCTTTTTACGGGGCTACACGGCTATGCGAACCTGACGGCGGCGAAGCTGTGGCTGTATGTCGGTGCGACGGCGCTGTGGGCTTTGGGACTTCTGTTCTGTATTTTCAACGGTGCGCGCGTTTTTCGCAAAAAGCCCGGGGCGTTTTTTTGTTTTACGGCGGCATTTCTCGTCTGGAACATCGTTTCGGCTCTTTTGAGTCCGTGGCGGGAGGACACGCCGATCGGCGCGGGGCGCTATGACGGCATGCTCACGCAATTCCTCTATGCGCTCACGGCGCTCGGCATCGCGCGGTGGGGGCGGCGGCGCGTGCTCTATGTCCGCGTGCTCGGCGTGAGCATGTTCCTCTGCTGCGCCGTTGCCGTCGGGCAAATCCTCGGCGGCAACCCGCTCGGGCTCTATCCGCACGGCTGGCGGTTCGCGGATGCTGGCACGCTCTATTCGGGGAGCTATCTCGGCACAGTCGGCAACACGCTGCTGCTCGGCTCGGTGCTCTCGCTCGCCGTGCCGGTACTCGCGTATACGGCGATCCGGCACCGCGGATGGGACGCGCTTTTGCTGCTCCCGGCGGCGCTTGCGGTGTATATTCTCTATCGGAGCGGCTGCTCCTCGGCCTTCGTCGCGCTGCCCGGCGCGCTCGCGGTGATGCTGCCGCGGCTCGCGCCGAAGCGTTGGCGCCGGGTCATTCTCGTCTCGGAGGGAGCGGCGCTGCTCCTCACCCTGACGGCGGTGTACTTTTGGCAGGGCGGCGGGACGCTCGGGGAGGTCTCGCGCGTGCTGCACGGCGAATGGGACGCCTCGTTCGGCTCGCACCGCGGCGAGATCTGGAGTGAGGTGCTGCAGCTCATCCGGGAGCGCCCGATATTCGGCGGCGGCCCCGGCACGGCAACGCGGCGCATCGACATCCGGTTTTCGCGCTATGTCCCCGAGACCGGCGAGACGCTCTCTGCTTATGTCACGAATGCGCACAACGAGTATCTCGGCTGCGCGCTCAACCTCGGGTGGGTGGGGTTCGCGCTCTATCTCGCGATGATGGCGGTCACATTTTTCCGCCGCGCCCCGAAAAGCGCCGCGCCGTGGCTGTGCGGCATTGCGGCATACTGGATCCAGGCATTCTTCTCACTCGGCCTCGTCGTTACCGCCCCGATGCTCTGGACGGCGTGGGGCCTTGTGCTCGCGGGGAAACCGGCGCGTCCGGAGGAGAAAACGCCGTCTCCCGAGGCTTGACAAACCGCATGCTTTCCTGCTATACTCCGATTTGTTAATTTGATACATATGCTTCCCTCGGCACCGGCTGAGGGGTACTGAGGAGCATCCGTGAGCGGTTTGCAGGTATTCCGAAAATTTTCGGATAAGATCCGCTCGCGGGTGCTCTGTTGCTTTTTTCGGGAAAAATAAATGACGATAAGGAGAAAATACCATGAACATCAAACCGTTTGCCGTGGAAGAATGGATGAATGAGTACGAGGTCGGGGCAAAGTACAATATTGCGGAGACCTGCGTGGATTCGGTGTCGCTCGATGAGCTCTTTGCGCTGACCGGCGAGGACAAGGAGAAGTTCCTCGCGGACTTTGCCGCCAGACGCCTCACCTACGGCGATATTTGGGGGAGCGATGCGCTGCGCGAGGGCGTATGCACGCTCTACCGGACACTGCAGCCGAACGAGGTCGTTCCCACGCACGGCGCGGCGGGTGCAAACCACCATGTATTCTGCTCGCTCATCTCGCCGGGCGACCGCGTCGTGAGCATCATGCCGACCTATCAGCAGCTCTACTCCATCCCCGAGGCCATCGGCGCGGACGTCGCCGTGCTGCTTCTGCGGCAGGAGAACGGCTATCTGCCGGATCTTGCGGAGCTGCGCGCGCTCGTGACGCCGGAGACAAAAATGATCTGCATCAACAACCCCAACAACCCGACCGGCGCGCTCATGTCCGAAGAGCTGCTCGGCGAGATCATCGACATGGCCCGCTCCGTCGGCGCATACATCCACTGCGACGAGGTCTACCGCCATCTAACGCAGCGCGATGAGTGGTGCGAATCCATCGTCGATCTGTACGAGAAGGGCATTTCGGTGAGCAGCATGTCGAAGGTGTTCTCGCTCGCCGGCATCCGCATGGGCTGGATCGCCACGCACGACGAAGCCGCCCGTGCGGCGTTCCTCTCGCACCGCGACTACAACCTCATCAGCTGCGGTCTCTTCGATGACGCCGTGGCGAGCATCGCCCTGCGCCACAGCGACAAGATGCTCGCGCGCAACCGCTCCATCGTGCGCGAAAACCTTGCCGTACTCGATGCATGGATCGCGGAGCATCTGCATTTCTACTACACGAAGCCGCAGGCCGGCACGACCGCACTCGTCTACTATGACTACGACATCCCGTCCTACGAATTCTGCAAGCGGATGTACCGCGAGAGCGGCGCATTCGTCACGCCGGGCGACTGCTTCGAGCAGCCGCACAGCTTCCGCATCGGCTACGCAAGCGATAAGCAGACGCTCATCGACGGTCTCGCCGCGCTCGGCGCGTTCGCGGACACCCTGCATTAAGGGGGGGAGCGGCATGGCATTCGGTTTTTCGGACATACAGGAAGCCTATGAGCGCATCCGCCCCTATGTGCGCGAGACACCGCTCGAGGGCTCATACTACCTCGGCGACGGCGAGCGGAACTATTTCTTCAAGCTCGAGTCGCTCCAGCGGGCGAAAAGCTTCAAGATCCGCGGCGCAGTCAACAAAATGCTCACGCTCACGGACGGGGAAAAGGCGCGGGGCGTGGCGACGGTGTCCTCCGGCAACCACGGCAGCTCCGTGAGCTACGCCGCGCAGCTCCTCGGCATCGAAAACGCCAAGGTCATCGTGCCGGAGACGACGCCGCAGAGTAAGGTGGATAAGATCGAATTCTTCGGCGCAGATGTGCTGCTCATGGGCAAAAACTACGACGAAGCGCACACGCTCGGCATGGAATACATCCGCCAAAGCGGCATGACCTACATCGACGCCTACTACGACGACCCGAAGATCTACGCCGGACAGGGCACAATCGGCGTCGAGATAGTAAAGCGAAACCCGGACATCGACACGATCGTCGTGCCCATCGGCGGCGGCGCGCTCATCACCGGCATCGCGGTGGCGGCGAAGAGTCTCAAGCCCTCCGTGCGCGTGATCGGCGTGCAGACGGAGGCCTGCCCCGCGATGATCGCCTCCTGCGCCGACGGCAAGTTCTATGAGGACTACCCCTGCGGCGACTCGCTCTGCGATGCGCTCATCGGCGGCGTCGGCGCGCTGAGCTACGCGATGGTCAAAGATTGGGTCGACGACATCATCGCCGTATCCGAGGATACCATCGGAAAAGCGGTGAGCTTCATGGCCCGCCGCGAAAAATTCATCATTGAAGCCGGCAGCTGCACCACCGTAGCCGCCGTAATGGACGAGCGCGAGCGCGTCGGCGGCAAAAACATAGCCCTGGTCCTATCCGGCGGCAACATCGACGGCAATGTGCTCTTTGAGCTGATGCGGAAATACCCGGAAGCCTGATGGGACACAAAATCGCCCGTTCTTTCCCGACTTGCAGGTGTTAGGCATACCCGCAAACTGCTCGCGCAGCGTTAATGAATGGTGAATAGTGAAGAATGGAAAGTTGTACAGTAAAAGTGGACAGTCCGAAGAGTGAAAAAATGATATAATAAAATCAAGAGGTGGACTGTATGAAAGAGAAACGCAATTACACGAAAGAATTCAAGGTGCAAGCCTGCGAATTGGTGCTCAAGGACGGGCTTAAGGTGAAAAGCGTAGCAGAGCGCATGGGCATCAACCACATAATGCTGTACAGATGGATAGACGACTACAAGACCTACGGAGAGGCGGCGTTCGTCGGCAAGGGCAACCTGCGTCCGGAAGAAGCAAAGCTAAAAAGACTGCAAAGAGAAAACGACGAGCTCCGGCAGCAGGTGGAAATATTAAAAAAAGCAGCGGCATACTTTGCGAAAGAAAACAGAAACGAATAGAGTTCGCAAGAAAAGAGATGTCGGGATACGACACCACCATGGTATGCCGGATAATACAGGTGTCGAGAAGCGGGTATTACAGCCATAAGACGACGGATGAAAATGAATTATCCGAGCAGGAAAAGCAGGTAATTAACTGTTTCGAAAAAAACGCAGGAATTATGGCAGGATACGAATACGCAAAGAGCTTCTAAACAACGGAATAGACATCAGCGAATACAAAATAGCCCGTATTTTAAAGGCGCACGGTCTGGAAGCCAAGAGTGGCAGGACCGGCAAGCCGAAGAAGCCCAAGCAGGCAGAGGCTCAGTACATAGAAGAGAATTTAAGGAACCTCTGAATAAATAGCTTTTGGGGATTCAAGGTGTGTCCTTTAACCA
>CAVGGQ010000033.1:0-20754 GCA_963628785.1 Oscillospiraceae bacterium | reverse complement strand
GTTGGAGTAGAAGGAGCCGCTGCCGCTGTACGAGGGCACAGCCGTAGGAGCCGCAGTGGATACCGGTGTGGGGGGCGGAGCCGACGTGGGGACGGGCGTGGCAGTCGGTTTGGCCGTGGGCGCGGGGGTGGCCATCGCGTTCGGTGCGGGTGTGGACGTGGGAGCCGGGGTCGCCGAAGGTTCGGGCGTTGCAGTGACAGCGGCAGCTTCGAAGGGCTGCACAGTCTCTCGCGATGCTTCGCGCTTCGACACGCGGAACACGACAAAAATGCCGACGGCCAGAATGAGGAACATCAAGATCACGGCAGGCGCCGCAGACTTTTTCATGGAAATACGCCTCTTTTATCGTTATTTCATCAGCAGATTGATTGCCTTGTCCAGCTCGGAGAGGGTGTCCGTCTCCCCGGAGCGGATGGCGTCGATCACGCAGTGGTCCATATGGTCGCGCAGAATGAGCTTGCAGATGCTGTTGAGGGCGCTGCGCACGGCGGCGAGCTGAATGAGCACCTCGGAGCAGTCGCGTCCGTCGTCGATCATGCGCTCCACGGCGTGGAGGTGGCCGATCACGCGGGCGAGTCGGTTCTTCACCGTCTTGGTGTTCTGATGCGTGTGCGGGTGGGTATGGCTGTGCACCGTGCCGTCTTCGTGAACATGCATCGTCCCGTCTTCATGAACGTGCATCGTGCCGTCCTCGTGGGTGTGCACGGTTCCGTCATCGTGAGTGTGCACCGTGCCGTCTTCGTGAACATGCATCGCACCGTCTTCATGGGTGTGCACCGTGCCGTCGGCGTGGACATGCACATGTTCTTCTTTTATATCCATAGGTGGTCCTCACTCTTCTTTTGTCATATACTGCGCCGCAATGCGGAGCATGAATTTTTTCGTTGTGCCGGAATCGAACGACACTTCGACGAGCGCATCGTTGCCCATTTTGGTTAGCTTTTCGATCTTGCCGGGGCCGAACGCCTTATGCGTGATGCGATCGCCTGCTTCGAAGTTCGGCGTTTCGGCGGCTCCGAGGTCGGTTTTGGGCTTCGGCGGCTCGACAGAGCACGGTTTTCCGGTGCGGCCGGTGCGCTCGGCGTAGCACGTGACGCGGCTCGAAGACCGTGCGGGGCGGTACGAAAGGCCGGAGCCGTAGCCGCCGTCGTCGTCCCAGAGGCTCGTCGTCTTTTTGGCACGGCCCTGCAGATCCAGAAGCTTGGGCGGGATCTCGTCCGTGAAGCGCGAGGGCAGGTTGGCCGAGGTGCGGCCGTAGAGCATGCGCTGTGAGGCGCAGGTAATGTAGAGCTTTTCCTTGGCGCGGGTGATCGCCACATAGCAGAGGCGGCGCTCCTCTTCCATTTCCTCGCTCTCGCCGATGGAAAGCGAGCTCGGAAAAAGTCCCTCCTCTGCGCCGACGATGAATACGACCGGGAATTCCAAACCTTTGGCAGAGTGCATGGTCATCATGACGGCGGCGTCCTCGTCGCGGTCGTAGGTGTCCATGTCCGTATAGAGGGCGACCTCGTCGAGATAGGAATAGAGGTCGAGGTCGGCGTGCTCTTCCATGCTTTTGGCGATGCTCGATTTCAGCTCGGCGATGTTTTCGATGCGCGCGGCATTCTCGTTGCCGCCCTTGGCTTCCAGCGCCGCAGCGTAGCCGGTGCGTTCGACAACGGCATCATAGAACTCATCGAGCGGAAGCTCCGCGACTTTCTCCTGCAGTTCGGATATCATGCGGCAGAATTCTTCCATCTTCTTGCCCGCGGAGATACCGGCACGGTGGGATGCCGTTTCCATGGCCTCGAAGAGCGGAATGTTCTCCTCGGCTGCAACGGCGCGGATCTTTTCGAGGCTTGTCGCTCCGATGCCGCGCGGCGGCTCATTGACGATGCGGAGAAGGCGCGTTTCGTCCGTGGGGTTGGCAATAACATTGAGATACGCGAGGAGGTCCTTGACCTCGGCACGGTCGAAGAAGCGCGTGCCGCCGAAAATGCGGTAGGCCACGCGGCGGCGCTTGAGAGCAAGCTCTATGCTGCGCGACTGGGCGTTCGTACGGTAGAGCACGGCGAATTCGCGGCGCGGACGCTTGGAATTGCAGATGACGCGCGCCACATAGTCCGCTTCGTCGTCTTCGTTGAACGCCTGATAGAGCGTGATCTTCTCGCCGGTACCCTGTGCCGTCCAAAGCGTTTTTCCTTTTCGCTCGCGGTTATTCGAAATGACGGCGTTCGCCGCCGCGAGGATATTTCCCGTGGAGCGGTAATTCTGCTCGAGACGGATGACGCGCGCGTCCGGGTACTGCTTCTCGAAGGAGAGGATGTTCTCGATGGTCGCGCCGCGGAACTTGTAGATGCTCTGGTCATCGTCGCCGACGACACAGATGTTGCGGCTGCCGCCGGCCAGGAGTGCAGCGAAAAGATACTGCAGATGGTTAGTGTCCTGATACTCGTCAATGAGAACATAGCGGAATTTTCTCTGATAATACGAGAGAACATCCGGGTTTTCCTGCAGGAGGCGCACGGTGTAGTAGATGAGATCGTCGAAGTCCATGGCGCCGGCTTCCTTCAAACGCTTGGTATAGGCGGTGCAGGCCTGTGCTGTGCGGAAGCGGCGGATGTCCCCGGTGCGCTCTTCGCGCGCGGCGAGGCTTTCGGGGGCGATCATCTGATCCTTATAGCGCGAAGCGGCGGCGAGGACGGATTTTGGAGGAAATACTTTTTCATCAAGGTTCATGTCGCGCAGTACGCGTTTCATGACGGACACGCTGTCCGCCTGATCGTAGATGGTAAAGCTTTTCGGGAAGCCGAGGCGGTCGGCATCGCGGCGGAGAATGCGCACGCAGGTGCCGTGGAACGTGAGTGCCCACACATCGCGCCCGCTCGCGCCGAGCTTTGCCTCGAGGCGGGTCTTGAGCTCGTCGGCAGCCTTGTTCGTAAAGGTGATGGCGAGGACCTGCCAGGGCATGGCAGGCTCAATCTCGCAGAAGCGGCGGACGGCGCTCGTGACTTCCGTACGGCTGGCGGCGGCATCTTCGAGTGTGCGGAGCATCGCATCATCCGCGCCGAACGGCAGCTCATCGGTGTCCGAGCCGTGGCCGTAAAGGAGAAGATTCTCCACGCGGTGGATGAGGACGGTAGTCTTCCCGCTGCCCGCTCCGGCGAGCAGAAGAAGCGGGCCTTCTGTGGTAAGGACGGCCTCGCGCTGCTCGGCGTTCAGATTTCGGTATTCTTTTTCAATGATCTGCCGTCTGGCGGCGGCGAATCGGCGGGTAAAATCATCCGTCATGGAATGGGATCCTCGTTTTTCGTTATTTTACGGCATTGCCGGCGGCTCTCGGGCGGGTGTGCTCGCCGGAGAAAAAGTGCCGGACGCGTTTGTAAATGAAGAAGGTAACGATGCCGTTGACACCGGCTTTGACGAGATTGAAGAGCAGGATGTACGGCATGAGCGTGAGCACAGCCGAGACCGTATTCTTGTTGACCGCGCCCATCATGAAGTACGGCGTGATGACGAGGTTTGCAAAGAACATGATAAAGGTCATGGTGAGGGTGCCGATCACGATGGAAACGGCCGCCATGGTCTTTGTTTTATGATGCTTGTAGAAAAGGCCGGACGAGAGCACATAGGCGCCTGTGGAGATGATGTGCATCAGGATGCCGTAAATGCCGCTCTGCGCGCTGACAGTAAGGCCCTGCACGAAGGCGGCGACGACCGTTACGGCAATGCCGGCAGCCGGCCCGAACGCAAAGCCGCAGATCAGTATGGGAATATCTGCCGGGTCATATTCCAGAAAGGAAACGGCGGGGAAAATCGGAAAATGAATGAGAGCCACGAGGCAGACGGACAGAGCCGTCATAACGGCCATCGTTGTGAGCTGACGGGTTTTTTTCAAGGGAAGAGCCTCCTAAAAAATACTGCGTCCGAAGATTACTATTCTCCGGGCGCAACACAAAGGATGTAAGGAGAGCCTTACCGTTTCTTCTTTCATCCAGACTGTACTGTCGGTCTCGGAGTTGCACCGAATCTGCCTTACGGCTCGCGGACTTTACCGCCGGTCGGGAATTTCACCCTGCCCTGAAGAATATCATATTCAGATGAACGTAACTGCATTATACCACAGTGCAGGGAAAAATCAATACCCTGCTTTACAATCCCGCAAAAACAATTTACAATAGGTGCCATTGATGGAAAAGCAGGTGAAGTAATGCACGAACCGAGTTGTACTTTTACCGGACACCGCGCCGAGAAGCTCCCGTGGGGATTTGATGAGAACGACGCGCGATGCCGCCGGCTCAAGCAGAAGATATTCGATACCGTGGAAGCAGTATACGATGCCGGCTTTCATAAGTTTCTGTGCGGCATGGCGGAGGGGTGCGATCTCTATTTCTGCGAGGCCGTGCTGCTTTTGAAGGAGGCGCATCCGGATATCGTGCTCGAAGCTGCCGTGCCGTTTGCGGGGCAGGCCGCGCGCTGGCCGGAGCGCGAGCGGCAGCGCTACGAGGCGCTTCTCCGCCGCTGCGACACCGTGACCGTGCTGCAGGAGGAATACTCCGCCGGGTGCATGATGAAGCGGAATCGATACATGGTGGACAAGGCCGACATTCTCATCGCCTGCTACGACGGCAAGCCCGGCGGCACCCTCAACACCATGCGCTACGCCATAAAACGGGATATCCAGATCCTCCACCTGCCGCTGGAGGATGCATAGTGCGAGCGATGCAGGGCGGGAGGGTTCGGGTTCTCTTTTATGCACAAACGGGAGTGTTAAAAAATTGTGAAAATTCTGGAAAAGAGCAACTTGACACATCTGCCTGCCGCGTGATAGGCTAATACCAGAAAACGAAAAGTTCTTCGGGACCTGACGGTTTGAAGTGGAGCACCACGTGGACCGAAGAAGATATCTGCCGACCGTCTGGGCGCACAGCACTTTAAGGAAATGCCGCAATAGGTATGTCCCGCATATTGCCGTGTGCTTTTTTATTTTTTCAGGAGGTATGTCATGAGAAAAGTCGGTATCCTCATGGGCAGCGACAGCGATCTGCCCGTCGTCCGAAAAGCAGCGGACACATTGCGCTCGCTCGGAATTCCGTACGAAGCGCACATCTACTCTGCGCACCGAACGCCGGAACAGGCGGCTGACTTCGCAAGAGGTGCGCGCGCGAACGGGTTTGGTGTGCTCATTGCCGCAGCGGGGATGGCTGCGCACCTGGCCGGGGCCATTGCGGCCAATACAACACTGCCGGTGATCGGAATACCGATCCGGTCTGCACAGTTAGGCGGCTTGGACGCTCTTCTGTCTACAGTACAAATGCCCTCGGGGATCCCTGTGGCAACTGTCGCGATAGACGGAGCATCCAATGCCGCCTTTTTAGCTGCCGAAATCCTCGCCGTAGAGGATGCGGAGCTTGCCGAAAAGCTGTCGGAAAAGCGGCGGGCCGATGCGGAAAAAGTCCTCGCCAAGGACGCGGCCGTGGAAGAGCGGCTTTTATCGGAGTAAAACGCAAATTTCAAATACAACCATAATAAAAAGAAAAAAAGAATCGGAGGATCTTGGTCATGAAAAAAACGGTACAGCTCTACGAAGGCAAAGCGAAAAAGGTTTACGCAACGGATGACCCCGAAGTCGTCATCGTCTCCTACAAGGATGACGCCACGGCGCTCGACGGGCTCAAGAAGGGCACCATTGTCGGCAAGGGCGTTGTCAACAACCGCATGACGAACTACCTCATGCAGCTGCTCGAGAAAAACGGCGTTCCCACGCACTTTGTTGAGGAACTGAGTGAGCGTGAGACCGCCGTGAAGAAGGTCTCCATCGTCCCGCTCGAGGTCATCATCCGCAATGTGTCCGCCGGTCACTTCGCGCAGCGCTACGGCGTGGAGGAAGGCATTGTTTTCGATTCCCCGACTATTGAGTTTTCCTACAAAAACGACGAGCTGCACGATCCTCTGCTCAACGCCTACCATGCGCTCGCGCTCAAGCTCGCCACGCAGGAGGAGATCGATACCATCAAGTCCATGGCGTTTCGCGTGAACACCGTTCTCTCGGAGTATTTCCGCTCGCTCGGCGTGCATCTTGTGGACTTCAAGCTCGAGTTTGGACGTCTGCCGGACGGCACCATCGTGCTCGCCGACGAGATCTCCCCCGACACCTGCCGTTTCTGGGATCTGCAGACGAACGAGAAGCTCGACAAGGACCGTTTCCGCCGCGACATGGGCGGTGTGGAAGACGCCTACCGTGAGATGATGCACCGTGTGTTCGGCGAATAAGGCATGAGCGGCATACACGAAGAATGCGGCGTGTTCGGCGTTTACAGTCCGGACAGCTACGATGTCGCCCGCATGACCTATTACGGGCTCTTCGCCCTGCAGCACCGTGGGCAGGAATCCTGCGGCATTGTCGTCAATGACGACGGAGTTTTTCAGTCGTATAAGGACATCGGGCTCGTAAACGATGTGTTCACGTCGGAGCGGCTCTCCTCGCTCGGGACCGGCAGCATGGCCGTGGGGCATGTGCGCTACGGCACGACCGGCAGCAACGACCGCAGCAATGCGCAGCCCATCGTCGTGAACCACATCAAGGGACACATGGCACTCGCGCACAACGGCAATCTCGTCAACAGCTACGAGCTGCGGGAAAAGCTGGAGCTTGAAGGCTCCATCTTCCACACGACCAGCGACACCGAAGTGATCTCGTACATGATTACAAAGGAGCGCCTGACCTCCGGCTCCATTGAAGAGGCAGTCAACCGCGCGATGAGCAAGATCGACGGGGCGTACTCGCTCGTTATCATGTCGCCCTCCAAGCTCATTGTTGCGCGCGATGAGCACGGCTTCCGCCCGCTCTGCTACGGGCAGACGGAGGACGGACGGTATGTGGTGGCGAGCGAATCGTGCGCGCTCGATGCGGTAAATGCTTCGTTCATCCGCGATGTTGAGCCCGGCGAGATCCTCGTTTTCGACAAGAACGGCGTGCGAAGCATCCGTGACCACTGCGGACGGCAGCCGCAGTCGCTGTGCGTATTTGAGTACATTTACTTCGCGCGGCCCGATTCCGTCATTGACGGATGCCAGGTACACACGGCGCGCATGCGGGCCGGGGCGTTCCTCGCGCTGGAGCATCCGGTGCAGGCCGATGTCGTTATCGGCGTGCCGGATTCCGGCATTGACGCCGCCATCGGCTACTCGCGCCAGTCCGGCATTCCGTACGAGATCGGTTTCATCAAGAACAAATATATTGCGCGCACGTTTATTGCTCCCGGTCAGAAGAGCCGCGAGGACAAAGTGCGCATCAAGCTCAACCCCATCTCAGAAGTTGTGCGCGGCAAGCGCGTCGTGATGATCGACGACTCCATCGTGCGCGGTACCACGAGCGCGCGCATCGTGAAGCTTCTGCACTCGGCCGGGGCGGCAGAGGTGCATATGCGCGTGTCGGCACCGCCGTTCCTCAACCCCTGCTATTACGGCACGGACATCGATTCGCGCGACAATCTCATTGCCTGCCGTCACACTGTGGAGGAGATCGCACAGATCATCGGTGTGGATTCGCTCGGGTATCTCAGCGTGGAGAACACGAAGGCACTCGCCTACGGCGTACACTGCAAGGGCTACTGCACGGCCTGCTTTGACGGCGTATACCCTACGGCGACACCGTCCGAAACGCAGAAAAACCGCTTTGAAGAAAAAATCTCGAAAGGTAAGGGATCGGCTCATGAATCATAATTCTCATTCGGAAAGCTACGCGGCCGCCGGTGTGGACATCACGGCGGGCTATCGTGCGGTAGAGCTTATGAAGCGCCACATCGCACGCACGATGACTGCAGGCGTCTGCTCGGACATCGGCGGCTTCGGCGGGCTTTTTGAGCTGGACACCACAGGCATGGAACATCCGGTGCTCGTGAGCGGCACGGACGGTGTCGGCACGAAGCTCAAGATCGCTTTTCTTATGGACAAGCATGACACCGTCGGCATTGACTGCGTTGCCATGTGCGTCAACGACATTATCTGCTGCGGTGCAAAGCCGCTTCTCTTCCTCGACTACATTGCCTGCGGCAAGAATGTGCCCGAGCGCATTGCGGAGATCGTATCCGGCGTGGCCGAGGGCTGCGTGCAGAGCGGCAGTGCGCTCATCGGCGGCGAGACGGCGGAAATGCCGGGCTTTTACCCCGAGGACGAATACGACCTTGCGGGCTTCGCCGTCGGTGTGGTCGATAAGGCGAAGATCCTTGATAATTCCTCCATGCGCGAGGGCGATGTCATACTCGCACTCCCCTCGAGCGGCGTGCATTCCAACGGCTTCTCGCTCGTGCGCAAGGTGCTTGATGCAGAGCACGCCGACCTCGCTTCTCCGCGCACGGAGTTCGGTGGGCGTTCTCTCGGCGAGGCGCTGCTCACGCCGACGAAGATCTATGTGAAGCCCATGCTCTCGCTTTTCGATGCCGTGCGCGTGAAGGGTGTTTCACACATCACGGGCGGCGGCTTTTATGAGAACATTCCCCGCAGCATTCCCGACGGGCTTTGCGCCAAAATCACCCGCGAGAATGTGCGCGTGCCGGCGATCTTCGATTTTATCGCGAAGGCCGGCAATATTCCCGAGCGCGATATGTTCAACACATTCAACATGGGCGTCGGAATGAGCGTTGTGGTCGCCGCCGAGGATGCGCCGCGTGCGCTCGAAATTCTCCGCGAAAACGGCGAGGATGCCTATCCGATCGGCATGGTCTGTGCCGGAGCCGAAAAGGTAGAGCTATGCTGACGCGCATCGCCGTATTCGTTTCCGGCGGCGGTACGAACCTGCAGGCGCTGCTTGATGCGCACTCTGCCGGAAAAATAGTGAGCGGCGAGATCGCGCTTGTTTTATCGAACAGCGCCAGGGCGTATGCCTTAAAGCGTGCGGAGAGTGCGGGCGTGAAGACCGCCGTGATCCTGCGGCACGAATTTGAAAGCCAAGAGGCGTTTGAGGACGCCGTTTCGGCGTGTCTTTCCGAAAACCGCATCGACATGATCGTTCTTGCGGGATTCATGAGCATTTTGAGCGCCGATTTCACCAGGAAATGGCCGAAGCGCATCATCAACATCCATCCCTCGCTCATTCCCTCGTTCTGCGGGCAGGGCTTCTACGGGCTGCATGTGCATGAGGCCGCGCTCGCAAGAGGCGGAAAGGTGACCGGCGCAACGGTACATTATGTAAACGAGATACCGGACGGCGGAGAAATTCTTCTGCAGAAGGCCGTGGACATTCTCCCGGGCGACACGCCCGAGGTGCTGCAGCGGCGCGTGATGGAGCAGGCGGAGTGGATCCTTCTGCCGCAGGCGGCGGAGATGGTCGCCGCAAAGCTGAAAAAGGATAAGGAAGGGAGTCGGGTATGAACATCTATGCATGCAAAACGCCGCGCGAACTTCTCGCGGGCAATTCATATGTAGGGCGCGGCATCGTCATCGGAAAAACACCGAACGGCAAAAAAGCCGTTTCCGCCTATTTCATTATGGGGCGCAGCGCCAACAGCCGCAATCGCGTTTTTGCCTTGGAGGGCGAGACGCTCTATACGCGGCCGTACGATGAAGTGCTTGTCGAAGACCCTTCTCTCATCATCTATGCCGCCGTTCGGCGCGCCGACAATAAGCTCATCGTCACGAACGGCGACCAGACGGACACCGTGTTCCGGGGGCTTGCCGAGGAAAAGAGCTTCGAGGAGGCGCTCTCGTCCCGCTCCTTTGAACCGGACGCGCCGAACTTCACGCCGCGCATCAGCGGCATGCTGACATTTTCCGGGAATGACTTCACCTATGAGATGAGCATTCTCAAGAGCGCGGATGCCGAAGGCACCGCTTGCAGCCATTATCACTACTGCTACCCCGCTCTCCCGGGTGTCGGGCATTTCATCCACACCTATGTCGGTGACGGGTCTCCCCTGCCGACCTTTCAGGGCGAGCCGGAGCGCATGGCCGTTCCCGATGACATCGGTGCGCTGACGCGGGAGATATGGGAAAATCTCGATGCCGACAACCGCATTTCGCTCTATGTGTGTGCGGTGGATCTGGAGACCGGCGAGACGGAGCATTCCCTCATCAACAAAAACGGAGGTGCCGAGTATGGCGGCCGATAAGGACGGATACGTTTCCCCTCTTTCCACGCGCTACGCGAGCGCGGAAATGCAGCATATTTTCTCCGAAAACTTCAAGTTCCGCACATGGCGGCGGCTGTGGATCGCGCTCGCACGCGCGGAAAAAGCGCTGGGGCTTGACATCACCGATGAGCAGATCGGGGAAATGGAAGCGCACCGCGACGATGTCAACTACGATGTCGCCGAGGCACGTGAACGCGAGGTGCGCCACGATGTGATGTCGCACGTTTACGCTTACGGCAAGCAGTGTCCGAGCGCCGAGCCCATCATTCATCTCGGCGCAACGAGCTGCTATGTCGGCGACAATACGGATGTCATCATTCTGCGCGAGGCATCGAAGATCGTGCTCAAGAAAGCGGCTCAAGTGCTCCGCAATCTTTCGGCCTTTGCCGAGAAATATAAGGCTCTCCCCTGCCTCGCCTACACGCATCTGCAGCCGGCGCAGCTCACGACCGTCGGCAAGCGCGCGACGCTTTGGATGTATGAGCTCACACAGGATATGGAAAATCTTGAATTCCAGCTTGACCGGCTGTGTCTTCTCGGCAGCAAGGGAACGACCGGCACACAGGCAAGCTTTATGGAGCTTTTCGCCGGTGACGAGGAAAAGGTGCGCCGTCTTGAGGCGCTCATTGCCGAGGAGATGGGATTTCACGCATGCGTGCCCGTATCGGGGCAGACCTATTCCCGCAAGGTGGACTCTTACTTTCTCGCCGTGCTCTCCGGCTTTGCGCAGAGCGCGTACAAGTTCTCGAACGATCTGCGCATCCTGCAGTCGTTTGAGGAGATGGAGGAGCCGTTTGAGGCTCACCAGATCGGTTCATCCGCGATGCCATATAAGCGCAATCCCATGCGCAGCGAGCGCATTTCCTCTCTCGCGCGCTATGTGATCGCCGACAGCATCAACCCCGCCATGACGGCCGGCACGCAGTGGTTTGAGCGCACGCTCGATGACAGCGCGAACAAGCGCATCTCGGTGTCCGAGGCGTTTCTGGCGGTGGACGCCATTCTCAATATATATATGAATATCACGCAGGGGCTTGTGGTGTACGAGCGCGTGGTGACTCGCCGCGTGATGGAGAAGCTGCCGTTTATGGCAACGGAAAACATCATGATGGAGAGCGTCAAGCGCGGCGAAAACCGGCAGGAGCTGCACGAGGCGCTGCGCGTCCATTCGCACGCCGCGGCGCGGCAGGTGAAGCTCGAGGGCGGCACGAACGACCTCATTGACCGCATTGCGAATGACCCTCTCTTCCCGCTCACCCGTGAAGAGATCGTATCGCAGCTTGACCCCTCGCTCTATATTGGGCGCTGCGTGCCGCAGGTGGAGGAGTTTCTCCGCGATACCGTGCAGCCCATTCTCGCCCGTTATCCCGACAGCGATATCCGCTCGGAACTTCGCGTATAAAAAAGGGGACCGAAAATGAAAGAATTTGCTCTCAAATACGGTTGCAACCCGAATCAGAAGCCGGCCCGCATCTATATGGAAAACGGTGCGGAGCTTCCGGTGGAGATCCTCTGCGGCCGCCCCGGCTATATCAACTTTCTCGATGCACTCAATTCCTGGCAGCTCGTGCGTGAGCTGCGCGCGGCGGCGCTGATGCCGTGTGCAGCGTCCTTCAAACATGTGAGCCCCACGAGTGCGGCGCTCGGTCTGCCGCTTTCGGATAAGCTCAAGCGCGCCTGCTTCGTGGATGATATCGAGGGTCTGGACGACTCCCCTCTCGCGTGCGCTTATGCCCGCGCACGCGGCACCGACCGTTTGAGCTCCTTTGGCGACTGGATCGCGCTTTCCGATGTGTGTGATGCCAAGACCGCCGAGCTCATCAAGCGCGAAGTGTCCGACGGCGTCATCGCGCCAGGTTATGAGCCGGAGGCGCTCGAGATCCTGCGCACGAAGCGCAAGGGCAATTACAATATCGTCCGCATCGACCCCGACTACGAGGCGGAAGCAATCGAGAAAAAGCAGGTGTTCGGCGTGACATTCGAGCAGGGGCACAACACCTGCCGCATCGATAATTCCCTTCTCGAGAACATCGTTACGAAAAATACCGTTCTGCCCGAGTCGGCGCAGCGCGACCTTATTGTCGCCCTCATCACGCTCAAATACACGCAGTCCAACTCCGTGTGCTACGCGATGGACGGACAGGCCATCGGCGTGGGCGCGGGACAGCAGTCGCGCATCCACTGCACGCGCCTTGCCGGCAACAAAGCGGATACATGGCATCTTCGCCGGTACGACAAGGTGCTCGATCTGCCGTTCCTCGATGAGCTCTCCCGCGCCGAGCGCGACAATGTGATTGACGGATACATTAATAAAAATGAAGAGAATGTGTGCGCCGAGGGCATTTGGCAGAAGTATTTCCGCAGCCGTCCCGAACCGCTGACGGCGGACGAGATCAGCGCTTACCTCTCCACGCGGAGCGGTGCGGCACTGGCGTCCGATGCGTTCTTCCCTTTTGCCGACAACATCGAACGCGCCTATCGGAGCGGCGTGCGCTATATTGCCCAGCCCGGCGGTTCCATTCGCGATGCCGCCATTATCGCCCGGTGCGATGACTACGATATGGTCATGGCGTTTACGGGTCTACGTCTTTTCCATCACTGAAAATGAAGCGGGAGGAAAAACATATGAAGCTGCTGGTCGTAGGCGGCGGCGGGCGCGAGCACGCCATCATCAAGAAGCTGCGCGAAAATCCCGATGTAACGGAGATCATCGCGGCGCCCGGCAACGGTGGTATTGCTGCGGATGCGCGGTGCGTTCCGGTCGGTGCGAAAGATATTGACGGTCTTGTTGCCCTCGCTTTAGGGGAAAAAATCGACTACGCCGTGGTGGCGCCGGACGACCCGCTTGTGCTCGGCGCGGTAGATGCGTTCAATGCGGTCGGCATTCCCTGTTTCGGGCCGAACCGCGCGGCTGCGATCATCGAGGGCAGCAAGGTATTTTCCAAAAACCTCATGAAAAAATACGGCATTCCGACGGCACAGTACGAGACATTCGACAACATGGATGCGGCGCTTGCCTATCTCGATACCGCCGCTGTTCCGGTCGTGGTAAAGGCCGACGGTCTTGCGCTCGGCAAGGGCGTTATCATTGCGCAGAGCCGCGCAGAGGCGAAGGACGCCGTCATGTCTATGATGCGCGACGGGCGCTTCGGCGAGAGCGGGCGGCATGTGGTCATTGAGGAATTTCTCACCGGGCCCGAGGTTTCCGTGCTCTCCTTTACGGACGGCGAGACGGTCGTGCCGATGGTGTCCTCCATGGACCACAAGCGCGCACTTGACGGTGACGAGGGGCTCAACACGGGCGGCATGGGCACGATTGCGCCGAACCCCTTCTATACGAAGGAAATCGCGGAAGAATGCATGGAGAAGATCTTCCTGCCGACCATCCGCGCCATGCGTGCCGAGGGGCGCACCTTCCGCGGGTGCCTCTATTTTGGGCTGATGCTCACGCCGGACGGGCCGAAGGTCATTGAATACAACTGCCGGTTCGGCGACCCCGAGACGCAGGTGGTGCTGCCGCTTTTGGAGAGCGATCTGCTCACTGTGATGATGGCAACTACGAACGCGACGCTGCGCGACACACCGGTGCGGTTTCGCGATGCGTGCGCGTGCTGCGTCGTGATGGCGTCCGAGGGTTATCCGCAGAGCTACGAAAAGGGCTTCCCGCTCACAATGGACGGCAATGCCGCGGAGCACACATTCATTGCCGGAGCGCAGCTTCGAGGCGACGGCGTGCTTGTCACCTCCGGAGGGCGTGTGGCCGGTGTGACCGCTGTGGCTCCCACGCTGCCTGAGGCCGTGAAGGCCGCATACGAGAGAACTTCCCATGTGCACTTTGGCAACGCATTCTGCCGCCGCGATATAGGCGCACGGGCGCTGCAGGCGCTCGGAAAGGAGAATTGAGCTATGGTCTATCGTGTATTTGTCGAAAAAAAGCCGGAGCTTGCCAACGATGCGCGCGCCCTTCTGGACGAGGCGCGGCAACTGCCCGGCGTGACACATTTGGAAAACGTGCGCATTCTCAACCGCTACGATGTGGAGAACATCACGCCCGAGCTCTTTGACTACGCCGTGAAAACGGTGTTTTCCGAGCCGCAGGTCGACATTGTCCGGGCCGAGGCCGATACGGACGCCGCGAGCGTTTTTGCCGTGGAGTATCTGCCAGGGCAGTTTGATCAGCGCGCCGATTCCGCCGCGCAGTGCATTCAGATCATCTCGCAGGGCGAGCGCCCCGATGTGCGCACGGCGAAGGTGTATCTCCTTTACGGTGAGCTCACCGAGAGCGAGATCGCGGAGGTGAAAAAGCATGTCATCAACCCCGTGGATTCGCGCGAGGCATCATTTGCGCTCCCCGAGACGCTGCAAATCCCTTACGATATTCCGACCGAGGTGGCGACGCTCACCGGCTTCTCCACGCTCGAGGATGAGGGTCTTGCCGAGATCGTGCGCGAGCGCGCTCTCGCCATGGACCTCGACGATATCCGTTTCTGCCGTGACTATTTCCGCACGGAGCACCGCGACCCGACGCTCACAGAGCTTCGCATGATCGATACCTACTGGTCGGATCACTGCCGCCACACGACATTTTCCACGACGATCGATTCCATGCGCTTCGAGGATCCCAACGCGGAGGCGACCTATCGCGAGTATCTCAAAACGCGCGAACTGCTCGGGCGCACAAAGCCGGTAAATCTCATGGATGTGGCGACGCTCGCCGTCAAGTATCTGCGCAAGACCGGCAAGCTCGACAAGCTCGACGAGTCCGAGGAGATCAACGCCTGCACCGTGAAGATTACCGTAACGGTCGAAGGCAAGGAAGAGCCCTGGCTGCTCCTCTTTAAGAACGAAACGCACAATCATCCGACGGAGATTGAGCCGTTCGGCGGTGCGGCCACCTGCATCGGCGGCGCTATCCGCGACCCGCTCTCCGGCAGAGCCTATGTTTACGGCGCGATGCGCGTGACCGGCGCGGCCGACCCTACGCAGAGCATTGCCGACACGTTGCCCGGAAAGCTCCCGCAGCGCACCATCTGCCGCACGGCGGCGGCGGGTTACTCCTCTTACGGCAATCAGATCGGTCTTGCCACCGGCATCGTCGACGAGATCTATCACCCCGGCTATGCCGCCAAGCGCATGGAGATCGGTGCGGTCATCGCTGCGGCGCCGCAGGCAAATGTCCGCCGCGAGCGTCCGCAGGACGGTGATGTCGTCATCCTGCTCGGCGGGCGTACCGGCCGCGACGGATGTGGCGGCGCGACCGGTTCTTCCAAGTCGCACACGCTGCAGTCGCTTGAGAGCTGCGGCGCCGAAGTGCAGAAGGGCAACGCGCCCGAGGAGCGCAAGCTGCAGCGTCTTTTCCGCAATGTGGAGGCCTGCCGCATGATCAAGCGGTGCAATGACTTCGGTGCGGGCGGCGTTTCGGTCGCCATCGGCGAGCTCGCCGACGGGCTCGACATCGATCTCAATGCCGTGCCGAAAAAATACGACGGTCTGGACGGCACGGAGCTTGCCATCAGCGAATCGCAGGAGCGCATGGCCGTGGTCGTGGAGCCGAAGGATGCCGAGCGTTTTCTCGCCCTCGCGGATTCGGAAAATCTGGAGGCGACCGTTGTCGCTCATGTGACCGAGTCGCCGCGCCTTGTTATGCGCTGGAACGGCAAGACCATTGTCGACATCAGCCGCGACTTTTTAAACTCCAACGGCGCCGAGAAGCACATCTGTGCCGTAGTGGAAAAACCGCAGGAATATAAAAAGAGCATCCCCGCCGCGTTCGGTGCGGGAATGCGGGAGCTTGTTTCGGACCTTAGCGTCTGCTCGCGGCAGGGGCTGGTCGAGCGGTTCGACTCGACCATCGGCGCGGGCACGGTGCTCATGCCGTTCGGCGGCAAGTATCAGCGCACGCCCATCCAGGCCATGGTGCAGAAGATCTCGCTCGAGCACGCACATACGGACGACTGCTCTCTCATGGCGTGGGGCTACGATCCGTATCTAACCGAAAAAGATCCCTATTGCGGTGCGTACCTCGCCGTGGTGGAAAGTGTGAGCAAGCTCATTGCCTCGGGCGCGAAGTTTGAGGATGTGTACCTCACATTCCAGGAGTATTTCGAGCGTCTGCGCACAGAGCCGGAGCGCTGGGGCAAGCCGCTGGCCGCCCTGCTCGGTGCATTCGCCGCGCAGATGGATCTCGGTATCGGAGCCGTGGGCGGCAAGGACTCCATGAGCGGCTCGTTTGAACAGATGGATGTGCCGCCGACGCTCGTCTCCTTTGCCGTGACGACGGAAAAAACCGGCAGCATCGTAGCAAACGAGTGCAAATGCGTGGGCGATAAGCTCGTGCTCTTAACGTGCGAGCACGATGCGCGCGGTCTGCCGGATACAGCGGCGCTGCTCGAGCTCTACGAAAAGGTACACGCGATGCTCGCAGACGGGCGCGCCAAGGCGGCGTATGTCCCGACTTGCGGCGGCGTTGCGGAGGCCGTATTCAAAATGTGCATCGGCAACGGCTTCGGCTGCCGATGCACGAAAGACATGCCGCTCGAGACGCTTTTCGGATGCTGCGGCAGCGCATTCGTGCTCGAGGTGCAGCCGGATGTGAACGAAGGCGAGCTCATCGGCGTGATCACAGACGAGGCAAGCTTCGTGCGCGGTGAAGAGAGTGCTTCGCTCGCCGAGCTTCTTGCGCTCTACGAGGGTAAGCTTGAGGGTGTGTATCCGACGAGAGTCGGAGAAGCTGCTGTCCCCATGGAGACATTCAGTGCGTCGGAAATCGAGCGTGCGGCTCCCGCAGTGCGTACGGCTCGCCCGCGTGTGCTCATTCCCGTGTTCCCCGGCACGAACTGCGAGTATGACAGTGCCCGCGCCGTGGATGACGCCGGCGGCGAGGCGCAGATCATGGTGCTCAATAACCGCACGGCGGACGGCATTTCACGCAGCGTCGATGCATTTGCGAAAGCGCTGCGTTCGGCGCAGATCGTATTCATCCCCGGCGGCTTCTCCGGCGGCGATGAGCCGGACGGCTCCGGCAAGTTCATTACGGCGTTCTTCCGCAACGCCGCCGTTAAGGAGGAAATCACGGCACTTCTGGAGCGGCGCGACGGGCTGATGTGCGGCATATGCAACGGTTTCCAGGCACTCATCAAGCTCGGTCTCGTGCCGTACGGCAAGATCATCGACACGGACGCCGCCTGCCCGACGCTCACCTACAACACGATCGCGCGCCATCAGTCCCGCATCGTGCGTGTGCGCGTGGCGTCGAACCGCTCACCGTGGTTGGCGGACACGAAGGTCGGCGATGTGTACAGCGTACCCATCTCCCACGGTGAGGGCCGCTTCCTTGCCGATGAGGCGCTCATCCGCGAGCTCGCCGCGAACGGCCAGATCGCCACGCAGTATGTGGATCTTGCGGGCAAAGCAACGGACGACATCCGCTTCAACCCTAACGGCTCCGCGTACGCCATTGAGGGTATCACCTCCCCCGACGGCCGCGTCTTCGGCAAAATGGGTCACGCCGAACGCATCGGCGCCGGCCTCTATAAAAATGTCCCCGGAGAATATGATATAAAAATGTTCGCCTCCGCCGTGAAGTATTTCCGCTGAGAGGACAAAGAAAGAATCCCGAAAAAACACGGCCTTGGACTAAATCCGATGCCGTGTCAGTCTATCTGCCGGTATGCAGGCGGTCAAATCTTTATCTGCGTGGTGCATCGTTTCGCAACCGAGAAAGCGGAGAAGTATTTTTGTTCCAAGGGGATCCACTCTTTGAAAAAGCGGTTGGCTTTTTCGGGGGTGTTGCGGAGGAGAATGCGGTCTTGCTGTCGGTTGGGGGAAATGTCGAGAAAGACGGACAAATCATAGTACAGCGCAAGGTCGGGGTGCATGGAGTAGGCACCTTCGGTTACGGCGAGCCGCGTCAGGATGATCTCTTTCGCGTCAAGGAGCGTCATGGTCGCACAGTCAAAACGCCGGTATCGTACGCTTTCGTCACGGCTGAGCGGAAGAAGCACCTCTTCAAGAAAACGCTCGCGGTCGACATTCCCGCCGGGTTCGGCGAAGCGTTCCGGCGTGCGCTGCTCGGGACGGAGAAAACGTCGTCCATATGGAACACCGTGTCACATTCCTTCAGCCGCATTTCAGGCGTTCGGGAAAAAAACCGCCCCGGTTCAGTCCGGGGCGGATAAAATGCTTATGGGAACAAGTGAGTCGAAGCTCAGGCATTCTTGTTCTTGATGTACTCGTCGATGGCCGTGGCGGCGTTCTTGCCGGCGCCCATGGCGAGAATGACAGTGGCAGCACCCGTAACGGCATCGCCGCCGGCGTACACGCCCTCGTGGGTGGTCTTGCCCTTCTCGTCGGCGATCAGGCAGCCGTGCTTGTCCGCTTCAAGACCGGGCGTGGTCATGCGGAGCAGCGGGTTTGGGCTGGTGCCGAGAGCATCGATCATGGCGTCCACTTCGAGCACGAAGTTGGAGCCTTCGACGGGCATCGGACGGCGGCGACCCTTCTCGTCGGGCTCGCCGAGTTCCATCTTGATGCACTCGATGCCGGTGACGTAACCCTTCTCGTCGCCGATAACGCGCACCGGGTTCGTGAGCAGCTTGAACTCGACCTCTTCCTCCTGTGCATGGTGGACCTCCTCCTTACGGGCGGGGACTTCTTCCATGCCGCGGCGGTAGACAACGTACACGTGCTCCGCGCCGAGACGCTTCGCGCAGCGGGCGGCGTCCATGGCGACGTTGCCGGCGCCGACAACCGCGACGCACTTGTGGTGCTTGATCGGGGTATCGTAATCCTCACGGTAAGCCTTCATAAGGTTGATGCGGGTCAGGAACTCGTTGGCGGAGTAAACACCGAGCAGGTTCTCGCCAGGGATGCCGAGGAAGCGCGGAAGGCCGGCGCCGGAGCCGAGGAACACGGCCTCAAAGCCTTCCTCGGTGAGCAGCTCATCGATAGAGATGGCGCGGCCGACAACGGCGTCGGTGACGATCTTCACGCCCATGGCCTCGAGAGAGGCAACTTCGCGGGCAACAATGGCCTTGGGCAGACGGAACTCGGGAATGCCGTACACCAGCACGCCGCCGGCCTTGTGGAACAGCTCGTACACGGTGACTTCGTAACCCATGCGGGCCAGGTCGCCGGCGCAGGTCAGGCCGGCAGGGCCGGAACCGACAACACCAACGCGGTGTCCGTTGGAAACGGGCTTCTCGACCTTGGCATTCGGATCGGCGTGAGCCGCATGCCAGTCAGCGACAAAGCGCTCAAGGCGGCCGATACCGACACTCTCGCCCTTGAGGCCGCGAACACACTTGCCCTCGCACTGGTTCTCCTGCGGGCAGACACGGCCGCAAACGGCGGGCAGACTGTTGGTGGATGTGATGATCTTGTAAGCTTCTTCAAACTCGCCCTCGGCGACTTTAGCAATGAACTCGGGAATACGGACATGAACCGGGCAGCCGGACATGCAGGGATGCTGGCGGCAGCCGAGGCAGCGCTTCGCTTCGTCAATGGCGATCTCTTCGGTGTAGCCGAGCGCGACTTCCTCGAAATTCTTGTTGCGTACCAGAGGCTCCTGCTCCGGAATGGGGTTCTTCTTCATACTCATATTAGCCATGTCTCACACCTCCGGTAATGTGACAGATATGCTCCTTGGCAGCGGCTTCTTCGCCGGCATAGAAGGAGTTGCGGGCGATCAGCTCATCCCAGTCGACCTGGTGACCGTCAAACTCGGGGCCGTCAACGCAGGCAAATTTGGTCTCGCCGCCAACGGTCAGACGGCAGCCGCCGCACATGCCGGAGGCGTCGATCATGATCGGGCAGAGAGAGCAGATGGTCTTGATGCCGTAGGGCTTGGTGGTGAGAGAGGTGAACTTCATCATCTTCAGCGGTCCGATGATAAACACTTCGTCATACTCACGGCCGGACTTGATGAGGGCCTCGAGCTTGGCGTTGCCGAAGCACTTTTCGCCGTAGCTGCCGTCATCGGTGCAGATGTAGAGGTTTGTGGAGTGCTCGCGCATTTCCTTCTCCAGGATCACGATGTCCTTGGAGCGGAAACCGGCGACCATGTCGACCTCGATGCCGGCTTCGTAGAAGCCCTTGCACACGGGGTAGCCGATCGCGCAGCCGACGCCGCCGCCAACAACACAAACGCGCTTCTGCCCGCCGATTTGAGTGGGTTTGCCCATGGGGCCGACGAAGTCGGCGAGGCACTCGCCCGGCTCCATCTTCTCGAGCATGCGGGTGGTCTGGCCGACAGGCTGTACCATGATGGTAACGGTACCGGCTTCGCGGTCATAGTCGGCAATGGTCAGAGGAATACGCTCGCCGTACTCGTCCAGACGCAGAACGATAAACTGGCCGGGCAGGCACTTCTTGGCGACCAGCGGGGCATTGATGACATACTCAAGAACCGTGCCGGCGTCATTGAGGGGACGCTTGCTTACGATAGGAAACATAGCTTCTTTCCTTTCTTCCTACTTTGGAGAATTGCTTCTTTCCTTTTTTTACGGCGAAGACAGAGAAAATCCCCGCCGCAGCAGTCACATAGATTAATTATACCACAAAAAATATAATATGAAACATATTTTTTTGAAAATTCGCAAATTGCAAGTGCAAGTTGGACACCTGCATGGTAGAAATTAGTTAATCA
>CAVGGQ010000032.1:0-21485 GCA_963628785.1 Oscillospiraceae bacterium | reverse complement strand
TCTTGGAGAACTGAGGTGCGCGACGTGCGGCTTTGAGGCCGTACTTCTTACGCTCTTTCATGCGCGGATCGCGGGTGAGGTAACCGGCGGCCTTGAGGGTGCCGCGGTAGCTCTCGTCGACCTTCAGCAGGGCGCGGGCGATGCCGTGACGGATGGCGCCGGCCTGGCCGGTCATGCCGCCGCCGACAACGGTGGCTTCGACGTCAAACTTCTCGGTCGTCGCGGTGGCGGAGAGAGGCTGACGGACGATGAGCTTCAGCGTTTCGAGGCCGAAGTACTCGTCAAGGCTGCGGCCGTTGATGGTGATGCTGCCGCTGCCGTTGGGGATGAGGTGGACACGGGCGGTGGAGGATTTCCGACGGCCGGTGCCGTAAGCGTAGGGGCGCTTGCTCTGATATGTAGCCATTGTTCTTCCTCCTTTCTTATTCTGCCGTGATAACTTCGGGCTGCTGGGCGGCGTGCTTGTGCTCGGCGCCAGCGAAAACCTTCAGACGGCGAAGCTGCCACTTCTGGGTGGGGTTCTTGGCGAGCATGCCGCGAACGGCCAGCGTCATGGCGAGCGTCGGACGGGTAGCCATCAGACGGTCATACCGGGTCTCCTTGAGACCGCCGGCGTAACCGGAGTGGGTGCGGTAGTACTTCTGGCTCAGCTTCTTGCCGGTGAGAACGGCGTCTTTGCAGTTGATGATGATGACGTAATCGCCACAGTCAACGTGCGGGGTGTAGTCGACCTTGCGCTTGCCGCGGAGAAGGTCGGCTGCGAGAGCGGCGGTCTTGCCCATGGGCTTGCCGGCTGCATCGAGAACGTACCATTTACGGACGACGTCCTCTTTTCTGACCATCGTAGTGGACATTGATGTGCCTCCAATATTTATTTTATTTTCTTGCTTTTTCAAGGCGCGGCGGGTACAATATCCCCCGTGGAGCGCCTATCTTTTATAGCACAGCCGTCCCGCCGTGTCAATAGGTGTTTTTCAATATTTTTATTTACGGCGAAGCAATCTCTCTAAAACTCCGTTTTGCTCCATCTTTCTCCGTTTTTCTCCGAATCAATTTTCTTTTTTCGAGGTATTGTCATGGACACTCTCAATGCTTTTACCGGCTTTGTGCGCCGGTGCATCGATGATTATCATATGATTTCCGCGGGCGACCGCATTGCCGTGGGTATCTCCGGCGGCAAAGACTCGTTGGTTTTGCTCGCTTCTCTCGCGTATCTTCAGCGCTATTACCCCGCGCACTATGAGCTTGAGGGCTTCACGATCGACGCCGGATTTCCTGGTATGGACTTTTCAGGCGTCGAGAAAATGTGCGAGGAACTGAACGTTCCCTATACGCGCATCCCGACCGACATTCGTGAGATCGTTTTTCACGCGCGGCAGGAGGATAATCCCTGCTCTCTTTGTTCCAAAATGCGCCGCGGTGCGCTCAACACCGCCATCAAGGAGCATGGGTGCAACAAGCTCGCGCTCGGTCACCACTTCGATGATGCCGTGGAGACATTTATGATGTCGCTGCTCTTCGAAGGACGGCTCAACTGCTTCAAGCCCATGACCTATATGTCCCGCGCCGATCTGACGCAGATTCGGCCGCTCCTCTATATCGGTGAGCAGCGGAGCGCCAATCTCGCACAGAGTCTGAATTTGCCGGTCGTGAAGAGCACCTGCCCGATGGACCACACCTCCAAACGGCAGGAGATCAAAGACCTGCTCGCGGTACTCTCCGCGCAGTATCCCGATATGCGCAGCAAGGTGTTCGGCGCGATGCAGCGTCTGCCGCTCGACGGCTGGAGTCCCACGCTGCATGAGAGGAAAAAGTCGGAGTAACTAATCGTATAATGAGGGATCCCGCCTGCGGATTTTGCTCCGCGGGCGGGATCTCGGCGTTTTCGGCGAAATTCGGCTTATTTCGCCGATTTTTCGTCTCTTTTCTTGAAAATGAAAAATTTACTGAATATGTAGTTGAGGATGACGACGAGGACGTTGGAGGCAAGCTTCATGATGAGGTCGTTCCAGCCGAGCTTGTCGACGCAAAGCCACATGATGAAGGTGTCCATGAGTCCCGTGCCGATGCGTGCGGCGAGGAAGGAGAGGAACTCCTTTGTGATCTCTTTTGTCCCGCTCGCCGTGGAGTGGAATACCCACCGGCGGTTTGTGACATAGGCGAAGAGAACGCTCAGGATCCATGCGCCCATGTTGCTCACGACGGTACTCCACCCGAGCGGGTGGGCGAAGATCCAGTACGATACGTAGTTGACGATGGTCGTCAGCACGCCGAATATGATGTAGGGGATCAGATCTTTGTATTTATTCCACAGGTATTCGAGCTTTTCCTTCATCGGCGGCTCCTTAAAACTATATTTCGGTCCGCGTATCCTCGGGGTCATGCCCGCAAAGTACGGCGGGACAGTCGTTCCGGCGGTTCACTTCGGTGAGCCACGCGAGCGATTTTTTCTGATACTGACGGTTGAAACCGGCCATCGGGACGTTTTCCGTGCCGAGGCTCGTTTGAAACATGGCGACGGACGACTGAACAGAGGCGAATTTCCCGCTCGGCGAGCGCACAAGGAGCGCACACACGCCTTCGGTATAGCCGGGCGCACTCACGCATAAGATGCTGCCGTCACCGAGGAGGTCCCATGCATGGTGAACGGGTCCTTCCGGGAAGCCGCGGTAGTCGAAGACCTTGACGGGCAGCTTTTCCCATAGCGAGCGCGGCCGTTGCAGGGCGTACACGGTTCGGCCCGTCCGGAACTTTTCCCACTCGGGCTGCTCCGGACGCGGCGCTTCATGCAGCTCTTGAAGACCGGTGGCGAGGTCGGGCTCGAGCGTCGTGAGCAGGACGGTCTCGAGATCGGCGGGGGAGAGGCGCACCGGGGTACATTTTCGCCGGCGGCGACATGGTACCGCAGCGCAGAATTCGGATGCGTACGCGGTTTTCCGTCGTTTTTCGCCCCTTTCGGCCAAATTACTTCTTCTCGAGGTGATCCTTGACGCCCATGTACGGACGCAGAGGCTCGGGAATATCAACGCTGCCGTCGGCATGCAGATGGTTCTCGAGGAACGCGATGAGCATGCGCGGGGGAGCGACTACGGTATTGTTGAGCGTGTGGGCGAGATAGAGCTTGCCGTCTTCGCCGCGGACACGGATCTTCAGGCGGCGGGCCTGCGCATCCCCGAGATTGGAGCAGGAGCAAACCTCGAAGTACTTCTGCTGGCGCGGGCTCCAGGCTTCGATATCGCAGCTCTTCACCTTCAGATCGGCGAGGTCGCCGGAGCAGCACTCGAGCTGACGCACGGGGATCTCGAGGGAGCGGAACAGCTCCACGCTGTAGCGCCACATCTTTTCGTACCAGTCCATGCTCTCTTCGGGCTTGCACACGACGATCATTTCCTGCTTCTCAAACTGGTGGATGCGGTAAACGCCGCGCTCCTCGATGCCGTGGGCGCCCTTTTCCTTACGGAAGCAGGGGGAGTAGCTCGTGTAGGTGATGGGCAGATCCTTCTCGGGGACGATGCGGTCGATGAACGAACCGATCATGGAGTGCTCGCTTGTGCCGATGAGGTAGAGGTCTTCGCCTTCGATCTTATACATCATGGCGTCCATATCGTTCTGGGACATAACGCCCTGCACGACATCGCCGTGGATCATGAACGGGGGAATGTAGTAGACAAAGCCCTTGTCGATCATGAAATCGCGGGCGTAGGCGAGAACGGCGGAGTGCAGACGGGCAATGTCGCCGCGCAGGTAGTAGAAGCCGTTGCCGGAGACGCGGCGGGCGGCGTCGAGATCGATGCCGTTGAAGCTTTCCATGATCTCGGTGTGGTAGGGAACTTCAAAGTCAGGTACGACCGGCTCACCGAAACGCTGCACTTCCACGTTGCAGCTGTCATCCGGCCCGATGGGCACGCTCGCGTCGATCATCTGCGGGATGAGCATCATGCGCTTGGTGAGCTCCGCTTCGTATTCGGGCTCCAGCTTTTCCAGCTCGGCAAGGCGCGCGGCTTCGCGGGCAACCTCGGCCTTGACGGCTTCGGCTTCCTGCAGCTTGGAGGGATCTTTCTTCGCCTGACCCATCAGCATGCCGATTTTCTTGGAGAGCGCGTTGCGGTTGGCGCGCAGCTCATTGGCCTCGGTCTTGGCGGCGCGGAGCTTTTCGTCGAGTTCGATGACTTCATCGACGAGCGGGAGCTTCCGGTCCTGGAATTTCTTGCGGATGTTCTCTCGTACGAGCTCCGGATTTTCACGGATAAAACGGATGTCTAACATGTTTTCTATCTCCTAATACTACTTTATATTATACGGTGTGCGTTATTCTTCCTGCTTTTTCCACGGCATGTCCATTTTCATGAGAGCTGCCATGAGTGCTTCACGGTCGTCGGCGGAATAGAACTCAAGGGAAATACGGCCGCGCTTTTGTCCGCCCTGAAATTTTACGGCTCGGCCGAGCGCATCGGTCATCGCTTTTTCTGCTTCGCGTACATAATCGACGACGATCTTATTGTTTCTCGGCTTATCCGGCTCTTCTTTTTGCTGCTTCAATAGCGATGCGACGAGCGTTTCGGTCTGACGAACGCTCAGACTGCGCGATGCGATCTCCTCAGCGGCTTTTTCGCGCACGGCTTCGTCTTTCAGCGGCAGCAGTGCACGGGCGTGACCGGCGGACAGCGTGCCGGAAGCGACTTTTTTCTGCAGTCCCTCGCCGAGCGACAGAAGGCGCAGTGCATTTGTGACGGCGGGACGCGATTTCTGCACGCGGCCGGCAACTTCCTCCTGCGTCAGTCCGTAGTCGTCCATAAGACGCTTATAGCCGACGGCCTCTTCCATGGGATTCAGGTCTTCACGCTGCAGGTTTTCCACGAGCGCAAGCTCCATGGCAAGTTTGTCGTCCGCTTCCAGAATGCGCACGGGCACTTCCTTGAGCCCTGCAGCTCGGGCTGCGCGCCAACGACGCTCTCCGGCGATGATCTGGTAATACCCTTTGTCGAGCGCCCGCACGGTGATGGGCTGGATGAGTCCGTACTCGCGGATCGATGCGGCGAGCTCTTCAATGGCTTCGGGATCGAACTCGCGGCGCGGCTGATCTTTGCGCGGCTCGATGCGAGAAATGGGAAGCTTTTGCTCCGCCGGTTTTTCCAGCACATTTTCTTCTTCGCCGAACAGAGCGCTCAGGCCCGTTCCGAGCCGGGATGCTTTTTCTTTTGCCATATTCAACCCTGCCTCTGCAAAAATTCTTCGGCGGCGGCGAGGTACGCCCGCGCGCCCTTGGAGCCGGTGTCGTACTCTGTGATGGGCCGCCCGTGGCTCGGTGCCTCCGCAAGGCGCACATTGCGCGGGATAACGGTGTCGTACACGCGTCCGCCGAAATAGCGCCGTAGCTCGTCCGCGACCTGCGCGGAGAAATTCAGACGGCTGTCGTACATTGTGAGCAGGATGCCCTCAATGTAGAGATTCTTGTTGAGCCGGCGATTTGCGATCTTCACCGAAGTCGTCAGATCCGCTACGCCTTCCATGGCGTAATATTCGCACTGCAGCGGTACGAGCAGACTGTCGGCTGCAGTGAACGCGTTGAGCGTCAGTACGCCGAGCGACGGCGGGCAGTCGATGAATATGTAGTCGAAATCGTCGCGGATGCTTTCCAGCGCCTCGCGCAGTCGGTATTCCCGCCGATCGAGCTTCGTGAGCTCCACTTCTGCA
The DNA here is from genome assembly GCA_963628785.1 of Oscillospiraceae bacterium. Taxonomy (GTDB): domain Bacteria; phylum Bacillota; class Clostridia; order Oscillospirales; family Oscillospiraceae; genus Apopatocola. The sequence goes on along the minus strand of CAVGGQ010000032.1, from coordinate 15,791 downwards.
CCGGACAGATCGGTGTTCGACGGCAGCAGCCAGCCGTACGGCAGACGTATGACGGCGTCCTCCGCGTTCGCCACACCCATAACCACATCGTAGGCCGACGGGTTGCTGCGTTTCGATACGCCCATGCCGGAGGTGCTGTTGCCCTGCGGGTCAAAGTCGACGAGCAGGACTTTTTTGCCGAGCTTTGCGAGTGCGGCTGTCAGGTTCACGCTGGTAGTCGTCTTTCCGACGCCGCCCTTCTGGTTGGCAATGGCGATCACTTTGCCCATTTTTCACTCTCCCCCTCTCTTCACCTCTGCTTTTATCAGCATCGCTTATTATAATGATGTGCTTCGCGTTTTGCAACTGTTTCACGTGAAACATTTTAATTTTTCCTCGCGGCATCCCAAATGTTTCACGTGAAACATGGAATGCGGACTATATCTTGTGGTCACATATCCGTTTTAACCACAAGGAAAAATATTTTAAAATTTTTGAAAAAAATGCTTGCAAAATCAGAGACATTCCTTTATAATATCAAAACGCGGGTTCCTCATCCGCAGGAGAATTGATAGGAGGAGGTGGCTAACGAATGGCCAACATCAAGTCTTCGGCCAAGAGAGTTCTCGTCTCCCGTGTTCGCGCTGCGCGCAACAAGGCCGACAAGTCTGAGCTCAAGACCACGATCAAAAAGTTTGACGCCGCTGCGACGGAAGGAAACAAGGAGAACGCTGAGGCTGCCTACAAAGCCGCTGTCAAGTCGGTTGACCGCGCGGTGTCCAAAGGTCTGCTCCACAAGAACAACGCCGCTCGCAAGAAGTCCCAGATGGCTTCCAAGATGAACGCGCTTGCCGAGTAATTTCCTCAAACTTTTTACGATGCACCTTCGGGTGCATCGTTTTTTATTTGCGGCAGATCCGGAAAACCGCTCTTGCCGAATTATATGGTGTTTCCTTAATACATTCAATAACAAGAAATGCGGAATGTCTGTTGCGAAACGGCGTGCGACCCGATATAATGTTTATATTGATTAAATCTAAAGCGAGGGATCAAACATGGCAAAATCCATGATGATGCTGGTAAACCCGGCGGCGGGGCGATCAATGAATGACTTGAACCTCGGCGCGGCCGTGGGCGCTTTTGCCGCGAACGGCTACTGCCCGACCGTGTTCTATACGACAGCGCCCGGAACGGCTTTGGGGATCATTGCGGAAAACGCCGCAAACTATGAGCGCGTTGTCTGCCTCGGCGGTGACGGCACGCTCTCCGACACCATCGCGGGCCTCATGACCATCCGCGAGGAAAAACGCCCGAAGCTCGGCTATATCCCGATGGGCACGGCAAACGATGTTGCCAACACGCTGGGCCTTCCGATGCGCCAGCCGGCGAGGGCTGCGGAAATGATCCTCACGGGCAAGCCGCTCCACTACGACGTGGGCGAAATGGAAAACGTCGGTTACTTTGCATATATTGCCGCTTTCGGTGCATTCACCGAGGTGAGTTATAAAACCAATCAGGAGCTCAAGCGCACCCTCGGGCATCTCGCGTACGTGCTCGGCGGCATCAATGCGCTGGCCACCATCAAGAGTTATCCCGCCCGTATTGAGCACGAGAGCGGCGTTGTTGAGGGCGACTTTATTTACGGCGCGGTCTCGAACTCGCTGAGCGTTGCCGGCATGGTTCGTCTGAACGAAAAGCTCGTCGACCTCTCCGACGGCAAGTTTGAGGTGCTCCTCGTCCGCCGCCCGCGGGATGCCGTGGACGTCAACAGTATTCTGACCGGAGTCATCAATCAGACGTACGACAGCCCCTGCCTTACCGTCATTCAGAGCAGCCACGTGAAATTCACGTTTGAAGAGCCGGTGCCCTGGACGCGCGATGGCGAAGACGGCGGCGCACACGAAGAGCTCACCCTCCGTTCCCACCACCATGCGGTGGATATCTACTGCTGATCCGGCGGAATTCATGCAGAACGCCCTAGGAAATGAAGAAAAATGCAGCCCGACGGACGGAGTCCTGCAAAACGAAGTAAATCGGACGCAAAACACAATATAGGGTATCGCTCCTCCCAAAATCGGGGGGAGTGGTTTGCATATATGGGAAAAAGCGCTGTTTTGGGAGAATTCGCGCCAGAGGCCTTTCGTGGAATTACACAGCTTAAGGCTTTGCATTGTTAAATTTTTTGCATAATAATTTTATAAAAAATGCAAATTTGCTCTTGCAATCGAGAATATAAGTGTATATAATACGCACATACGAAATTTCAGCTTCGCAGACTGCAAAACCAACACAAACAGTCAAAAGTGTTATGCGGGGCTGAGGGAGGAAAACGATATGAAAAAGATTCTTGCACTTGTATTGGCACTGTGCATGGTGTTCGCACTGTGCGCCTGCGGCTCTGCGAGCTCTTCGACCGCCGACAGCTCCTCTGCAGCTGCGGCTGAGAGCACTTCCGGCGAGGATGCCGCCGCCACCGTTTCCGCAGATCTGACCGTCGGCACCGGCGGCGAGAGCGGCACCTACTACGGCTACACCGGCGTTCTCAGCACGGTCGTCGGCCAGAAAACCGGCGTCAACCTCAACGTCGTCTCCACCGGCGGCTCCAAGGATAACCTCGTGAGCATGCAGCAGGGCATGTACGACCTCGCCACCGTGCAGTCCGACGTTATGACCTACGCCTACAACGGAACGAACTCCTTTGCCGAGTCCGGCGCGATCGATTCCTTCCGCGTCCTGTGCGCCCTTTATCCCGAGACGATCCAGATCGTCACCGTGAACCCCGACATCAAGAGCGTCGAGGATCTCAAGGGCAAGAGCGTCTGCATCGGTGATGTCGGCTCCGGCACGTACTTCAACGCCGTTGACGTGTTCGCCGCCTACGGCATGACCGTGGACGATGTCGTTCCCGTGTATCAGTCCTTCGGCGACAGCGCCGAGAGCCTGAAGGACGGCAAGATCGATGCCGCCTTCGTTTCCGCCGGCGCCCCCACCCCGGCCATTACCGAGCTCGCCACCTCCAAGGAGGTCTCCCTCGTAAGCATCGATGCCGAGCACATGGAAAAGCTCCTGGCCGACTGCCCCTGGTATGCCGAGATCACCCTGCCCGCCAGCACCTACAGCACCTACAACGAGGAGTGCACCACCATCACCGTGAAGGCCACGCTCGTCTGCCGCGCCGACCTCGATGACAATGTTGCCTACACCATCGTAAAGACCATCATGGAGAGCAAAGATGACATCGTCGCTCTGCACGAAAAAGGCAGCTACATCGACCTGACCTTCGCGACCGAAGGCATCGCCGTTCCGTTCGCCAAGGGCGCCGCACAGTACTTCGCCGAGAACGGCATCACGGTCGATACCGTCGACTGATCTCAAACGAGACCCGCTTCGCCGGGCTTTCGTTTATAATTCCGGATCCTTGCGGCAGCGGCGCTCGACGCCGCTGCCGCAATTCGGGTATCGGGAAGCATAAATATCTTGTTAATATCGCGCCCGCCATTCCCCAATCCACACGGAGGTGCATTCCATGAACAATGAAGCCGCAAAAAATTTAGATGAGGTTATGCGCAAATATGACCGTGAGTCGAACACCCGCACATGGGAAGGAACGCCGAAAATCATCATGCAGGCGTATCTTGCGCTCTTTTCCGTCTATGTCATATATACGACGCTGTTCGCCGCCATGCTCGACGAGGTTCGTCTGACATCCTTCGTCGGCGGCCTGCTCATAGCGGGCTACCTCATTTTCCCGAGCCACAAGCACGAATCGCGCGTGAACTTCATCCCGTGGTATGATTGGCTGCTGATGGCTCTCGGCGCAGGCTCCTTTTTCTACTTCTGCTTTAACGCCAACGAGCTCGTGCTGCGTCTGCCGACACTCTATACCTATGAAGTCGTGCTCGGCATCATCGGCATCATCACGCTCTTTGAACTGTGCCGCCGCAGCACCGGCGTGCCCATCATGGTCGTGGCGGGATTCTTTATTTTCTACGCACTCTACTACTACGGCGTGAAAAAGGGTCTCGGCCTCGGAGCGGTGCAGACACTTATCTGCCGCCTCTTCTACCAGAAGACCGGCATTCTCTCCACGCCCATCAATGTGTGCTCCAAGTATATCGCCGTGTTCATCATCTTCGGTGCCTTCCTGGAACGCACCGGTATTTCCGACTTCTTCATTCAGCTCGCCAACTCCATTGCGGGTTCGTCTGCGGGCGGCCCGGCGAAGGTCGCCGTCATTTCGAGCGCACTGTGCGGCATGGTGTCCGGCTCCTCCGTCGGCAACACCGTGACCACCGGCTCCGTGACCATCCCGATGATGAAAAAGACCGGCTACAAGCCCGAGTTCGCGGGCGCGGTCGAAGCCGCCGCATCGACCGGCGGACAGATCATGCCGCCCATCATGGGCGCTGCCGCATTCCTCATGGTGGACTATGTCGGCGAGCCCTATTCGAAGATCGTCGTGCGCGCCATAATTCCCGCCGTGCTCTATTTCACCGGCATTTTCATCTGCGTCCATCTTGAGGCGAAAAAGCGCGGACTGAACGGAATCCCCCGCAGCGAGCTGCCTCCCATCCGTCCGCTTCTGAAAAGGGTCTACCTGCTGCTCCCGCTCGTCATTCTGGTGTGGCTCGTCTCCTCCGGCAGCCGCACGATGGCGTTCGCCGCCGCCGTTGCGACCGTTGCCGCCATTTTCGTGAGCATGTTCTCCAAAGAGACCCGCATGACGCCGAAAAAATTCTTCGAGGCTCTTGCGGGCGGCACGCAAAGCTGCATTTCCGTCGGCGTCGCCTGCTGCGTGGCGGGTATGGTCGCCGGCTGCCTCACGATGACCGGTCTCGCGAGCCAGATTCTCCGCGGCATCATCGCCATTTCCGGCAACGCGAAGTTCCTCGCACTGTTCCTCACGATGCTCTGCTGCATCGTGCTCGGCATGGGCGTTCCCACGACGGCAAACTACTGCATTATGGCCACGACCTGCGCTCCCATCCTTGTGCAGATGGGCATTCCCAAAATCGCGGCGCACTTCTTCGTGTTCTACTTCGGCATAGTCGCCGACATCACCCCGCCGGTCGCGCTCGCGGCATACGCCGGAGCCGCCATTGCGGGCGCCAACCCGATGAAGACCGCACTCAACGCGACAAAGCTCGCCATCGCCGCATTCATCATCCCCTACATCCTCGCCTACAACCCGGGCATGGTGCTCGTGGATGTCACCAGCGTCTGGCAGGTCATCGAGATCGCCATTACCTCTCTTGTCGGCATGTTCGGCATCGGCATGGCGCTCGAGGGCTACTACCGCGGCAGTATGCCGTGGTACCTCCGCATCCTCTCCGCCATCGGCGGCCTGGGTCTGGTTTACCCCGGCTGGAAATCCGATGTGATCGGCCTCGTTATCGTCGGCGGCATCATCGTCTATCAGGTCATCAAGAGCAAGAGGACCCCTGCAATTGCACACTAAAGGCAACACCGCACAATGTCGTCTGCGGCTCTTTGCGGAAATTTTGCTCCCGCATTTCGTTACATTTCCTTGCAATACACAAAGTATTGCTGCGTCAATGCGCCTCATTCGGAAGCAAAATTTGCTCGCAAATCGTTCTTGCCGAATTATGCGGTATTGCCTAAAAAATCTCATCGGAGCACGAATTTATCGTGCTCCGATTTTTTGTGCCTGTATGGCTGAAAGTTCAACAAAAATTCACCAAATCGGCTCCCTTCGTGATAAAATTATAAGGTTGAAAATCATTTCCGGAAAGGATTTTTGCCACATGACCTCCTACAGCGTAAAAAAGCCGTTTACGGTGCTTGTCGCCGTCGCGGCGATTTTGGTGTTCGGCGTGATGTCGTATGTGAAGATGACGCCCGACCTGCTGCCGAACATGGATTATCCCTATGTTATCATCGTTACCACCTATGCTGGCGCGGCGCCCGAGGAGGTCGAGAGCGTTGTCACGAAGCCGATGGAAGAGAGCATGGCGACACTCAACGATATAAAGCAGGTCACATCGTCCTCGGCGGAGAACTATTCGCTCGTGATGCTCGAGTTCGAGCAGGACACGTACATGGACAGCGCCGTCGTGGACATCCTGCAGAAAACGCAGACGCTCTCGGCAAGCTGGAGCGACAGCATCGGCACGCCGAGCATCATGCGCATCAACCCATCGATGATCCCGGTGATGGTCGCCGCCGTCGACTCGTCCGAAATGGACCGCTACGAGCTGAGCCAATTCGCCGAGGAAACGGTCATCCCCTCGCTCGAGGGCACCACGGGCGTGGCGAGCATCACGACCGGCGGCCTCGTGGAGCAGACGATGACCATCGAGGTGAGCGACGCCAAGCTCGATGCGATGAACGAAGAGATCTCCGATGCCATCGACAAGGCGATGGAGGACGCGCGGCAGCAGCTTGAGGACGCGCAGAAGGAGATCGACGAGAGCAAGGCGCAGGTGGAAGCCGGAACGGCGCAGCTCACGAACTCCGGCAGCGGCATCACCGATCAGATCGAGCAGAGCACGGACGAGCTTGCCGACACGCTCACGGCTGCGGGCGAGGCGAGCGCAAAGCTTGCGGCGGCGCGCCTTGCCATCGACGCGCTCAACGAACAGCTCACGGCCTCGGAGAACGCGCTGCAGAAAGCGGAAAACACTCTGGCCGCGACCGACACAAAGATCGCAGAGCTTGAAGCGGACAGCGCGCTCTATGCCAAAGCGCTCGGCGAGCCCTATGACAGCATGGACGGCTCCACCACGCTCGAAGATGCGGGCCTCGATGCCGACACCGTCGCCGCGCTCACCGCGAAAGGCTGCACCGACCTCAACGGCGTGCGGACTTTGAACAGCTTAAACGATGTAAATCTCACCGCGCAGCGCACGACGCGCGCCTCGCAGGCCGTCGCTGTGGAATCTGCCCGCGTGCAGACCGAGCAGCTCCGCGTGCAGATCGCCGAGGCGGAGGAGGAATATGCACAGCTCGAGGCAGATGCGCAAACGCAGATGGATTCACTCAATGCGATGCAGCAGGAGCTTGAAAATCTGCCGGGCGAGCTTATGGGCGGCATGACGCAGCTCTCGATCGCGGGCGGACAGCTCGCTGCGGCGCAGAGCGCTCTCACGCAGGCACAGACGCAGCTCGACACTGCCGTGCAGTCGCTCGAGGATCAGCTCGCTTCCGCGCTCGATGCCGCCGACCTGCACTCGGTCATTACGCTGGACACTGTGAAGAGCCTCATTACGGCACAGAATTTCGATATGCCCGCCGGGTATGTGTACGATGAAGCGGGCAAAGGCATCATCGTGACGGTCGGCGATGCCATTGAAAATGCGGACGATCTCGAAAACCTCGTCATCCTCGACATGGGCATCGACGGTCTCGACCCCATCCGCGTGTGCGATGTGGCGGACATCGTCTATGCCTATAATGTGGACGAGATCTATGCCACACTCAACGGCAACAACGGCCTCCTCCTCATGTTCTCCAAGCAGTCCACCTACGCGACAGCGACCGTTTCGGACAACATCCGCGACGCGTTCGACGAGCTCTCCGAGAAGTACCCGGGACTTACCTTCACCGCGCTCCTCGACCAGGGCGACTACATTTATCTCCTGCGCGACTCCATCATGTCGAGCCTTCTCTGGGGCGCGCTCTTCTCGGTCATCGTGCTCTTCCTCTTCCTGCGCGACTGGCGGCCGACGCTCATCACGCTCTGCTCCATCCCCATCAGCCTTCTCTTTGCCCTCACGCTCATGTACTTCACCGGCGTGTCCACCAACATCATGTCGCTCTCGGGTCTGTCGATATCGGTCGGCATGCTGGTGGACAACTCGGTCGTTGTCATTGAAAATACGTACCGTCTGCGCGCGCTCGGCGAATCGACGATGAAGTCCGCCGTATCGGGCGCGCGGCAGGTGGGCGGCGCGGTCGCAGCGAGCACGCTCACGACTATATGCGTCTTCGTGCCCATCGCGTTCGTGGACGGGCTTACGCGTGAGCTCTTCACCGACATGGTGCTCACGCTCAGCTTCGCACTCATCGCGAGCCTTATTGTCGCTCTCACGCTCGTCCCGGCCCTCGCGGGCAAGCTGCTCGCGCACGCAAAGCCGCAGAAGGAAACGGCATTCACGCGCTTTATGCCGAAATACAAGAGATCCGTCCTCTGGGCGGTCGAGCACAAGGCGGTAACGATGCTTGTGGCCGTGGCACTGCTCATCTCCAGCGCGGCGCTCGTGCTCCAGCGCGGCTTCAACTTCCTGCCGAACATGGAAATGTCGCAGATGATGGTCACGCTCACAATGCCGGAGGACAGCTCCTTTGCGGAGACGACGGCTGCGGCGGACGAAGCTGCGGCGCGTATGCTCGAGGTGTATGGTGTGGAAACGGTCGGCGGAGCCATCGGCGACAGCGCCGGCTCAATGCTCTCCTCCATGACGAGCGATGGCGATGTCACCTACTATGTTCTTCTCGAGGACGGCTATAAGGCCAGCCGCGTGGCGGACGCCATCAACGAACGGTGTGCCGACATGGACTGCGAAGTGAACGCGGACGCAAACTCCATCATGTCGTACATGACGCAGATGCTCTCGAGCAGCGGCATCACCGTGCGCGTGTACTCCAACGACCTCGACGATCTGCGCGAGAGTGCCGACCGCGTGGCGGAGCTTCTCTCCGGCGTGGAGGGAACGACGAACGTTTCCGCCGGGGACGAGGAGCCGACTTCGGAACTCCATTTCACCGTGGACAAGGAAAAAGCCATCCGCGAGCAGCTCACGGTGGCGCAGGTTTATATGAAAGTCGCCGCCGCGCTCACGGGCTCGGCCGACATCATTGAGCTCTCCGATGATGGAACGACCTACACCGTGTCGTTGCAGACGGCGGACAAGACCGCCATCACGCCCGAGTACATCCGCTCGCTTACCTTCGATGTGACCGCAGCGGACGGCACGACCCACACCGTGGCGCTCGCGGACATCGCGACCGTCGAGGAAACGGAGAGTCTCTCGAGTATCCAACGCATCGATCAGCGGCGCTATCTCGATGTGACCGCGGACATCGCGGACGGCTACAATGTTACGCTCGTGACCGATGACGCCGAGGCGGCCCTCGCCTCGCTCTCCCTGCCCGAGGGCACGGAGGCGGAATTCTCCGGCGAGCGCGAATCCATCGTCGACGCCCTCAAGCAGCTCGTTATCATGCTGCTCGTCGGCATTCTGCTCGTGTACCTCGTCATGGTCGCGCAGTTCCAGGATCTCAAGTCGCCGTTCATCGTCATGTTCACCATCCCGCTCGCATTCACGGGAGGCTTCCTCGCCCTCTATATCGCGGGCATGGAGCTCAACATCCTCTCAATGCTCGGCATGATCATGCTCGTCGGCATCATCGTCAACAACGGCATCGTGCTTGTGGACTATATCAACCAGCTCCGTCTCGGCGGCATGGAGCGGCGCGACGCCATTGCGGACGCCGCCGTCACGCGCCTGCGCCCCATCCTCATGACGAGCATCACGACCATCCTCGGCCTCGTCGTCATGGTGCTCGGACAGAGCGAGGCGACATCGCTCATCCAGCCGCTCGCCGTAACGTGCATCGGCGGCCTCCTCTACGCCACGCTCATGACGCTCTATGTCGTGCCCGTAATGTACGACGCCCTTTCCAAGAAGGAACTCTACCATGTGGACGAAGAGGACCTTGAGCTGAGCACAAAGTAAAAGCAGCGCTGCACATGCTGCTGAAAAAATTTCTGTTGCGCTGAGAGAGAAAACATTATACAATAGCGGCGGCATCGGAGATCTTCCGCGATGCCGCAATAAAACAAGGAGGATAAAAATTATGACCGTTCTTGTTACCGGCGGTGCCGGATATATCGGAAGCCACGCCTGCGTGGAGCTTCTGAACGCGGGACACACCGTGATCGTTGCGGACAACCTCGTCAATTCCAGCGCGGAGAGCCTTCGCCGCGTGGAGAAGATCACCGGAAAGACCCTCGCCTTCCACGATGTCGACCTTACCGACCGCGCCGCGCTCGATGCGCTCTTTAATCAATACGCCTTTGACTGCGTACTGCACTTCGCGGGACTCAAGGCCGTGGGCGAGAGCGTCGGCCAGCCGCTGCACTACTACGAAAACAACCTCAACTCCACCATGAACCTCTGCGAGAGCATGGCCTCGCACGGCGTGAAGAAGATCCTCTTCTCCTCGTCCGCTACGGTCTACTCCCCGGAAAACACCATGCCCGTAAAGGAGACCGACCGCATCGGCGGCTGCACGAACCCCTACGGCTGGACAAAGTTCATGTGCGAGCAGATCCTCTCCGGCGTCGCGCACGCGCACCCCGACTGGACGGTCATGCTCCTGCGCTACTTCAACCCCGTCGGAGCGCATCCGAGCGGACTCATCGGCGAGGACCCGCGCGGAATCCCCAACAACCTTATGCCGTTCATCTCCCAGACCGCGGCGGGCAAGCGCGAATGCCTGAGCGTGTTCGGCAATGACTACGACACTCCGGATGGCACCGGCGTGCGCGACTACCTGCATGTGGTCGATCTCGCGCGCGGGCATGTGGCCGCCATGGACTACATGACCGGACGCACCGGCGTATTCGTGTTCAACCTCGGCACCGGCCACGGCTACAGCGTGCTCGACATGGTACACGCCTTTGAAAAGGTCACCGGACAGAAGGTGCCCTACAAGATCACAGCGCGCCGCCCCGGCGATGTGGCCACGGTGTTCTGCGACCCGTCCCTCGCAGAGCGGGAGCTCGGCTGGAAGGCGGAGCTGACGCTCGAAGACATGTGCCGCGACACCTGGAACTGGCAAAGCCGCAACCCCGACGGTTACAATACCGCCGAATAGAAAAATGCTCCCCCGCAGGCAACTGCGGGAGGAGCTTTTTGTATGCCGGAGCTTTGCGAAATTCCGCGCCCGCGGGCGGATATGATAGAATGAATAATGAATACTGAATGATGAAGAATGAAGAATTGCGGTGCGGGGGGCTTCGCCCCCAATATTATTCACTATTCAATATTCATTCTTCACCATCCATTGACTAAAGGAAAGATCCGTGCCTCCCTTCTTGCGGGAAGCACGGATCGATCAATATTCCGCTCAAATGAAAGCCCGGAAGAGAGGCGCTCGCCCGATCATGAATTCTCATCGAGGTGTCGCTGGATCCGTCCGATGATGAGGTCGAGGGCTACGGCGTTTTTGCCGCCTTCGGGGACGATGATGTCGGCGTTCTTTTTGGAAGGCTCCACGAACTTCTCGTGCATGGGCTTCACGGTCTGCTGCCACTGTTTAATGACGCTGCGCACGGTACGGCCGCGCTTTTCGGTGTCGCGGATGACGCGGCGGCCGAGACGCACATCGGCATCGGCATCCACGAACACGCGGATGTCCATGAGATCAACGAGCGCGGGATCGGCGAAGATCAGAATGCCTTCCACGAGGATGACCGGGCGCGGCACGATGGTGATGGTCTCGCCGCTGCGGTTGTGCACCTTGAAGTCGTACACCGGGCAGTGGACGGAGCGGCCCTGCTTGAGAAGGCGCAGGTGCTCAATCATCATCTCCGTTTCGAATGCTTCGGGGCAGTCATAATTGAGGTGCGTGCGCTCCTCGTAGGTGAGATCGTTGTGTGCGCGGTAGTAGTTGTCGTGGTGGACGATGCACACCCTGTCGCCGAAACGGTTGACGAGATTGTTTGTGAGGGTGGTCTTTCCGCCGCCGGAGCCGCCGGCGATGCCCACGAGAAGAATGTTCGGATCCTCCATCAGCGTGTACCCTTGTCGTACGGAATGCCCTCGGCCTTCGGAGCACGGGAGTTCTTCGAAGTGAATGCCAGCACGATGAGCGTGATGAGGTACGGCAGCAGACGGTAGAAATGGCCGTTGAGACCGATGGTGTTCAGCCAGTAGATGCCGTCGCCGTTGATGTCGAGCGTGGAGTACGATGCCGCAACGCACTTGAAAAGTCCGAAGAGCAGCGCGCCGCCTGCCACATTGAGCGGCTTCCAGTTGCCGAAGATCATAACGGCAAGAGCGAGGAAGCCGAAGCCCGCGACATCGCCGTTCGCGCTGCAGTTGGCGGTGGTCATCGCGTAGACGAAGCCGCCCATGCCGGAGAGCGCACCGGAAATGAGCACGCCGATGTAGCGCATTTTGAAAACATTGATGCCGAGCGAGGCCGCTGCCTGCGGGTTTTCACCGCACGCGCGCAGACGCAGACCGAAGCGGGTCCTATAGAGGATGATCGAGAGCACAATGAACACAAGAATGCAGATGTATGTGCTCAGATAGACCTTATTGAGGAACGTTTCCTGGAAGAAATTGAGCTTGTCCGTTTTGGAGAAGCCGAGCATGGTCTTCTTGATCATGAACCATGTCGCGCTGTCGCCGGAGAGGAGCGTCATGTTGTTCTGGTTGACGATGACGCGGATGAGGAACAGCACAAGAGCGGGAGCGAGCATGTTGAGCGCGGTGCCGCCGATGGTCTGGTCGGCGCGCAGCTTGATGGCCGCGAACGCGAGCAGGAGCGAGAACAGCGCGCCGAGCGCCGCCGCGGCGAGCATGGTGAGCACCATGTAGCCCTGCAGAGCCGCCCAGTTTGAGGCTTCCTTGGCGACATCCATGCAGCCTGTGGTCTGCAGGATGCGCACGAACAGTACGCCGATGAACGCGCCGAAGATCATGATGCCCTCGAGCGCAAGATTGATGATGCCGCTTCGCTCGGTGAAAATGCCGGCGAGCGCTACGATCATCAGCGGTACGGCATAAGTAAGCGTTTGTCGGATCAGAAAGGACATTACTTCTTTGCCTCCTCTCTCTTTTCGGCAGGAGCTTCCTCCGCTGCCGGAGCCGCTGCTTCCGCAGCCGCTTTCGCTTTTTCCGCCCGCTTTTTCTGGCGTGCGCCGATCCACATTTTAATGATGAGCGAGAACGCCGCCATGTACACGATCACGGCGATGATGACGTCGGTGATGTACTCGTTGTACGCGGTGAGGTTCGTGATCTGCAGACCCGCAATGTCGAGGATCGACATGAAGCAGCCGGTGAAGATGACGGCGATCGGGTTGTTCACCGCGAGCAGCGCGACCGCGATGCCGTTGAAGCCTGCCGCCGGGAGGGACTGGTACGTTGTCCAGAAGAACTCCGTGTTGCCGGCAAGGTAGTAGAGCGAGCCGGCCGCACCGGCGAGAGCACCGGCAATGGCCATGGAGAGGACGATGTTGCGCTTGTCTTGGATGCCGGCATAGCGCGCCGCGTGGCGGTTGGCGCCGCAGGCGCGAAGCTCGTAGCCGAAGGTCGTCTTGGTGATGACGATGTACACGAGGATGGCGAGCAGGATTGCGATCACAATGCCGCCGTTTACCTGCGAGCCGGGGAAGAGCTTGTCGAGCCCGAGCTTCGAGGTCGCCACATTGTTGTAGGTCGTTTTGTAGATGTAGCCGGACTTGGTGTTTTCCACCATGTTCTTCAGGTTGCTGATATCAAAGAGCCATGTGACCACATTCGCGGCGATCCAGTTCGTCATGATGCAGGCAATGACCTCGTTGATGTTCAGCAGCGCCTTGAGGAGGCCGGGAATGGCGCCCCAGAGAGCACCGGCGAGCATGCCGCCGAGGAAGGCAAGCACCCAGATGATCACGGGCGAGACCTGCTCGGATGGGATGCTCAGCGCGATGAAGAGCGTGGCGCAGGTGCCGGCGAGATACTGGCCGGGCGCGCCGATGTTGAAGAGACCGGTCTTGAACGCCGTCGCCACGGAGAGACCCGTGAGGATGAGCGGCGTTGCGCGGAAGAGCATGTTGCCGATGCTCGTGGGGTTGAAGCCGAAGGTGAGCTCACCGGCGGCATCGCGCCCGGTGCTGAAAAGACCGAGCAGCACGAGCCGGATGCCCTCCCATGCGCTCTTGAGTCCGAGCGACTTGTTGGAGAGACCCACGATGAGGATGAGCACCGCACCGACCAGCAGGCCAATGAGGATGGACAGGAGCGACGCGAGGATGGAGCGCGTACTGTCCTTGTGCCAGAAGGAGGTTTTCTCTTCGCTCATTTCGTTTCCTCCTTACCCTGCCGCTTCGCGCCCGCCATGTAAAGGCCGAGCTCCTCCACGGAGATCTTCTTGGGATCGAACTCGCCGACGATCTCGCCCTCGTACATAACGAGGATGCGGTCGGAGAGGTTCATGACCTCGTCCAGCTCGAGAGAGACGAGCAGTATCGCCTTGCCCGCGTCGCGCTCGGCAACGAGCTGGCGGTGGATGTTTTCAATGGCGCCGACATCGAGGCCGCGCGTCGGCTGCACCGCCACGATGAGCGGGAGGTCGCGGTCGATCTCTCGCGCTACGATGGCCTTCTGCTGGTTGCCGCCGGACATGCTGCGCGCCGTCGTGACGGGACCCTGCCCGGAGCGGATGTCGTATTCTTCGATGAGCTTCTCGGCGTACTTGCGCACCTCGTTGAAGCGGATGAAGCCGCCGTGCTGGAATTGCGGCTCGTAGTAGCGCTGCAGCACGAGATTCTGCTCGAGCGTGTAGTCGAGCACGAGACCGTGCTTGTGGCGGTCTTCGGGGATGTGGCTCATACCGGCGAGCGAGTGGCGGCGGATGGACGCATAGGTGATGTCCTTGCCGAAAAGCTCAATCTTGCCGCCGGAGGCCTTTTCGAGACCCGTGATGGCGTGGACGAACTCGCTCTGGCCGTTGCCGTCGATACCGGCGATGCACACGATCTCACCGCGGCGCACCGAGAGCGACACATGCTTGACGGCATCGTTCTTGTGGATCTGGGACGGCACGGAGAGGTCGGTGATGCGCAGCGCTTCCTCGCCGGGCTTCGCGGGCGTTTTTTCGACCACAAGCTGCACCGGACGGCCGACCATCATGCGGGAGAGCTCTTCCTTCGTCGTCTCGGCGGTGTTGACGGTGCCGATGTACTTGCCCTTGCGCAGCACCGTGACGCGGTCGGACACTTCCAGGATCTCGTTGAGTTTGTGGGAGATGAAGAGGATGCTCTTGCCTTCCTTCGCGAGGCCGCGCATGATCTGCATGAGCTCTTCGATCTCCTGCGGCGTGAGCACGGCGGTCGGTTCGTCGAAGATGAGGATGTCGTTGTCACGGTAGAGCATTTTCAGTATCTCCACGCGCTGCTGCATGCCGACGGTGATGTCTTCGATCTTCGCATCGAGGTCGATCTTCAGACCGTACCGGTCGGAAAGCTCCTGCACCTTTTTGCGGGCGGTCTTCTTTTCGAGAAAACCGAACTTCGTGTCCTCCGCGCCGAGAATGATGTTGTCGAGCACCGTGAAGACATCGATGAGCTTGAAGTGCTGGTGCACCATGCCGATGTGGAGCGCCGTGGCATCGTTGGGGTCGTTGATCTTGACCTCAACGCCGTCCTTCTTGATGATGCCCTCCTCCGGCTGATAGAGCCCGAAGAGCACACTCATGAGCGTAGACTTGCCCGCGCCGTTTTCGCCGAGCAGTGCATGGATCTCACCCCTTTTGAGCTGCAGCGTGATGTCGTCGTTCGCACGAATGCCCGGAAACAGCTTCGTGATGTGGAGCATTTCGATCACGTACTCCGGAGCGTTGTCCATAATGCCCACCTCCCTTTCCATATTCTCTTTCCGCCAAAAAGCGGCTGTTTTGCTATTTGTTTATTATACAATTTTTCCCCTGAAATTGCAAGGTTGATTGCATAATGAAGTTGGACAGCTAAGGAACCTCTGAATAAATAGCTTTTGGGGATTCAAGGGGTGTCCTTTAACCATCCATCACTTCTAATCGCGAAATTTTTTGCACGAAAGTCGGTGTTTTACGGGTAT
>CAVGGQ010000031.1:0-21763 GCA_963628785.1 Oscillospiraceae bacterium | reverse complement strand
ACCCACCGCAGTCCTCACAGACCAGCTTTGCCGACAGAACACTCTTGCCGCTGTATGGCGATAAACACCATATGCCGAATATTTACTCTGCACTGATGTCACTCGTAAATGCGGGTGTTGTCCTTCGGGCAGGGCAAAACCCGGCTTTTTACTCGCTCGGTGGTGCAGTGGATATTAAGCCCGTACAGAAGCCAAGCACAACGAAAAAAACATACCGTGACGTTTCCGGCGATGTGATCAATAACGAAACTCTGGATGAAGCATCTGCTCTTGTACAAGGGACCGACAATTATGGCCCGGAGAACGAGCTCATTACCCATTGCCTACAAAAGTTCCCGCAGAATGATGATCCTGATGTCGTTGCTATGAAAATCGGGCTTATTGATATTACAAACTCCACGCACCTATCCCAGCACAAAAGTCTGATAAGTATGGTTGAGTTGTGCCGCATCATTGTTGGCATTCCCGATATTGACTCCCGCATAGCAGAAGGTGATCCCGAAGTGATGAATCAAATAGCGCGGAGCAACGGCAGAATTAATCTTTTCTCTTTTGCATCGAAGTATTGCTGCTATCACAACCATAACCTCTATGGCCGGGATGACTACTCCATTTTGGATACGATACTGAAAGAGTACCTCCCGCGCTACTTCTCTGACATAACAAAGGGGAAAATTCAGCGGTGGCAGGACACTTTCGATTATAGCGCCTATAATGATTACATCACTCAGAAACTCGATGAATTGGGAATAACGACTCCGTACAGAAAGCGTAAATTCGACCACTTCGTATGGTATAAAAACAGGTGATCAGTATGTTTCAGAGATCAGCGCACTGGACGCAGCGGACGCACCTATTCCGTCCTGACGAGTACATCTGCTCAAACTGCAAAGCGTCCTGCGACAAGCCCTCCGTCCTGCGGCGCACCGATGAAGAAAGCAAAATATGATCCATCGTGGATGGATGAGGCCGAGGGCCTGTCTGCGCTGTTGGATGACGATTGGTAATTCACGGAGGTGACAACTATGGCAAACCATCCCCGATATAACAACGAAGAGTACAAAAACTTGATTACTGAGTTTTTTGGAGAAATATTTTATTTACCCGGCTTATCATACGGGACCAAAGTTCAAAAGCTCCGTCAGTATACAGAGATCATTCTGCGTAGGCTTCTTAATTATCGGTGTGATAAAAACATAGAGCTTGGCAACGAGTACACACTTGATAACCTCGACAGAGCTGGATTCACTGAGCCCCTGTTCAGAGATTCCTTGGAAAAAATCCGCGTTTGTGTATTGCAAGAAAATGCAACGAAATGCGGGAGTAAAATTTCCGCAAAGCGCCGCAGACGACATTGTGCGGTGTTGCCGCGGAATTATTTGCGGCCTTTTTTGAAGGTCTTCTGGCCGGTGATCGTGCCGCCGTCGCAGAGGATGTCTACGGCTGCAAGATAGCCGTTGCGCTCGTCGGCGAGGGAGGCGATGGCGAAGCCCAGCTCGTCGGTCTTTCCCATGCGTTCCTCGCAGGAGGTGGCCAGCATATGGCCGCCGTACGGGAATTCCAGCTTTCCCATTTCGGTATCGGTGAGGCCCGGGGACAGCGACACCACGCGGATGCCTTTGGGGCCGTACTCAAATGCGCACTTCGCCGCGTACCAGATCACAAAGTTTTTGGAAATGGCATAGACCAGACCCTTTTTCTTGTAGTCGTCCTTGATCATGCCGCTCATTTTCAGCGTCTTTTTGAAAAAGAGTTCTTCATTCGTTTCGGCAAGAGGATACGCATTCCGGGGTGCCACAAAGGAAGGCAGGCTGTAGGCGGACATGGACGCGATGTCCACGATGACGCTGCCCCTGCCCATGCGGGCGGAAAACTCCCGGTTGACATTCACGGTGCCTATGGCATTGGTGCGGATGATGTCCTCGGGCGTTACATTCATGGCCGGGGATATGCCGGCTGCGTGGATCACGTTGATGATCTCGCCGAGTCCGGCGGCATACTTCGCCAGAGCCTTTACACTTGCCCGGTCGCGCGTGTCGCAGACTTTGGCATAGGCTTCGAAACCCGCCGCCTTCAGCTCTTCCACTGCGGCGGTCAGCTTGCTCTCGGTGCGGCCCGACACCACGATGATACGGTCTTTCGGCATGAATTTGGCGGCCGACAGTCCCATGCCGGAGCCGCCGGTAACTACGCAAACTTTATTCATATTCCGTTTTCTCCTGTTTCATTTGATTTTCCGACGGGATCATTCTCTCATCTGCGCGCATGCCCAGGCGACGGCCTTGCGATTTTGCAGGTCGCCCTCGAGCATGGCAAGGTCTTCGCCGAGGAAGCGCTTCAGATCCGCTACGGTCGTTTTCTGACGCCGGGCGATGGTCTCGGCTTCCTCCGCAAGCTCCTCTTCGGAAACGGGAAAGGCGTGCGCCGCCAGGATCTCATGCAGCACGAGCTTCTCCTTGGCGCGGCGCAGGGCTTCCTCCCGCAGCGCGTCCATGTTTTCGTTCAGCTCGTCCTGCGGCGAAAGGTGCATGGCCTCCCCGGTCAGCATTTCATACTGCATCCGCTGCTTTTCCTCGAGGATGAGCATATGAAGCTCTTCCTCCATGGCCTTCTGCGGGACGGTCAGCGGATATTGTTCAACATATTTCGAAAAAAGGATCTCCTGCGTCATAATGCATCATTCCTCCGTCTGCAGTTTCTTGCCGGTAACGGCGGCTTCCGTCGTAAGCATGCTCGCACTCACGGAAAGCGCGGCCTGAAGCGCCGTTCGCGTGACGCGCACCGGGTCGAGGATGCCCGCCGCGATCATGTCGGTGAAGCGGTCGGTCTCGGCATCGTAGCCCATGGTCTCCGGCATCGTGAGCAGCGCTGCCGTGACGGTGCTGCCGTTTTGCCCGGCGTTCTCCGCGATCTGCCGCACGGGTGCTTCCAGTGTGCGGGCCACGGACAGTGCGCCCGTCCGCTCGTCGCCCGAGAGGCTCTCCGCACAGGCGCGCACCGCGGGGATGAGGCGCAGCAGCGCCGTGCCGCCGCCCGGGACGATACCCTCAAGCTGCGCGGCGTGCGCGGCATGTACGGCATCCTCGAGGCGCATTTTGCGCTCCCACAGCTCCGTCTGCGTCCGCCCGCCCGCATGGATCATCGCCACGCCGGAAGAGAGTTGCGCAAGGCGTTCCCGGTGGCGCTTGCGGTTGAATTCATAATCCTCGTTTTCCGCAAGATACCGCAGCTCGCGCACGCGATCGGCCACAGTTGCACTGTCACCGCCGCCGCCGGATATGACGGTACGCTGCTTCGTGACGCGCACATGCTCAGCCGTGCCGAAGTCATCGGCCGTAATGCAGCGCAGATCCATCTGCAACACCTGCTGAAAATAGACGGCGCCGAGCTGTACCGCGAGATCCTCCATGCGCCAGCGGCGGCCGTCGCCGTAGAGCGGGGCCTGAATGCAGACGATTCTTATGTCGCCTTCCATATCCGTGCGCAGGATGGTGCTGCGCGCGTCGCCGCTCAACTCCTCGCAGATGATGAGCAGATCGTATCCGTCCTCCGCGCAGCAGATGAGGGCGGGCAGGATGTCCTGCACGTTGTCGATCTTGCTGTCGCACAGGAGAATGCGCGGGTTATCCAGCTCGGCGGCTGTCTTATCCTCGTTTGTCGCCATTTCCGGCGCGAGGAAGCCGCGCTCGAGTACGATGCCCTCCTGGATCTCCAGCGTCGTTTCCTGCTTCTGCGCATCGTCGACCGTAACGACGCCTTCCCGGCCGACGGCAGACCACGCCTCTCCGACGAGCCTGGCAAGCTCCTCATTCTGACAGGATACGGCCGCCACCTGCGTAAGACCTTCCTCGTTTTCCACCGGACGGGCCAGTTCCTTCAGGGCTTCGCAGGCGGCGCATCCTGCGGCTTCCACGCCGCGGCGCAGCGCCATGGCATCCGCGCCGGCGCCTTCCTGAAGGAAGAGCTCGTGCGCAAGAGCCTGCGCGAGTACGATCGCCGTCGTGGTGCCGTCTCCGGCATCGGTGTTCGTTTTCACGGCTGCCTGCCGCAACAGCTGCGCGCCGGCATTTTCGAGTGCGTCCGGCAGAACGACGGATTCGGCTATGCTCGCGCCGTCGTTCGTGATGAGCACGGGCGTGTCCGTCGCGTTGTCCGCGAGGCTTGCCCCCTGCCGGTTCTGTTTTTGATGCATGGCAACATTTCGCCCCTTCGGGCCGAGCGTTACCTTTACCGCATCGGCAAGCTTGTCCGCACCGAGCAGCAGCTTCGTGCGCGCATCTGTCTGAAATGTGATCTGCATGAAAATATCCTCGTTAATTATTGCTGATCTTCGCCATCAGTTCCCCGCGGGAATTGACTTTGAGCTTTTTATAGATATTGGCGATATGCCGGTTGGCGGTGGGAACGGCGATATGAAGAATGTGCGCGATGTTGGCCGGAGCCAGCCCCTGCCGCAGCAGATTCAATATCTCGGTCTCCCGGGCCGTCAGGTCGTATTCCTCCGCCCTCCGGCTGTCGTGACCGGCCGAAGTGCCGAAAAGAAGGCCGTGGTAGGGATTCAGGAGCTTTCGGACGGCACGGATGAGCTCGATATCCGCCTCGGAAAAGGGAACGGAAGTCAGGCGGTCAAAGGCGATGACCGTGCGCACGTTGCCTGCCGCATCACGCAGCGGAAAGCCGAGTGAGCTTACCAGATTTCGCGGACGGATATAGTCCTGCACGAGCTCCGCGGGCGCTTCGAATTTCCATTGATGGACATACACATCGTCCAGATGCTCGAGATCGCGCTGCGATATGCCGTACATACCGCGGTCAGCATGCGAATAGAAGTTCAGATACAGGCTCATCCACTTGGGATTGATGTTGTAGAGGTAATAATCCTCCAGTTTCCGCCGGACATCCAGATAAAATATGATCGCTTCATCAAAGCCGACCATTTTCCGGATCTCCTGCAGGAAGCTCACCGTGAAGCTCCGGACGTCGCCGAATCGGCAGCACTGCACCGCAAGATCGTAAATTTCTTTCCATGGCAGCTCTTTTGATGTCATATGCTTCATCTTCCTTTCAGGCAACATCGCATGCCCCGGCCGGAGCAAATTGCGGACGGAATTCCCGCAAAGTGCCGCAGGCGGCATTGTGACATGTTGCCTTCAGTATAACGGATCCTCCGAAAAACGCAATGGATATTAAGCGGCAAGAGCGATCTGCAGGCAAAAGTTCCGCAAAGCACCCCGTGGAAGCGATCGTGCGGTGTTGCCCGAAAGAAGAAGCCGGAGCCCCGCGAAAGCTTGATGCAGGACTCCGGCTTGCTGCGTCCGGTCAAAGATGGGGGCAATGATGTAGGCCCCCATCTTTTTTCGGAAACAGGGGGATCCTACCGATCTCAGAACTTCTCGAGGGCGTTCATGAACTTTTCGAGCTCGGCGGCATCCATGTGATAGCCGTGCTTCTCTTCGGGGTAATTGCCCTCGCGGACATCCTCGACCCAGCCCATATAAGCCTCGACGGCGAACGGGAAGAATTCGCCGTAGACCTTGGCGTGGGAAGCCATCTTCGGCATCATGCCGAAGGTGTCGAAGTCGACCATTTCGCAGCCGTCCGCAGCGCCGCCGGCAGCGATGGAAATGACGGGAACACGCAGCTTCTTGGCGATGGCGTTCGTGACTTCGATCGGGGTCAGCTCGACGGTCATGGCCATCATGCCGTTTTCCTGATACTCGTAGCCCATCTTGAACACCTGCATTGCGCTCTCGGCGGTCTGGCCGATGCGCTTGTAGCCGCCCTGACGGCCGGTCTGCCAGCCGGACAGTGCGCCGATGTGGCCGAAGACGACCAGGTAGTTATCGGACATGTACTTGAGAGTCTCGTTGGTGACGCCCATGGGGAGCAGGGAGTCTGCGCCGCAGTTCATGTACATGGCACCGTTGGCAACGGCAGCTTCCTTGGAAGCGTAGGTCGGGGTCTGCATGTAGAAGTTGATGTGGATCAGCTTCGCGGCGTTGCGCACGCACTTGATCCAGTAAGGTGCAATCTTGATCTGCATCTCGGGATCGGAACCATCGCCGGGAACCGTCAGGCGGCAGATATCGGCATCGGCCATCTCGGCGGCCATGGTCCAGAACTGGTCGCGCGGACCCGGGCACATCTGAACGATGGGCGTTCCTTCGTTTTTCAGCTTCTGCAGATAGTTAATGGTCTTGCGGCCCTTCTGCATTCTCGAGCTCTTGACATCGGCTTTTTCAGACATGATTTTATCTCCTTTTATTGGTTTGTCGGTGATTGCAAAATCTTATGCGTCGAGCGCGTCGATCCGTTCGCAGATCGTTTTGACGTCTTCCTTCTTGAAGCCCGCCTGGGGGAACTTGAGCAGCATGCTGAGCTTCATGCCGAGGACCGGTCCGAGCAGGTCGGCCTTTTCCTCGACGAAACCGGGAACGTACTCCTCGATGATGGAGACAGCGCGGGGGTCGGCGAGAACATCGCGCAGAGTGCTTTTGGACGTGATAGCCATAGGTATGACTCCTTTCTATTATTTACCGGCTTATGCCGGAATATTACGGGATCGATTCAGGCGTGCTTTCCGCCTTCCATAGTGTAGCTCCAGGGCTTGTCCTGGAAGGTGAACTGACTGCCGCCGTCGACTTCGACGACCTGGCCGTACATAAAGTCGGACATCGGAGTGCACATTGTGAGGATCATGCGTGCGATCTCATCCGGATTCGACGCGACAGGAACGGTAGGACCGTATTCCGTCACATAGCGCGTCCATTCCTCACCATACAGTTCTTCTGTGGAGGTGTTGTTAAAAATCGCGCCGGGGGTAACCATACCGCCGGGGGCAACACAGTTGACGTTAATGCCGTACTGCTTCAGCTCTCTGGCGATGCCGCGCGTCATACCGACGACGCCGGCCTTGGCTGTATTGTAGGCAGTCATCATGGCGAGCTTCGGCATATCGTCTCCGCGGTAGGCGACCGACGAAACCGTTACGACCTTGCCGCCCTTTTTGCCGCGGATCATGCTGCGCGCGGCAGCCTGAACGAGAAAGTACTGTCCCTTCTGATCCACGTCTACGATGCGGTCATATTCCGATTCCTTAATGTCCACGAATGCGCGGGCGAAAAAGGCCGCAGCGACCGGAACCACAATATCCACCGTGCCGTAGGTCTCCTCGGCAAAAGCGATAAACTCGCGGCAGCTTTCCACGCTGCTCACGTCAAGCTTATGGAAGCGCACATCCAACCCCATATCGCGAAGCTGTCCCTCTTCCATCATTCCCATGGATTCACGGCGTGCGCCGAAAACGACCTTCGCGCCGCAGGATGCCAGACGGTGAATAACGTTCAGCGCGAGACCGATCGTGCCGCTGACAACGGCGACCTTGCCGGTCAAATCGAATATTTCGTTTACGGACGGCAAATCATCCAAAGTACCGATTGACATGTCAAGCAGCATTTCTTCATCCATAATTTTTTCTCCTTAATCCTTAATTTTGCACAAAACTCAATTTGTTTCGGGGGACTTTATGCATTGATTATACAAAGAATATGTACGCCGGTAAATATTCCGAAATATGTAATTAATCTGCATAGAAATATGTAGTTTTCCGTTTTTCGGCGGTTTTTCTCTTTCCTTTCTCCCCAAAACGGCGATTTCGGAGCGAAAAAGTCGTTGTGCAAAATGACGGTTTTCTCCCCCCGCCGCATCCGCCGCCCGAAGCGCCGGTCTACATATTCGCTTCCGAACGAGGCATCTTGACGCAGCCGTACTTTATATATTGCAGGGAACGCAAGAAGTGCGGGAGCAAAATTTCCGCAAAGCGCCGCAGACGACATTGTGCGATACTGCCAAGGGAGCTCCGCACGGAAAATCGCGCTTTCCCGTTTTTTCGTGAACAAATTCGGGAAACTTTGCGTCTTATTATCAGAAGCAGGCAATTCCCCCGCGAAAATATTACGGAGGTATCGGTATCATGAAAAAGGCAGAAAGAATTTCGGCACTTGTGCTGGCGGCCGTCCTGGCGCTTTCGCTGGCAGGGTGCGGGGCGAGTTTCTCCGAAGAGGCAGCGACCGACACCGCTTATACCGAGGAGGCCGCCGGGTCCGGGGCTTCCTATGTGGTGCGCGCCGCGAACGACAGCGGCTTCGGCATCGCGGCCGGCTACGACAGCACGGCCGCAGCCGAGCCGCAGTCCGAGTCCGAGTCCGAGTCCGGCGATATCGCCGACATGACCGAGAAGATCATCTACACCGGCGATGCGGAGCTCGAAACAACCGAGTTCGACGATGCGCTCGAGCAGGTGCAGTCGCTCGTGAAGGAGCTCGGCGGCTTTATGGAAAGCACGAGCGTTTCCGGCAACAACTACTACAGCATCTCCCGCGGCAGCACCGGCGGCCGCTACGCGAACTTTACCATCCGCGTGCCGAGCGACAAGTTCCGGCAGCTCATGAACTCTCTCCCCGCCATCGGCAATGTCCCCTACAGCTACACGAGCATGGAAAACATCACCATGGAGTATTACGACACGCAGAGCCGCCTTGAGGCGTACCGGACGCAGGAGACGCGCCTTCTCGAAATGCTCGCCGTGGCCGAAACGGTGGATGACATGCTCGCCATCCAGCAGCAGCTCACCGAGGTGCAGTACGAGATTGATTCTCTCTCGAGCAGGCTGCGCTACTACGACCATCAGGTGAACTACTCCACCGTGACGCTCACGGTGCAGGAAGTGACCGAGTACACGCCCGAGCCGACCGTCACGCTCACCTACGGGGAGCGCATGGGACGCGGCTTCCGCGATTCGCTCAAGGCCGTCGGCAGCTTCTGCAAGAACTTCTTCCTGTGGTTCGTGACGAGCCTGCCGTGGCTCGTGCCGGTCGGCGCGGTGCTCGTGATCGCATGGATCCTCATCCGCCGCCGTCTGGAGAAAAACGCCCCGGAGCGTGCCGAACGCCGCAAAGCCCGCCGCGCAGCGAAAAAGGCCGAACGCGAAGCCGCCAAAGCCGCCCGCAAGTCCGGCACCGCGAGCCCAAGCACCGAGGAAGCTCCGAAGAGCGAAGAGCCCGGCTCCGGGGAGCTCCCGAAAGCCGAAGATCCCGCGAACACCGAAAGCAAATAAGCCCTCTCTCCCCCATCCCCGCCCCGACCGTTTTCGGTCGGGACGGGGATCCGTGTTATTGTCGGGAAATGCACTGCAGAAAATTCAAAACTTTTTCTTGAATTTTTCTTGACCGGCGGGATGCTTTGTGGTATAGTGACTTTACCTGTCGGTCGAGAGGTTTATTTTTTATGCCCTTCGGCCCATACAGGGAGGCATACGCGCGAAAAAACGACGCGTAAATTTTACAAGGAGGTGCCGAAACTATGGCGAAAGCAGGTTCGCGTATCAAAATCACCCTGAGATGCAGCGAGTGCAAGCAGCGGAACTACAACACCATGAAGAACAAGAAAAATTCTCCCGATAAGATCGAGATGAACAAGTATTGCCCCTTCTGCCGCAAGCACACCAAGCACGTCGAGACGAAGTAACCGTGGCGTGAGAAAGGATGCATCCAATGGCTAACGAAGAAAAGAAAGCCGCCCCCGCCGCTCAGGCGAAGGGCACTGCCGTCAAACGGACGGACAAAAAGCTCGGTTTCTTTGCACGCGTGAAGAAATGGTTCCGCGATATGAAGAGCGAGCTCAAAAAGGTCATCTGGCCGACTCCCAAGCAGTTTTGCAAAAACACTCTCGTAGCGCTGGTCGTTATGGCCGCCGCCGCGATCGTTCTGTGGGGCTTTGACTCCCTGGCTTCTGCCGCCGTGAAAGCTCTCATTACGTTGGTGGGCACCTGATGGCCGATAACGCGAAGTGGTATGTGGTACACACATACTCCGGTTATGAGAATTCGGTAGCCGCTTCCATCATGAAGGCGGCGGAAAACCGTCAGATGCAGGATCGGATCCTTGAGGTGAATATCCCTCTGGAGAAGGTCGTCGAGCACACGGACAACGGTGACAAGGAAGTCGAACGCAAGGTCTTCCCCGGCTATGTGCTGGTGAAAATGATCCTTACGGACGAGAGCTGGCACCTTGTGCGCAACTGCCGCGGCTGCACCGGCTTTGTCGGTTCCGACGGTGACCCCATTCCTCTGACCGAAAAGGAAATACTCGATCTCGGCGTTGAGCGCAGAGAAATTTCCGTGGCCTTTGCTGTCGGTGATACCGTGAAAGTCATCGACGGGCCGCTGGACGGTTTCCTCGGCACGGTGGACGACATCGATCCCGAAGGAAACAGCGTACGTATTATTGTCTCCATGTTTGGCAGGGAGACGCCGATCGACCTCGAGTTCGATCAGGTCGAAGCGGTAAAAGAAGAATAATTCTGGAGGTGCTTCAAAATGGCACAGAAAATAGTTGGCTATGTCAGATTCCAGGTTCCCGCCGGCAAAGCGACTCCGGCTCCCCCCGTGGGCCCGGCTCTCGGCCAGTACGGCGTGAACATTTCCCAGTTCACCAAGGACTTCAACGAGCGCACCAAGGGCGATATGGGTCTCATGATCCCCGTCGTCATCACCGTTTACGCCGACCGCAGCTTCACCTTCATCACCAAGACGCCCCCTGCGGCGCTGCTCATCAAGAAGGCCTGCGGCATCGAGCATGCTTCCGGCGTGCCCCAGCGCGACAAAGTCGCCACCATCAGCAAGGAAGATGTCCGCAAGATCGCCGAGCAGAAGATGCGCGACCTCAACTGCACCGACATTGAGTCCGCCGTCAGCATGATCGCCGGTACCTGCCGCTCCATGGGCGTCGTCGTCGGCGACTGAGCCGACAAACGTGGGAGGAAGTAACCTTCCGAAAAACCACATTTTAGGAGGATAATGAAGTGTTCAGAGGTAAAAATTATAAAGAGAGCACAAAGCTCATCGATAAAAGCACCCAGTATGAGCCCGCTGAGGCTTTTGAGCTGGTCACCAAGACCGCCAAGGCGAAGTTCGACGAGACCGTCGAGCTGCATGTAAAGCTCGGTGTCGACTCCCGTCACGCCGATCAGCAGGTCCGCGGCGCCATCGTGCTGCCCAACGGCACCGGCAAGAGTGTGAAGGTCCTCGTGTTCTGCAAGCCGGAGCGCGAAGAAGAGTGCAAGGCAGCCGGCGCGGATTATGCCGGCGGCATGGAGCTCGTCCAGAAGATCCAGGGCGAGAACTGGTTCGATTTCGACGTCGTCATCGCCAGCCCCGACATGATGGGTATTGTCGGCCGTCTCGGCAAGATCCTCGGTCCTAAGGGTCTCATGCCCTCCCCCAAGGCGGGCACCGTCACCCCGAACCTGCCCCAGGCCATCAAAGAGTCCAAGGCCGGCAAGATCGAGTACCGTCTCGACAAGACCAACATCATCCACTGCCCCATCGGCAAGGCTTCCTTCGGTGCGGAGAAACTGCTTGAGAACTACACCGCTCTCATCACCGCCATCCTGCGTGCCAAGCCGGCCACTGCGAAGGGCCAGTACATCCGCAGCTGCGTGACCGCCACCACCATGGGCCCCGGCATCAAGATCAACGCCCAGAAGCAGCTCTGATAGAATACCGATCATTTCGATAAAAAATCGCCGAACGGATTCGTTCGGCGGTTTTTTTGTCCCCGCAAGCATTTTTCTTTCAAAAGGCAGCACCGCGCACAATGTCATCTGCGGCGCCGCCGAAAAAATCTTTTTGTTCACAAAAAGTTCAATAAAGTTTCAGGGAACTTTTAAGTTGAGATGGTAGGATGACATCATGAAGCGAAAGGGATCGATCGTCAGGTACCGGGAAAACAGACAGTAAGTTTCAATGATATAGAAAGAGGTGCTATCCATGAACGAGGATTTCAATAATTACGGCAGCGCCGATAACGGCGGCAGCGCCAATACGACCGGCAGCGAGGATGCGGGCAGCAGCTACCGCTATGTTCCCGAGCGCGGCACGCAGCCGGACGGCTACTCCTCCGGCTACACCGCTCCCACGCAAAATTCCTACAGTGCGCCGAACAGCGGCAGCGCCTACGGCACACAGAACAGCACATACGGCACGCAGAGCGGCACCGGTTACGCCGGCAGCTCCTACTCCGCGTCGAACGGCGGCTACAATACCTACGGCACGCCGAATCCGAACGGCTGTTACGGCTCCTACACGCCGCCCGTGCAGCCCCCGAAGAAAAAGAAAAATCACGTCGGCAAGATCATCGCGATCGCTCTCGCGTGCCTCGTGCTCGGCGGCGGCATCGGCGTCGGCGCGTCACTCCTTCTGAAGATCGACAAGACCGAAGCGACAGCGGAAGAACCTCGGGTCGAGGAGCAGGAGACCGAAGAAGCCGATGACAACACCTCCACGATGTATGTCGGCGAGCGCGAAACGACCACCATCAACACGCAGCGCGTCAACACATCCGAGGCTCTCACGCCGAGCGAAGTGTATGCGCAGAACGTCAGCTCCACCGTCGGCATCACCACTTCGGTCACGACGACGAACTACTGGGGCTACCAGACGACCGGCGCGGCCAGCGGCTCCGGCTTTATCCTGACGGCCGACGGCTACATCCTCACGAACTACCACGTCATTGAAGACTCGAATAGCATTCAGGTAACGACCTACGACAACACCGCCTACGATGCGAGCATCATCGGCTACGATGAGAGCAACGACATCGCCGTGCTGAAAATTGATGCCGAGGGGCTCACGCCTGCCGTGCTCGGCGACTCCGATGAGCTTTGCGTCGGCGATGAAGTCATGGCCATCGGCAACCCGCTCGGTGAGCTGACTTTCTCCCTGACCGTCGGCTATGTGAGCGCCCTCAACCGCGAAGTCACTCTCTCCTCCGGCACGACCATGGACCTCATCCAGACCGATACCGCTATCAACTCCGGCAACTCCGGCGGTGCTCTCTTCAACTGCTACGGTGAGGTCGTGGGCATCACGAACGCCAAGTACAGTTCTTCTTCCTCCTCCGCCGCCAGCGCATCCATCGATAACATCGGTTTCGCCATCCCCATCAGTCATGTGAAGGACATCATCACGAGCATCATCGAAAAAGGCTACATTGTGAAGCCGTACATCGGCGTGTCTGTCACGACCGTGAGCAGCGAAATGACCTCCTACGGTCTGCCCGCCGGTGCTCTGGTCAAGTCCGTCACCGAGGACAGCCCCGCCGCGAGCTGCGGTCTGCAGGAGAACGATATCATCACCTCCATCAACGGCGAGGACATCACCTCGAGCAACGATCTTGTGTCCTTCATCGGTGACTGCGAGCCGGGCGATACGCTCACGCTCAGTGTCTACCGTCAGGGCGAAAACGAGCAACTCACGCTCAAGCTCACCGTCGGCGAAAAGCAGCAGAGTGCCATTGAAGAAACGACCGACGACGATTCCGACGACACGCAGCAGCAACAACAGTCCGGCAACGGCTACGGTTACGGCTACGGCAACGGAAACGGCGGCTACCCGTTCGGCTACGGCTACGGTTACGGCTACGGCAGCTGATCAAATTTGCTATCACTCTTTTCTCTTTTTCATTTTTTCTCCTCTTTTTCTCCAAAGGGAAGGCGGCCACCCGATTTTTCGGATGACCGCCTTTTCTTATTTTAATTCTTATTTCAATATTCATCAGATAAAGTTTCTCTCCACGCGGACATCTTCGGGATCCAGGGTGCTGTCCATGATGCGGACGATATCGGAGAAGGCAGCGCTGCGTTCGGTCACATAGTATTCGGTCGCGCCGATCCCGGCGGCGTCGGCGAAGAGCGGATGAAGAGCTTCGGCGAGGGCCTCGCCCACGTCGATCATCCGCACACCGGGCAGACGCTTTTCGAGCGCAGTGCGGTAGACGGGATAGTGCGTGCAGCCCATGATGAGAGTGTCAACGCCCTCGCCGTCGAATGCGGTCATATACCGCGAGCAGATCTCCTCCGCCACGATGTCATCGGGCGCGATGCCGTTCTCCACGAGCGGCACAAAGAGCGGACAGGCACGGGAGATCACGCGCGTTTCGGGCGAGACGGCGTGAATGTGCCTCTCATAAGCGCCGCTTTTCACCGTTGCCTGCGTGCCGATGACGCCGACCGTTCCGGTCTTCGTCTCGCGGACGGCTTTCTCCGACGCGCTCTCGATCACGCCGTAAACGGGGAGATCGAATTCTCCGCGCAGCACATCGAGTGAGTTGGAGCTCACCGTGCCGCAGGCAATGACGATGGCCTCCACATCCTTGCGCAGCAGGAAGCGCACATCGTCCTCCGCATAGCGGTTGATGGTCTCGACCGAGCGCCCGCCGTACGGCACGCGCGCGGTGTCGCCGAGATATACCATATCGAGCTGCGGAAAAGCTCTCCGCAGCTGCCGCAGCACCGTCAGTCCCCCGATGCCGCTGTCAAAAACGCCGATCCGACGCATATCATCACCTCAATAAAATTCAAAGGGCAGCGCCCGTAAAAGACACTGCCTTGTATTTTACACTATTGCGGGGGATATTACAACCTTAAACATTCTCCGTGAGATTTTCTTCGTCGGAGATGATGTTGCGCACCCAGATGCCGCGACGGAGGAGGATGATGCCGATGGTCATTTTGATGAGCTCGGCGAGGTTTACGCAAATGTAGGTCTCCGTGAGCGGCAGGGCGGTGACATGGATGAGCACCCACGCGATCGGCACGGATATGACCCAGGTGAAGGCGCTGTCCGAGAGCATGGTGATGTAGGTGCGCCCGCCGGCGCGGATGGTCCAGTACGAGGCGTTCGTGATGGCGTGTACCGGCAGGAAGCACGCCGCCACGCGCATGAGGGAAGCCGCGAGCGTCATGATCTCTTCCGAGGTATTGTAGAGCCGCGGGGCGAACGGCGCAATGAGGAACATCACGGCACCCACGGCGGCGCTGGCCGTGCAGCTGAGCGCGGCGAGCTTCGGGCAGTAGTCCCGCGCGCGGTCAAAATCCGCCGCGCCGAGCAGATTGCCGATGACGATGCCCACCGTGTTGCCCATGGTAAAGATGACGGTGTTGAAAAGGTTGAGCACCGTGGAGTTGATGTTGAGCGCGGCGATGGCGCTCAGGCCGCGGTAAGAGTAGCACTGCGTGAGCATCGTCATGCCGAGCGACCAGAACATCTCGTTCACGAGCAGCGGCAGACCCTTGCGGGCGATTTTCCCGGCGAGCTTCGTCGGGATGGAGAAGCCGTTGTACAGTCCGCGGATAAATTCCTTCGGCTCCTTCTTGCCGTGCGTGCCGACGGCGATGAGCGCGAATTCCACATAGCGCGAGAGCACCGTGGCGATGGCCGCGCCACGCACGCCGAGCATAGGGAAGCCGCATTTGCCGTAAATGAGGAAGTAGTTGAATACGAGGTTCACGAAAATGGCGGCGATGCTCGCGCGCATCGGGAGACGGTTGTCGCCGGTCACGCGAAGGATGCTCACATAGGCGTTCGTCATGGCGAACGCCGGGAGGCCCCAGAGCATCACGCTCAGGTAAATTTTGCCCTCGGAGAGCGTGAGCGCAAGGTCGCCGTCCGTGCCGCTCTCGTGCAGGAAGGCGCCGATGAGCGTGTCGGGCAGAAGCGTGAGAACGCCGATGGCGAGGGCCGTGAAGCCGAGGCACAGGAGAATGTTGAAGCGGAGCGTATACCGTACGCCCTTCGCGTTGCCGCGGCCGTAGAACTGCGCGCCGAATATGCCCGCGCCGCCGACCCCGCCGAACAGACAGAGGTTATATACGAACAGCAGCTGGTTCACGATGGACACGCCGGACATTGACTCCGTGCCGATACGCCCGACCATGAGGTTATCCAGCAGGCTCACGAACGTGGATATGGCGTTCTGCAGCAGCAGCGGCAGTGCCAGCGCCGCGATCAGCTTATAAAATTCCCTGTTTCCGATGTAGCGTTTCATCGCTTCCTCCGTATGTTGAAAATTGCGGCATTCCCGAAAAAGGAACACCGCAGTTTTCGTGAGATAAGTTATTGCGTATCCGGCTTTCTATCCCTTCCGTCACCGCCTTGCGGCGGCGCCGGATCAGACGTTCTTCTTGTGGAACTGATAGGATGTGTCGATGCGGTTGCAGGCAACGTACATCTCTTCGTCGAGGGTGCGCTTCATTTTGAGGGCTTCCTCGATCTCCATTTCCACGAACTTGCCGTCGCGTGCGCAGATGACGCAGCTGGGCGAGTCGGACTTGAGCACATCGATGGCGCGCACGCCCATCATGGCGGCGGACACACGGTCGCGTCCGGTCGGGGCGCCGCCGCGCTGGATGTAGCCGAGCACGGTCACGCGGGTCTCGAGGCCGGTCTCCTCTTCGATCTTCGATGCATAGTCATGGACATAGCCGACGCCTTCGGCGACGACGACGATGTGGTGGCGGCGGCCGTGGATGCAGCCGCGGCGGATCACGTCGATGACATCATGCTCCAGGTCGACCTCTTTTTCCGGAAGCAGCACGGCGGTGGCGCCGGCGGCGACGCCGGTATAGAGAGCCAGGTGGCCGGCGTTGCGGCCCATGACCTCTACGACGGACACACGCTCGTGGCTCTGCCCGGTGTCGCGCAGTTTGTCGATCGCTTCGATGGCGGTATTGCAGGCGGTATCAAAGCCGATGGTGTACTCGGTGCAGCCCATGTCGTTGTCGATGGTCGCGGGGATGCCGACAACGCGGACGCCGCGCCGGGCCAGCTCGAGAGCACCGCGATAGGTGCCGTCGCCGCCGATGGTGATAAGTCCGTCGATGCCGAGATACTTGCAGACCTTTGCTGCCTTGTCTACGCCGGCGTCCGTGCGGAATTCGTCACTGCGCGCCGTGTACAGGATGGTGCCGCCCTTGCGGGAAATGCCGTCGACATCGTTTCCGGTCAGCTCAAAAACGTCGCCGTTGATGAGGCCGGCATAGCCGCGCCGGATGCCGATGCAGGTGAGTCCCTCCGCCGTGGCCGTGCGCACGATGGCGCGGATGGCGGGGTTCATGCCGGGGGCGTCGCCGCCGCTTGTCAGAATGCCGATTCTGTTTGCTCCTGCCATAGAATAAGTCACCTCTTTCGATTATTTCTAACCGCTGATAATATAGCGTGCTTGCGCACTTTTTTCAAGCGTTTCGCGGAAATTTCGCGCCGCAGATCCATCAATTCGGCATTTCATCCAATCACAGCGCCAAAGAAAGCAATATTTTTTGCTCCCCCATCCGCGCGTTTCCGCCGCCGGCAGACGAAAACGGCGGTGCACTCCCTTGCACCTCGGTGCGCGGCGTGATATACTTAAAATGAACCTCAGCCGGCAAATGAACCGCAGCCGGCGGCTGCGCGTCTTTTCGGTATTCTGTGCGATGGAAAGGAACGATTTTTTATGCCCAAGGTATCCGTAATTGTGCCGATCTACAATGTGGAGAATTATCTGCATCAGACGCTGGATTCTCTCACGCATCAGACGCTTCGGGACATTGAGATCCTATGCGTGAACGACGCTTCGCCCGACCGCTCCAAAGAGATCATCGAGCGCTTCGCCGCGCAGGATGCGCGCGTAAAGCTCATCGACCTGCCGGAAAACCGGGGCGAAGGCCTGGCGCGCAAAGCGGGTATTTTGGCGTCGTCCGGCGATTATCTCATGTTTCTCGACGGTGACGATTACTACGCCCCCAACGCCTGCCGGGCAGCCTACCGAAAGATCACCGAAGAAAACGTCGACATCGTGCAGTTTGGGACGAAGATCGTCAGTGCATCGGTGAGCATACCGGAAAATGAAATGCTCGGAATGCGAAATATGCTCAAGCCATACGACGGCGAGCTTCACTATACGCGCCCCGGCGAGATCGTTCGAGCCTGCATGGAGCAGAAACTTTTCGGCTGGTCGGTTTGGAATAAAATATTTAACGGCATGATCGTTCGCAAAGCCGCCTCCTTTTATGCCGAGGAACGCTTTGACATTGGTGCAGACGCTTATCTTTTCTACCTAATCGGTATGCTTTCCAACAGCTATGCGTCCGTAGAGGATAAATTATACAATTATCGATTTGGTGCAGGAATTACCGGCGGGAAAAATATAAACAACAAAATCATCGAAAAGCGCATTCGCGAAGGCCGCATCATTCAGCTGATGCGAGATTTTTCTGCAAATTACGACCCCAATGATGTTACAGAAGAATCTGTAAAAATAATGGAAGATCTGTTCCTCTCCGGTGTTTTCTACGGTTGGAAGGAAATATCCGGTCTGCCGGATTGGAACAGGCAGATCCCGCTCGCTTTGGAATGCTTCGGTCGGGAGATCTTTCTCGGCTACTCCATGTACCACTATCAAACCTACGACTACCGCCGAAAAGCCGCTCTGATCGACAGCTGGAAAAATTCCGGCGCGTTTGAAGCCCTTCCGCGCAAAGTCAAGACCGTAGCGACTTTTTACCATCGTATGTACAACGGCGGCGTGGAGCGCGTCATGTCCAAGCTCATACCGATGTGGACGCAGATGGGCTATCGCGTCATTCTCTTTACCGACGAGATCGCATCCTCGAAGGATTATCCGTACGGCGACAATGTCGTGCGCATCACACTTCCTACGGTCGTAAACCTTGAAGCAGAAGAATATACCCGCCGCATCACATTTTTGGAAAACATGCTCCGACTCTACGAAGTCGATCTGATGGTCTATCATGCATGGGTCGGCAATTGTCTGGAATCGGATATTCTCACCGTAAAATCACTGCACATTCCGTTTATCGTTCATACGCACGGGTTTTTCGCCTGTGCGCAGACGACGACCTATGCTCCGGGTGTTGTCCGCAGCATTCTCCTGCAGAAACTCTACACGCTCGTTGACGCCGTCATCACCCTTTCGGAGACAGATTACAGCTGGTGGTCAATGATCCACCCGCGTGTATACAAAACACTCAATCCGCTTACCTTCGATCTTGAAAAAATTGAGGTGTCGCAGAGAGAGTCATACCGATACGATATCCTTTGGATCGGGCGTATCTCCGAAGAAAAGCAGCCGCTTGACGCTCTGCGGATCTTGGAGCAGATCCTTGCCTCCGGCGTAAATGCAACGCTGCATTTTGTGGGCGAATGTGCCGTGAAAGAAATCATGGACAAGCTGAAAAAAGAAATTGAGCAGCGTGATCTTTCGGAAAATGTGGTTCTTCACGGATTTCATTCCGATGTTCTTCACTATTATGAAGAAGGCAATGTTCTTTTATTTACTTCGGCCTATGAAGGCGCGCCCATGACCCTTGCAGAAAGCCTTTCATTCGGTGTGCCGGTCGTGATGTACGATCTTCCGAACATCGATCTCGCCCGCAATAATCCCGGTGTGGCTGTCGTGCCGCAAAACGACACATCCGCCGCGGCAGCCGCTCTTGTCGATATTCTCACGCATCCGGAAAAGCGGAACGTGATGAGCAAAGCCGCGCGGCGCAGTGTGGAGAACGCGTACTCTCTCGACCTTGCGGCACTGTGGAAGAAGATTTTCGAGGATGTGGGCGAACAGCGCGAGGTCGTCCCCGACATCCGACCGGAGATGCTGCGCAATGCCATGCGGATGCTCAATGACTTCACAGCCGAGGGCATCGAGGAGCGCGAGATCAAGCACCCGCAAACCGTTGCCGTGTCCGGCCCGCAGCCGTGGGAATATAAAGATGTGCTTTTGCAAATGTACAGCGAAGGTCAAGTCGGCTTCCGCTACGTTATAAAATACGCGCTCGCGTGGCTCAAGTTCAAGCTGACCGGCAAGCGCAAATAACAAAGGAAGCGAAGCAGTATGGCAGACCCCAAAAAGAAAAAGCTGTCGCAGGCGATGGTGTTTATTGTGCTCTTCGGCGTGGTGAGTCTGTTTTCGGACATGACGCACGAGGGGGCTTCGAGCATTCGCGGGGCGTATCTCTCGCTGCTCGGCGCGTCGGCGGCTACGATCGGATTTATCTCCGGCCTCGGCGAGCTCATCGGCTACTCGATGCGCTATGTGTTCGGCAGGCTCACCGACAAATCGAAAAAATACTGGCCGATGACGATCGCGGGCTATGTGCTCGACATCGTCGCCGTGCCGCTACTCGCGCTCGTGGGAGAGCACGGATGGGTCGCCGCGTGCGGTCTGCTCGTGGTGCAGCGCATGGGCAAGGCCATCAAGAAGCCCGCGAAGGACACGATCATGTCGTTTGCCGCCTCGCAGGAGGGTGTGGGCAAGAGCTTCGGCATTCAGGAGGTGCTCGACCAGATCGGTGCGTTCCTCGGGCCGGTGCTGCTCTATCTCGTGATGCTCTTCCGAACCGACGGCTCGACCTTCGAAATTTATTCCAAGTGCTTTGGGGTGCTCGCCGTCCCCGGCGCGGTCACGCTCGTGCTGCTCATCATCACGCGCTGCAAGTTCCCGAATCCCGAGCACTTTGAGCCGGAGCCGAAGGAGTACATTCCTTTTAAAATGAAAAAGGAATTCATTCTCTACATCGCCGGCATCAGCCTCTTCGCGTTCGGTTTCATCGACTATTCAATCATCATCATGCACGTTTCGCGCACCTATACGGGTCTTGCGTCGGGACTGAGCGAAACGGGCTCCCTCGTCACGACCGGCTCGCTGCCGCTCCTCTACGCGGGCGCGATGCTCGTGGATGCGGTCGCCGCGCTCGTGTTCGGACTGCTGTACGACAAGAACGGCGTAAAGGCGCTCGTGTGGTCGACGATCATCTCGGCACCGTTCGCGATCTTCGTGTTCGCCTTCGATTCCGTACCGATGCTGCTCCTCGGCATCGCCCTCTGGGGCGTCGGCATGGGCGCGCAGGAGTCCATCCTCAAAGCCGCCGTCACGAGCATGGTCCCGAAAGCAAGCCGCGCCACCGGTTACGGCATCTTCGAGTGCTCGTTCGGCATATTCTGGTTCCTCGGCAGCTGGCTTCTCGGCATCCTCTACGACGCCAGCATCCCCGCCATGATCGCCGTATCCGTAATATCCCAGCTGGCCGCCATCCCCCTCTACATAACCTCCGCCAAACTGCGGAAAGCGGGATGATTTCCGCTAAATGTATTTGCATGTCCAAATAGTTATAAATTGAATTTGTGTAAGGCGATGATAAAAAGAGAAGAAAAAGACATATACTTCTACCACACTATCGCATTCTCGTTCCTTGCTGCCGCAATTACATTTGGATATTTTATTCTGAAAGACCACGGTTTCTTTACGGTTGTCGATGATTTTAACTCGCAGTAGCTGCCGTTTGCAGCCGCCGTGTGGAATATGATCCATTCCGGCGACATCGGAGAGTGGATTTGGAATGTAGACTTGGGTTCCTCCTTTATCAACGCATTCAGTTTTTATGATCTCGGAAGCCCGTTCATTTGGCTGAGTCTCTTGGCACCACAGGGTACTTTCCCGTATTTAGCCGGATTTCTTTGTATTCTCAAGTATATGACAGCGGCCGTAACCGCCTATCTTTATTTGAGAGTTTTTATTAAAAATCCCCAATGGGCTGTTATTGGTGCGCTTCTGTATGCCTTTTCCGGATATCAGACAACGAATTTGGAATTCTTTCATTTCCATGACGTTGTGGCGTTCTTTCCGCTTTTGCTGTTGGGACTTGAATTATCCATGCAGGATAAAAATTATCGTCCTCTTTTCATATTCGGTGTTTTCGTAAATTGCCTGTTAAACTATTTTTTCTTTGTCGGACAGGTCATTTTTCTGGTGATTTATTATCTAGGGAACCTCTGAATAAATAGCTTTTGGGGATTCAAGGGGTGTCCTTTAACCGTCCATCACTTCTAATCGCGAAATTTTTTGCACGAAAGTCGGTGTTTTACGGGTAT
>CAVGGQ010000030.1:0-22522 GCA_963628785.1 Oscillospiraceae bacterium | reverse complement strand
TATACCATACTCAGAACTTTTTTCAATGTTCCGATTAAATCAGAGGTTCCCTAAAACACCCCAAAGCAGAGCCTTTCCGAAGGCCCTGCTTTTGCTTTACCCAAAGGCCTCGCAGAGCTTGTACCCGCAGACGCGAATAGGACTTGATCATTTTATGTCGGCATGTACATCGTACAAAGTTCTGCCCAGCTCGCAAACATGCGAGCGCAGCGAGGCTCGTTTGACTGCTCTCAAGCGGCGTTTTTCTCCGTGTTGAAGTTGCTGCGGCAGGTGATCTCGCCGTTCAAATCGGCGCGGAAAATCTTTTTACACACGGACAGGCGGTCGAGAACTTCGCTCGTCGGATGACCGTAGTTGTTTTCTCTTCGCCGACAGAAATAACGGCATATTCCGGCGATACGGCGTCGACGAATGCCTGGGAGGAGGACGTATTGCTGCCGTGGTGGGCGACCTTCAGAAGCGTGCTGCAAAGTTCGGTACCGCTTTCGAGAAGGTCCGCTTCCTCCTCGACTTCGGCATCGGCGGCAAACAGAAACGAAGTTTCCCCGTAAACGATGCGCAGCACGAGAGATGTGTTGTTCGTGTTGCTCTCATCTGCCGTCAGCGGAGCGAGAAATGTGACGGATGCGCTGCCGAGCAGAAACGAATCGCCGGGGGATGGGATCGTAATACTCTTGCCCTGCCTGCCGAGATACTTTACAAAGCTTTCAAATGCGCGGCTGTCGTATTCAGTGACCGGCGCGTATGCCGTGCCGACTTGGGCGTAATTGAGCGCACCGGCCAGCCCGCCGACATGATCGGCATGCGCGTGCGTGCAGACGATACAGTCCAGATATGAAAAGTCGTGTTTTTCGAGGTAGGAATACAGAAAGCTCGAGCTTCCCGCGTTGCCGCCGTCAATGAGCATATACTGCCCGTCGCACTCTACCAGCACTGAATCCGCCTCTCCGACATCAAAGAAGTGAATAACAAAGTCGGGACCAGCTTTGATTTCTTCACCGCAGAATACTGCTCCCGCATTCACCGACAGGGCGACAACGAGAATAACGATTACTGCGAGGAAAGGAAATTTCTTTTTCACTTCGATCCCTCCGTACTTTATATCCTTATTATAAATAAACAGAGTCCAAAAAACCGGACTCACAAGCGAAAGCGGCCGCCGGGATCCTATGGTCTCTGTGGGCACCGCAAAAAAGACACCTCGAACGGCATACACAGCCATTCGAGGTGTCTTTGAATTATGTTAACTTAACACACTTTTCTGTCAGGTCTTTTTCTGAAAAGCATAGCCACAGCGGGGGCAGGTTATGCGAATGCGACCTTTGCCGCGGGGGACGCGGACGAACTCCTTGCAGCCGGGGCAACGGAAGAAGGCGTATTCGCGGCGCTGGCGGAAGCAGTTGCCTAGCAGCCGGAACGAACCCGTGAAGCGGTTGCGGGCGGAGAGATATTTCCGGTTCTCTTCGCTCCGGCACGTATAGTTCCTCGAAAATATGCGAACATACACCAGAATGATCAGCACAAATGCCGCAGCGGAGAAGATCACGCCGAGCGTTTCGTTCTTTCCGCGCAGGGCAATCGAGAGCAGAATGCACACACACGCGCATACGGACAGGAACCGTCCGAATGCATCCGCACCGTAACGACCGTTCATGAAAGAAGAAAAACGAGGACTGCGCCGCATAAATTTGAACCTCCGGGAAACTGACACATTTTATAGAGTTTAATTTAATACCAAATCGTAAATAAGTCGTGAACTTTCCGACAAATTAACAAAAAGTTCACTTTTGCACGTGAATCGCAGAGCGGGTTATTGACAACGAATTGTAATCGCGTTATAATTTCATCAAATTTTTTATGCATTGGAAGCGAGGAACCGCTATGCGTCCGGATGGAACGATCGTAAAACATGAAGATCCCATGTACTACCTCATCCCGCACTTTCTCACGAAGCGCTATGATGCTATGAACATGATCACGCTGGACATTCCCGAAATGCCCATGCGTACCTATATGAACGAAAAGCGCCGCGAAGGCAAACAGATCAGCCATCTGGCGCTCATCCTTACGGCCTACCTGAAAGCAATGGAGCAGTATCCCGCACTTAACCGCTTCATTAAAGGCCGCAAGATTTATCAGCACAAAGATATCAAGATCTCCATGGTCGTCCTCAAACCGGACGGCAGCGACACGATGTCTAAAATCGAGCTTACCCCCGAAGACGACGTGTTCGATGTGCAAGCGAAAATCACCGGCTACATTGACACGAACCGAGAGCTCGGCGAGGCAAACTCGCTCGATAAGACGATGAACTTCTTTGTCCATAAGCTCGGTTTCCTCATCGGCTTTCTCATCCGCATTCTCTGGTGGATGGACAATGTCGGCATTCTGCCGCAGTCCCTCATTGACATCAGCCCGTTCCATGCAAGCCTCCTTATCTCCAACCTCGCAAGCATCCGCACGAACGCCATCTATCACCACGTGTACGAATTCGGCACAACGAGTGTGGCCATGACGATGGGCAATATGCACGAGGTTCCGCGCCGCGGCAAAGACGGCATCGTTTTCGACCGCTGTGTCCCTCTGGGCGTCGTTATGGATGAACGCATTGCGAGCGGACACTATTTTGCGCAGGCATTCGCGCTCGTGAAAAAACTGCTCGCGAATCCGAGCCTCATGGAGCGCAAAGCTCCCGCCGAGCCGGAAGCTTCCGCATCCAAAGCCGAATAAAGTCCATGCGGTCTCTTTTGACGGAACCCCGCCGAAAGAGACCGTTTTTCCATATCCTGTTTTGACATTTTAACTTTAATATGGTATGCTTTGTTTTCAGAAAAACTATACTCGGAGGCGCCGGATATGAACATGCTTCGCGATTTCGTGCCAGAAGACGACGGCCTGGACAAAGCACCCCGCAAGGCGGAGATCAAACGTCTGCAGGAAAAGCTCACCGTGCAGCAGCAGAGCGTAATGGCGGCCAAGTTGCCAGTCATTGTGCTTGTGGAAGGCTGGGACTGCGCGGGTAAGGGCAATCTCATCAATGAACTTATCAGTGAAATGGATCCGCGCTTTTACCGGGTGGCGGTCTATAAGCGCGTGCCGGAGAATGAAGAGCGTTTTCCGTTCCTCAAAAAATTTTTTGACCCGCTGCCGGAAAACGGCAAGTTCCTCTTCATGGACACCGGTTGGATGGAGGACTGCGTCTCCAAGTATCTGCGTCGTGAGATCTCGTCCGAGGAGTACGAGCGCCGCACGGAGGAATGCTGCATATTTGAACGGCAGCTCCGCGACAACGGCTATATCGTCGTAAAGCTTTTCCTGCACATTTCACGCGAGGAACAGCTCAAGCGTATCGCCGCTCTGCGCGAAAACGTGGACACAGAGTGGCGCGTTACGGATGACGACCTTTGGCAGAACCGCGAATATAAAAGCTTCCGCCGCGCTTACGAGAAGTTCATGGAGGATACATCCGAATATATGCCGTGGACGATCCTTGACGGAAGCAGCCGCAAACGGCGTGTGCTGGAGGGCTTCCGCGCAATTACGAACACCATCGACGCGGCGCTTGCCAACGGTCGGTATGTCGGCGAGGCAGGATGCAAGACATTCCCGCTCCTCGGCGGGCCGTCGCTCGGTGATGCCGACCTTACGCGCACCATCGATCCGGACGAATATAAAAAGGAGCTCGACCGCCTGCAGAACAAGCTTGCCATGCTTCATAATCAGATCTATCGCAAGCGCATCCCTGTCGTCATCTGCTATGAGGGATGGGACGCCGCCGGCAAGGGCGGCAACATCCGCCGTCTCACATATCCGCTCGACCCGCGCGGATTCGATGTAATACCCATCGCGAGCCCTACGCCCGGTGAGCTGGCCCGCCACTACCTGTGGCGCTTCTGGACGCGTCTGCCGAAGAGCGGCCATGTGGCCATTTTCGACCGCACATGGTACGGCCGCGTGATGGTCGAGCGCATTGAAGGCTTCTGCGATGAGGATGACTGGAAGCGCGCTTACGGCGAGATCAATGAGTTCGAGAAAAAGCTTGTAGATTACGGCACGGTCGTGCTCAAGTTCTGGATCCATATCGACT
This sequence comes from Oscillospiraceae bacterium, assembly GCA_963628785.1. Taxonomy (GTDB): domain Bacteria; phylum Bacillota; class Clostridia; order Oscillospirales; family Oscillospiraceae; genus Apopatocola. The sequence goes on along the minus strand of CAVGGQ010000030.1, from coordinate 18,435 downwards.
CGGACACGCAGCTTGAGCGTTTCAATCTTCGGCAGAACACGCCGGAAAAGCAGTGGAAGATCACCGACGAAGACTGGCGCAACCGCGAAAAGTGGGGGCTCTACGAAGCGGCCGTTGAGGAAATGCTGCAGAAGACGAGCACCGAATATGCGCCTTGGCACATTATCGAATCGGTGGATAAGAAATACGCCCGCATCCGCGTGCTGCAGATCGTTACGGACGCGCTCGAGCAGGCGGTAAATGAGCAGATCGTCAGGGGAGTGAAAAAGAAATGCTCGGAGAAGACAAAGAACAAGGATTGATTTTCCCCGCGGAAGAAGAGGGCGTCCCGGCGGAGACGGGCGACGCGCTTCGCGATGAGGCGAAAGCGGCGGGGCTTTTCCTCGACCGCGAGCTGAGCTGGCTGCAGTTTAATCTGCGCGTACTCGAAGAAGCGGGCGACAAGACCGTGCCGCTCTTTGAACGGCTCAAGTTTCTCGGCATTTACTGCTCCAATCTTGAAGAATTTTTCATGGTACGCGTGGGCTCTCTGACGCACCGCGCCGCATTGCTGCCCGATGACTGCGACGAAAAGACCGGCTGCACAGCCGGCGAGCAGGTCGCCAATATTTTGGCGGAGATCGCCGCGCAGCAGGCGCGGGAGGAAAAAATCTACCGCAGCATCCTCGCAGACATGCGCGAGGCCGGCATCGATGTTGTCGATTTTCATAAGATTTCCAAGTCGGACGAAGTCATTGCCAAAAAATACTTTTCCGAAATTCGCCCCATGCTCTCGCCGCGCGTGGCGGACGGCAGCCATCCGTTTCCGTTTATCGCCAATCGCGAGGTGTATGCGGCGGCATCCATCGGGAAAGGAGACGATTTCCGACTCGGCCTCGTGTCGCTTCTTCGCCTGCCGCCGTGGCGTGTCTTTGAATCCGAAGGACGCCAGAAGGTGTTTTTCACGGCGGAGCTCGTGCGCCACTACATTTCCCAGCTTTTCAAAAAGCAGGAGGTGCGCGAGTGCGTCCTGCTGCAGGTAACGCGCAATGCCGACGTGTTCATCGATGACGATCTGCGCAGCTACGATGCGGACTTCCGCGCGAGCATGGAAAAAATGCTGCGAAAGCGGAAACGTCAGCAGCCTGTGCGGCTGGTCATTTCCGGCAAGCCTTCCGGGAAGCTTCTCGCGGCGCTCGTGAAGGATATCCGCGTGCCTGAGGCAAATGTTTTTCTCACGAAAATGCCGTTTGATTTGTCGTTCGGGTCCGGCGTGAAGAAAACGCCCGAGATGAAGTATCCCGAGCGCCGCAGCCAGAAAACCGTAAAGCTCCGCAAAGGAGACTTTTTCCGCTATCTGGAAAAGAAGGACATTCTTCTTGCATACCCGTTCCAAAGCATGACGCCGTTTGTCGATTTCCTCTACGAAGCCGCAGACGACCCGGACGTTCTGTCCATCCGCATCACGCTCTATCGCCTTTCTTCCACCAGCAAGGTGGCCGCCGCGCTCGCCTACGCCGCCGATCGCGGCAAAAGTGTGCTCTGCCTTCTGGAACTGCGCGCCCGTTTCGATGAACAGAACAACATCGACTATTCCGAGGCACTTGAAGAAGCCGGCTGCCAGATCATCTACGGTCTGCCGGAAATGAAGGTGCACAGCAAGCTCTGCCTTGTCACGCGCAAGCACGGGAACGGCGTACAGTACTTCACGCAGGTCGGCACCGGCAACTATAACGAGGTCACGAGCGAGCAGTACACCGACCTTTCCGTCATCACATCCAATGAGCAGGTCGGACGAGACGCCGCACAGACCTTTGAGGCGCTTGCCACGGGACAGACGCCGCCGGAGACGGAAGCGCTTTGGGTAGCGCCGAAGAGCTACCGTACGCGCGTGCTGGAATTCATCGAAAAAGAGACCGAAAAGGAGACGGACGGGCGCATCGCCATCAAGGTGAACTCCATGAACGACATCGGCGTTATGGAGTCTCTCGTGCGAGCCTCGCGTGCGGGCGCGAAAATCGAGCTTTATATCCGCGGTATCTGCTGCCTGCGCCCCGGTGTGCCGGGCTATACCGAGAACATCGCGGTGCACAGCGTCGTCGGGCGATATCTTGAGCACTCGCGCATCTTCGCTTTCGGTGAGGACAAGGGACAGCGCATTTTCGTCGGCTCCGGCGACCTTCTCAACCGCAACACCCGACGCCGCGTCGAAGCATTCATCGAATGCACTACGCCGGAAACGCGCGAAGGCGTGCTGGCTGTGCTTGATGCGCTCCGCGCTGACCGCGAAAAGAGCCGCACCATGCAGCCGGACGGAACTTATATCCATGAGGAGATCGTCCCCGGCACGGCGAGCCACGACACGCTCTATACCTATTTCGGCACAAAAATTCTCGAGCCGCTCGAGCCGGAGAAAAAACACGGCTTCCTGTGGCGGCTCTTTCATCGCAGCAAACAATAATTGTGAATCGAGGCTTTCAAGATAATGAACGATTCGGTGGTGCTGATATTTGATGTCGGGACGCAGAGCGTGCGCGCGATGCTGATCAATTCGTCGGGTGACATTCTGCACACGGCACAGAATGTCTACGAGCAGGCCTATTATTCACGGAATCCCAACTGGGCGGAGCAGCGGCCGGATTTCTATTTTGAGCATATGTGCGCCGTGTCGCAGCGGCTGAAGGTCAGCTCACCGGAGGACTTTGCCCGCGCCAAAAGTGCCGCTGTGACAGTCTTCCGCGATACGACCGTGTGCATGGGCAAAGACGGCCGCCCACTGCGCGACTGCATTCTCTGGATGGATCAGCGGCAGGCCGAGCACCCGAAGCCCATTCCCACCGACCGCAGGGCGCTCTTCGCGCTCGTGGGCATGACCGAGACCATCGATATGCTCCACCGTACCTCGGCGTGCAACTGGATCTCCGAAAACGAGCCGGAGCTGTGGGCGGCCACGGATAAGTATGTCTGCCTGTCAACCTACCTCAACTACCGGCTTACCGGGCGCGTGGCGGACAGCAGCGCGAGCCTTCTCGCGAAGATCCCGTATGATTATAAGACCCGTACCTGGGACAAAAACGGGCTCACGCGCTGCGTGTACGACATCCCGCAGGAAAAGCTGTGCGAGATCGTGCCGTCCGGCACCGTACTCGGCGGCATTACGCCCGAGGCGTCGCGTCTGACCGGCATTCCGGAGGGGCTGCCGATCCTGGCTACCGGTTCGGACAAGGGGTGCGAGACTATCGGCCTTTCCGTCATCCGCGAGGATCAGGCGGCACTCTCGTTCGGTACGAGCTGCACCGTGCAATTTACATGCAAAAAATACTTTGAGCCTACGCCTTTCATGCCGGCATACCCCGCCGTCCCGAACGACATGTATAACCCCGAAATTCAGATCCTGCGCGGCTACTGGATGCTCACGTGGTTCAAGCAGAACTTTGCGCAGGAAGAAGCCGCAGCGGCCAAAGCGCTCGGTTGCTCCGCGGAGGAACTCCTCAATAAGCATCTCTGCGATGTTCCCGCCGGAAGCGACGGTCTGCTCGTGCTCCCGCACTGGACGCCGGGGCTTTCCACGCCGAACACTCGCGGAGCAATGATCGGGTTCACCGACCACCACACGAAATACCACATGTACCGCGCCATCGTCGAGGGGCTGAACTTTGCCCTCGTGGACGGCATGTACGGCATGGAGCACCGCTCGGGACTGAAGATCCGCCATTTGTATCTTGGCGGCGGCGGCAGCCGCAGCGACGAGATCTGCCAGATCACGGCGAATATGTTCGGGCTTCCGGTCTCACGCATCCAGACGAACGAATCGTGCGCCCTCGGCGCCGCCATCTGCTCCTTCATCGCGCTCGGTGAATACGCCACCTACGAGGACGCCATTGCCCACATGGTCCGCATCCGCGACACATTCACGCCGGACAAAGAGGAGCACAAGCTCTACAAGAAGATCTACACCGAAGTCTACCGCCGCTACTACCGCACCGTGACCCCACTGCATAAGCTTTTGGGAGCTATTACGAAGAAAACAAAATAGCCGTATAAAGCGCAAACATCCGCTCGCCATTTCGGTGAGCGGATGTTTTGCGCTTTGCATTTATGGGCGCTATTCGTATATGACCGGCGGGCGGTCGGGGTCCAGGACGCTGTCTACATCGAAGAAGAGCTCGTTGAGGAGGTCGGTGTAGTAGGTCATGGAGTAGCCGCCGATCTCGATGCGCGACTGAAGTGCGTAGTTGTCGTACAGCTCGTTGACCACATGGTCATCCACGGTGCAGTAGATGTTGAACCCGGCGTCGAGAATGTATTGCAGCGCTTCGCCGGTGGCGCGGTAGCCGAAGGGGGCGAGGAAGAGATTCGTCTCGCCGATCCACGGCGTCACGCGGTCGACCCATTTGTTGATGTCATAATAGATCTTATCGGGGATGCAGCCGCTGCCCCAGAAGCCGTATACACCGGAATTGTGCGTATAGCTGTGGCTGGCAAAATTCCAACCCTCCGCGCGCAGCGCATCGGCGACTTTTTTTATCTCGACTTGGCAGTCGGGATCATCGTAGCTCTCGTAGCCGAACGCGCCCTGAAAGCCGGTCAGCGCGATCGTGCCCTTGTGGCCGTTCCACGCAAAATCGGGATGCTCTTCCACAAACGCATCGACTACGCCCATCACATCGCCGTCGGGCATGATATCCACGCCGCCGGAGGGATTCGGCACCTCGTAGAGAAGATCACCGTTTTCGTCCACATACAGTCGGCTCGCGTACCCGTCGCCGTAGGCGTAAGCCACGTCATCCACGGAGAGAATGAGCGGCATTTTCCCCTCGGGCAGGAGAATCTCCTTGCGCTGCATCCGGCCGTCGACCATTTCATAGCACTCGTTGAGATCGTAGAGCACATACCCGCGCTCGTAGAGTTGCGGCAGGATCTTTTCCAGCTCCGCCTTTTCCGAAAAACCGGCATTGTAACCGCCCATCGGCGTCTCGCGGTCGGTGAATATCATCTCGGGATAGACGATGAGACTGTGGAAGAATATGTGCCGTATCTCGCCGGTATAGGCTGCAAGCGGTTCGGCGGTGGGTTCCGGGGGGGCTGTAGGCTCGGGCGTTGCAGTCGGCTCGGTCGTAGAGGAGACGGGAGCCTCACTCACCGCCGTCGGCGAAGCCTCCGGGAAGAACAGATCTAAAGCCGCCTCCGAACACCCTGCCGTCAAAAGCAGCGAGAGAGCAAGAAAAAGAATAAAAAAGAATTTCTTCATAGCCCCCACATACTACCCGCAATATTTTGAATTGTCAATAGCAGAATGACCATACACTAAGGCAGCACCGTACAATATTGTCTGCGGCGCTTTGCGGATCTTTTTTGCTGACTCTGCGTCATCCAGCCTTGCCATACACAAAGTTTGGCTGCCTCAGATCATTTCGAGGCAGCCTCTTGCATTTACTCAGCCAGCTCCAATTTGTCGAGTTGGGCGGCAATTTGGGATTGGCGTTCGTAGAAGAGAAGTTCTTTGTTGTGGGCAAAGTATTCTTTGCAGCCGTAGCGGCTGATGAAGCGGGAGCAGTAGTGGCTGATGGTGAGTTCAGTCACGAAGATCAGAATCTCCTGTCCCTCACCGAAGACATCTTCGCAGAAGCGGAAGGCATTGGAGAGATGCGCGCCGGCGTCGGCGGCCAGCGTTTTGAGCGCGGCGGTGCGCTTATCAAATTCACCCTTCAAAATGCGGAAGGCGGCGCGGCCATCGGCGGGCGCTTCTTTTACGAGGATCCGGCTCATTTCGCCGAGCACTGCTGCCGTGCTGCGGAGGGTGTACTCTGCATCTGCGGACAGGGTCGAAGCCGTTTTTCCGGCAGTGATCTCATGCCGCAGTTCACTAATCTTTGCTTCGATCGCTCCGGCGGGATCCGTGCCGGGAGAGGCCAGACGCAGGCGAATGTCCTTGAGCGCGTTCAAGAGCTGCGTGAGTGCCGACTCGGAGAGAATGACTTTGCGGAGCTCTGCCGTCACGGCATCGAGGATGAGGCCGAGCAGGGCGAGCCGTTCGTCGAATTTGGCCGCCAGGGCGCGCGCTTTGATCTCCTCCGGTGCGTGACCGGCGAGGATCTTGTCCACCTGATAATCGGATTTATATTTGTTGAACAGGTCGTAGTATACGGCAAAGTTTTTGGCGATCTGTCGATTCTGCAGATACTGCGCGATGAGCCGCTCGCTGACCGTGATACCGTTCTGCTCATAAAGGCGCATCATGTCGGAAAGGTCGCTCCAGCCGCGGGCGGTCACGAAACTTTTGCCGTCCACGGTCGTTTCGATTTTGTAGAAGTCCGCCTTCTTGATGTCGAGATATGTGAGAATGGCGGCGTGTGTTCCCTTCTCATAGGCGTATTCTTTCCAGACATCGTAGTCCGGCTCCACATCGATGCGCTTGAGACGATCCCATGTGACGATGTCGAACTCGCGCACGGAGTTGTTGTACTCCGGCGGGTTGCCGGCTGTGACAACGATCCAGCCGTCCGGTACGCGGTGACGCCCGAAAATTTTGTACTGCAGGAACTGCAGCATGGCGGGCGCGAGCGTCTCGGAAACGCAGTTGATCTCATCGAGGAAGAGAATGCCCTCTTTGAGTCCGGTCTGCTCCTGCATATCGTAAACGGAGGCGATGATCTCGGACATCGTGTACTCGGACACGCTGTACTCCTTGCCGCCATACACCTTCTTTTCAATGAACGGAAGGCCGAGTGCCGACTGGCGCGTGTGGTGCGTCATGGAATAGCTCACGAGCCCCACTCCGAGCTCCGATGCGATCTGCTCCATGATGGCCGTTTTGCCGATGCCCGGAGGGCCCATCAGAAACACCGGGCGCTGCCGCTCCACAGGGATCATGTAGTTTCCGAATTCGTCCTTCGTGAAATACGCTTTGATGGCGTTCTGAATTTCCTCTTTTGCCTGCTTGATGTTCATAATTTATTTCCTTCTTCTCTCGTTCTTCCGATCATTTCATTGAATTCATTTTCGCCGATGCAAGGGATGCCGAGGGCTTCGGCCTTCTCGACAGCTCTCGTACGCGCGGAATTCGTAATAAGATAATGTACGCCCTCGCCGGGCTTTTCCGCGAGTGCGGTACCGGCGGCCTCGAGACACGCGCGGAATTCCTCGCGGCTTGCGAAGGTTTTGAGCCTTCCGCACACGGCCAGCGTTTTGCCGCCGATCGCGTCGAGCTTTTCCGAATCGAACAGAAAGCTCACAACGCGCTCCTCGCGCTCTTCGCGTGCGAGACGCAGCGCTTCTTTTTCCTCTGAGGAAACGGCGCTGTCTGCGTACTCGAGCATTTCGGCGATGAATTCCATGTTTCCGCTCTCCTGCACGGCCGCTGTGACGGCTTCGACATCCTTCGCATCGATCAGCTGTTCACGCACCATGAGATAGAAAAGTGCGGGGTGCGCCATGGCCGTGCCGATGAGTTGCGGGGCGTTGGCTTTAATGTACCGGGCGTACCGCCGACCGTTTTCATCTTGCAAGCTGCGGCCGTCCTCCGCGAAGCCGACGGCACAGCTGGGACGGTATTTTGCCTCCACATGCGCGATATCCTCGATATGGATGGCGAGGTCGCAGGCCGTGCCGAGAATCTTATTCAGCCTTCGGCCGAAGCGGCTCGGGAGCGTGATGCTCTTCAGCCCGACGCAGCCGTAAAATGCTTCCTTGCCGAGCACCGTCACGGTCTCCGGAATCGTAATGCTCTGCAGGTTGTTGCACCAGTAGAACGCCCACTCACCGATGAATGTGACGCTCTCCGGCACGGTCACATTCATGAGCGTACTGTAATAGGAGAACGCCCGGTCGCCGATGGCGGTCACGCCGTCCGGAATGACGACGGTGCGGCTGCGGCCGGTGTATTCAAAGAGAATGTTGCGTAAAATCAGCATGCCTCGCCTGTCCGCGAGCGCCTTGCAGCGGCGAAACGGGCAGGAGCAGAATTCCGTCAGGCTCTCGGGGATCGTAATGCTCTCGAGCTTATCACAGTTATAAAACGCCTTATCACCGACGGAGGTCACGCCATCCGGGATGACAACGCTTTTCAAATGGCTCTTCCACGGCGTGGAGACGGCAAACGCCCCGTCGCCGATGGCCGTTACGCCGTCCGGAATGACGACATCTGCGGCAGAGCCCGTGTACTTTTTCAGCACACCGTTCTTTATCCGAAAATCCGACATGTTTCTTTATATCTCATCCCTTTGCAGCACCAACTTGATGGCCCAGGGCGGGACATCGGGGTTGTTGCAGTCATCGTCGATGAAAGCGAAAGCCACATCGTAGTCCGGCTTTTTGGCCGGGAAATCTCCCCGGCCGTCCGTGAAGTAGATGAGCCCCTTGAGGTTTTGAAATTCCTTTTCCTCGCGGAGCTTCTCCACATAGGAGAACACCGGGCGGAAGTCCGTACCGCCGAGGCCGCGGATCTTCATGGTCTTCAGATACCGGTCGAAATCCTCGGTCGATGTGATCTTCGTGACCTCCTGAATGGCGGCATCACACTGAATGATGTGCAGATCGATCTTGGAGGCGAATGTCTCCGTGGATCGCAGGATGTTGTATGTTTTCTGTACGAATTTCCGCACAAGCTCGCCGGATGTAGAACCCGAGGTGTCGATGGCGATGACAAACTCGCGGATGCGCTTCGCGTCCTTATATTCCAGCGGCTCGATAAGCGGCATTTTCCGATAGAGCTGCAGACCGTAAGTGTAAAAGATATAGTCAAACTCGTCGTCGTTGATGCGCATCACTTCGTTCATGACGGCAAATTTCTTTAAGAAGGCGGTGTAGTCGTATTTCTCGCGATTCACCGCCGCAAGATTCTGCGTCAGTGCGCCGGGGCCTACGCCGTGCCGCTTGCCGAATGCCTCCATGTCGACCTGCATGCGCTCGGAGATCTCCTGCCAGTCGGCGGCCGTCTCGGCACTCACACCGACCGAATTATCGTCCGACCCGCTGCCGCCCGATCCGTTTTCGCCGGCGCTGCCGCTTTTTTGCTTGCCGTCGTCCTTTTTCTTGTCGCCGTTTGGCTTATCGTTATTTTCGGGTGATATACCGCAGTAGGCCTGCGCCTGTTCGGGCGGCATATACCAAATGGCGTGGTCATCCGCGCCGAAACACTCGCGCATCTCGGCCATTTCCCGCTCGCCGAATTTCGCATCACGCAGGAAAGCGTGGATCTTCTCCGCCGTCATGTGGGTGACGCTGCCCTGTATTTTATGGATGTAGGCGGCCTGCCGCGATTCCCGCGCCGAGGTGACGCAGGGCAGATGGAGCTCCGTGATGATGTTTTCCACGGCAATATCGCATGCGAGGTCCCGGTATTCGCGCTGCATGTTCGAGGCGGCGTACATATGCCGGAAAATGCAGTGCAGCACAATGTGCAGATAATCGCGTGCGGGGAGCTCCGCCTCCGTGCGGTAACGCCGAAGCACATAGACCGGCCGGTAGAGGATGTGCCGCCCGTCCGTGAGGATGGTGGAGGCGTTGATCTGCACCGGCTCCAGACGGCTTAGCGCCATATCCAGAAAGCGCAGATTCACCAGCAGCATATTCCGCGCCAGCCGCAGCGTATCCTGCGAGAGCTTCTCAAGCGTACCGTTCTCCACAGTGTGCCTCCTTAAAAGCATGTATATAGTTACTTTATCACAGAACCGCCGACAGTGCAATTCCTTTGCGGACGAAAGAGGCGCCAAACGGGTCGACTCGCCGCATTTTTTCGAATTGTTTCTTTTTCACCGAAAAAAGGATTGTACTTTTGGTGCAGTGTTGGTATAATAACACGGTTGAAAAGAAAGGTCGGTAACCGAATGTCCTATATTGTCCTTGATTTGGAATGGAACCAGGCAATGAGCTCCAACGCGTCCGTATTCAATCGTCTTCCCATCCACCTGAGCGGTGAGATCATTCAGATCGGCGCGGTAAGGCTCGACGATGATTTTACCCCGGGAGAGGAATATCAGTCCGATGTGCGTCCGGTATATTTCCGGAGCATGCATTATAAGGTCAAAAAGCTGACCGGCATTGACAAAGAGCGGCTTAGTCACGGCGATACGTTTCCCACCGTGTTCGAGCGTTTCCGCGAGTGGTGCGGCGAAGACCCCGTGTTTGTGACCTGGGGCTACGATGACCGCCGCATTATGGAACAGAACATCATTATCCACGATCTCGATTGGGACTGGATCGGTGACTGGATCAATCTGCAGCTTATTTATAACATTCAGACCGGCGGCGACAAAAATCAGAAATCTCTCGCCACTGCCATGGAGCATTTTTCCATTGAGCAGACCCGCGTAGCGCACGATGCACTCGGCGATGCGTACAATACGGCTCTCGTGTGCTCCAAGCTCGATTTTGCCGAAGGACTGGTGCAGTACGACAACGCTGCCACGCTCCTCGCGACGCGCCTTCCGGAAGAAAAGCACCACGACGATGAGCCCGATGCACTCGACCACCGCGCCTACGCCGGGTACAGCGCCCGCTCCGAGGCGTTTCTCGACGAAGAAGTCGTCACCGTTCCGTGCCCCGACTGCGGGGAGACGCTGAAGCTCTCGCGCTGGGTCAACCAGGGCGACCGGAGGTATATGGCGCTCGGCACATGTCCCGAGCACAAGAAGTTTCTCGTTCGGCTCAAGTTCCGCAAGAGCGAGGACGAGGAGTGGTCGGTCAACCGCATCCTCTACCGCGCCGACGACGAAACGGAAAAATTCTACCGCGACAAAGCGACGCAGCGCCGCCGCCGCGGGCGCGGTCGTCGCCGCCGCACCGGCAGCAGCGAAAAGGCATAACACAAAAAATCAGGACGGTGCGTTCCGCATCGTCCTGTTGTCTTATTGCCATATTATTAATAAGGAGGATGAATATCATGGCTCTTACGATTCAGGAGATCCGCGAGGCGCGCGAGCGCATCGCACCGTATATCACGCAGACGCCGCTCGTGCGGCTGCGTAATCTCGATGCTTACCTCGGCTGCAAGGTGTATGCCAAGGCCGAGTGCATGCAGGTGACCGGCGCATACAAGCTGCGCGGCGCCATGAATAAGGCGCTCTCGCTCACGGAGGAAGAGCTCGGACGCGGGCTCGTGGCGGCATCGTCCGGCAACCACGGAAAAGCCATTGCGTACGCGGCAAAGCTTCTCGGTGCGAAGGCGACCATCGTCATGCCGAACACCGCACCGCAGGTCAAGGTAGACGCCGTTCGTGCCCTCGGCGCGGAGCTCGTGCAGTGCGAGGTGGCGGAGCGGTTCGATGTTGCCGCGCACATCTGTGCCGAGCGCGGTGCCACGATCGTGCCGCCCTATAACGATGAGACCGTCATGGCCGGACAGGGCACGGTCGGCCTGGAAATTGCAGAGCAGTGCCCCGACGTGGATGCCGTGGTCGTTCCCGTGAGCGGTGGCGGACTCATCGGCGGCGTCTCCACGGCACTTCGTGCCGTGTCGCCCGACACGAAGGTCTACGGTGCCGAGCCCGCCGTTCTGCCGCGCTACACCGCCAGTCTGAAAGCCGGCGAGCCAACGGCTGTCGAGCAGAAAAAGACGATTGCCGATGCGCTCGTGTCGCAAAAACCCGGCACCGTGTGCTTCCCCTATGTCGCAGCCAACACGGCCGGTTTTGCCGATGTGAACGAGGAATACATCCTCAAGGGCTGGAAGCTCCTCCTGAACGAAGGCAAGATCCTCAGCGAAGCCTCCTCCGCCATCGGCCTCGGCGCCGTCCTGCAGGGCGCGCTGACCTTCCGCCAAACCGACAAAGTCTGCTTCATAATTTCCGGCGGCAGCGTCTCCCTCAACCAGCTCGATATCCTCAAAAATGTGACGATTTGAAACCATCCCCCTGCGGCAATTTGAACCGCAGGGGGATGTCTTTCGCTTGAACCCGTCAGAGTGCGACGAGTTTGTTTGTTTTTTTGAGAAACTTCGCCGGAATGGGATAGCGGAGTTTCCAGGTGATGTTCATCGGCCGGCTGCCTTCGTGCTTTACATAGCTTGCCGTTCCGAGAAAAGTGTAGGGCTCCGCGCCGCCGGAAACACGGTCGGCTTTGTATTCGCGCACAAAGAGAAGCACCCGGCTGCCGCGCAATGTGTGGTGGATGTATCGCTGCCCGGTCGGAGAGTTTTCGGCCGTGGTGCTTTGGCTCTGCCAATGGAACAGACTCTCACTGATGGAATAATCATTGTACATGGTGGTGGGCGAATAATCTTTATCGGACTTGTTCAGCGTTACAAAGAACACATCCAACTGCTTTTCCGGCAACCATTTCACGCCCTCACGCACGGTGGACGGACGCATAAAGTCCAAAGCGACAAGGATCTGGTCACGTGTGTACGTGCAATGCACATCCAGCGGACAGTCAAAGCCCAAATCGGCCGGTCGGTCGATAAAGTCGATTTGCTCAAAGCGATATCGCAGCAGCTCCGTGAGCTCTGCAAGCAGGACCGTGCTGTCGGAGAGAGCATACAGATTTCCCAAAACTTCATCACTGTCCCAGCCGTCTGCCGCCTTGCCCCATACGGTAATATAAAACATCTGCAGCATGCGCTTTTCCGAATCGCTCAATGCGGAAAAATTCACATCGTCCAATCGGGGGAGAATGTCCAAAAGAAAGGAGATCCAACGGCGCGAATCCGCAGCGGCCAGACGGCCGAAAGCCCTTGTCATTGTCTCTTCCAACGGCTCTGAGAAATTCTCGCGGATACCGGCTCTCACACACAGCCGTGAGAATGAGGAAAACCGATAGAGTGTACGCACATCGATTCGGTAATACTCCAGGAAGTTCTCGAGCGTAAGCGGCAGAGAGCTGTCCTCGGTAAAAGCAATAATGCGTGATACCAGCCCCGCGGTCGTACCGTAAGAGGAGCGAATATTCTCCAAAATGATTTGCGCCGCTTTTTTCTCCAGCTGAATGTAGCAACCCTTCGGTACCGACACAAAACCGTTTTTCAGCTCGTGCCGCACACCGTGCGGAGGATCTTTCAGGATCGCCGCAAACTTATCCTCAAAATTATACCGCTTGTTGGCCTGACCGATAAAATCCAAAACCGTCAGGCACTCCTTACCCTCGGAAAGCCGGAGACCACGCCCCAGCTGCTGCAGGAAAACCGTCAGCGATTCCGTCGGACGCAGGAACAGTACGGTATTGATCTCCGGAATATCCACGCCTTCGTTATAAATATCCACGACGAATATAAACCGTACTTCGCCGGAGACAAGGCGGCTTTTGGCACTTTTCCGCTCTTCGTCCGTAGACTGCCCGGTGAGGTACATAGACGGGATACCTTTAGAGTTTACATAATTTGACATAAATTTCGCGTGTTCTACCGATACGCAGAATCCGAGCCCCTTCACATCGTCGATGTCGGTGACATACTTGAGTACCGAGGATATGACGAGGTCGGCGCGGCGCTCGGCGGCCGCACCGCTGAGCGTATAAATGCGCGAGAGTTCACCCTTATCGTAACCGCCTCGTGTCCAGCGCAGTGTGTCGAGATCGATCGTATCGGTCACACCGAAATACTGGACCGGACACAGGAGCTTCCGGTCAATGGCCTCCGGCAGACGGATCTCCGCGGCAATGCGGTTATCAAAGTATGGGAGAATACTTTTACTGTCCATGCGCTCTGGCGTGGCCGTCAAACCGAGCAAAATATGTGGCCGATAGTAAGAAAGCAGCTTTTGATACGTCGGTGCAGCGGCATGGTGGAACTCGTCCACGACTATGTAGTCGTAATAGTCCGGTGCCGTTTTAGCCGTGAAATCCTGCGAGTTAAATGTCTGAATGGAAATAAAAAGGTGATCGATGCTCTCCGGCCGGTAACTGCCGACAAACAGATCACCGAAATTTGCGTCCTTGAGTACGGCGCGGAACGTAACGAGACTCTGCCGGAGGATCTCCTCGCGATGCGCCACAAAGAGCAGACGGCAGGGCTTGCCGGGATTTTCCCGGCGGAATCGGCGATAATCGAGCGCGGAGATCACGGTTTTTCCCGTACCGGTGGCGGCCACAACGAGATTTTTTGTATATCCGCGCACCGTGCGCTCGGCTTCCAGCTTGTCCAGAATCTCCTGCTGATAGGAATACGGCGTGATATCCAGTGTGTAAAGCTCAGGACGGTTGCTGTCAAAGTACGGCTCGGCCTTTAATGCGCATGCCAGCCGCTCCCGCTGATCTTCGGAATAATACTCAAAGTCGGGGGAGCACCAGTAGCTTTCAAAGGTCGCCGCAATTTTCTCGACCGTGTCCGGGAGATCTTTTTTTGCCACCTTGACATTCCACTCGAGTCCACTCGACATGGCGGCGTTGGATAGATTCGATGAGCCGACATAGGCCGTCGTAAAGCCGGTCTCCCGATAGAACACATATGTTTTGGCGTGGAGGCGGGTGCGCTTCGTATCGTAGCTTACTTTGATGCGCGTGTTCGGAAGCTTTCGCAGCTCTTCGATCGCTTTCACATCGGTTGCACCCATATAGGAGGTGGTGATGATGCGAAGCTCGCCGCCGTTTTGCGTAAAAGCACGCAGTTCGTCCATAATGAGCCGCAGGCCGCTCCACTTGACGAATGATACGAGCATATCGATGCTGTCGGCGGAGAGAATCTCTTTTTTGAGCTCCGTGAACATCTGCGGCTCGTGAACGGCTCCGGTAAAGAGCGAGCTCTGCGCAAGCGATGTTTCCGGACGTCCCATGTCGGAGGCGGTCTTTCCCACTGCCAGGCGCGGGTCATTTTCCTTCAGCAGTGCGAGCAGCTGCTCGGCTCTGCGGTCAACACTCAGCGAAGAAAAATCCGCCTCCTGCGTGGCGTTTCGAATGAGCTCCACGATTTGATTGACCAACCTGACCTGCGACGCAATATCGCCTCCGTTGTCGATGACATTGTCGAGCCCTTTTTGCACCACATCCGCAAGATACTGCGAGAGGATCTTGGATGCCTCCGCCCTGCCAATGGGCGCAACAGACTTGCGCTCCTCCGGAATATCCGAAAGAGCGCGGTTCAGAGCTTCATTTATGACCTGTTCATAGAGACCCGGATGCAGCATGGTTTCTCCTTTGCCTGAGTGCCCGAAAAGTCACTTTCCCGCCTTGCTGTTGAGCCAGCTGAGGACATCGTCATATACCTCGGCGCGGTTGATTTCGTTGAGCATTTCATGGCGGCCGCCGTGGTAGAGCTTCATGGTGACATCCTTCATGCCGGCCTTGAGGAAGCACTTGTAGGCGCGGATCACGCCGCGTCCCTGTTCGCCTACCGGGTCGCAGTCGCCGGAGACGAATAGGATCGGGAGATCCTTTTTCATGCGGTCGATGTTTTTCTGATTCGTGATGAACGAGATGCCGCACATCATGTCGTGCAGAAGACTTGCCGTGGGAACGAACCCGCACAAAGGATCTTCGTTATAGAGATCAACGGCAACCTCGTCGCGGCTGAGCCAGTCGCTCACGGTGCGCGGGTTTTCAAACTTGTCGTTGTAGCTGCCGAACGCCATTTTGTTGAGAAAATCGCTCTTGTGCATCGCACCGTTGCGGCGGATGTCGAGCGCACTCATCGCCTTGCCGGCGGACACGAGCGCAACGCTCTGGTGTCCCGTGCCGCTGATGACGGCACCGTCCAGGCCCGTGCGGAAGCGGATGAGATAGGTGCGCGCAAGGAACGAGCCCATGCTGTGACCGTAAAGGAAGTACGGCTTGCCGGGATAGCGCTTTTCGGCCTTGTCATGCAGCGTGCGGATGTCCTGGACGGCCTTCTCCCAGCCGTTCTCCTCACAGAAAAAGCCGAGATGTGCTTCGTCCGGTGCGCTTTGGCCGTGTCCGAGCTGATCGTGCAGCACAACGATGTAGCCACGGTCGACGAGGAAGGACGCAAAGGCGTTGTAGCGGGCAATATGCTCTGCAATGCCATGCACGATCTGCACGATGCCGACGGCTTCTCCGTCCGGGCGGTACTCGCGCGCATAGAGTTCGGTCTGCCCGTCCGAAGATAAAAATTTGAATTCCGACATATGAGCCATAGCCAAAGTTCCTTTCTTGTGCTATAATGCCTATATAGTGAAACTGATTATACCTGTTTTTCGGTAAAAAATCAAGAAGGCACCGCTGAATTCGGCAAAAAAGAGCCGCAGATGCGGATGCACTGCAAGGAGGAGCTCCCATGAGCCAGTATGTAATTGCCCTCGATCAGGGTACGACAAGCTCGCGCGCCATTATATTCGATGCCTCGGGCAGCGTGTCGGCAGTCTCGCAGCATCCGTTCGCCCAGATCTACCCGCAGCCGGGCTGGGTGGAGCATGACCCGATGACGATCCTCTATACGCAGCTCGAGTCGCTCTCCGAAGCGTTCCGCATGAGCGGTCTCGCCGCCTCGGACATCGCCGGCCTCGGTATTACGAACCAGCGCGAAACGACGATCGTATGGGAAAAAGACACCGGCCGCCCCATCTATAACGCCGTTGTCTGGCAGTGCCGCCGCACCGCGCCGCTGTGCGAGGAGCTGCGCAAAGCTGGGTGGGAAGAGAAGATCCGCGAGAAAACCGGCCTTCTCATCGACGCCTACTTTTCCGGCACAAAGCTCCGTTGGATCCTCGACAATGTTCCTGGAGCGCAGGAGCGTGCCGAAAGGGGAGAACTGCTGTTCGGCACGGTGGACACATGGCTCATCTGGAATCTCACCGGCGGCCGCGCTCATGTGACCGATTACAGCAATGCCTCACGCACGATGCTCTTCAACATACACACGCTGCAGTGGGACGAGGAGCTCTGCGCGGCACTTCGTATTCCGATGTGCATGCTCCCGAAGCCGGTATCCAACTCCGAGGAATACGGCGTTATCGACTCGCACATGCCGGGCCTCGAGGAGCTCTCCGGCGTACCCATCTGCGGCGCGGCGGGCGACCAGCAGGCGGCGCTGCTCGGGCAGGGCTGCATCCATCCGGGTGAAGCAAAGAACACCTACGGTACCGGCTGCTTTGCCATGATGAACACCGGCACGAGCGTTCCGGTGAGCCGCAGCGGCCTTCTCTCGTGTGTGGCGTGGAACATTCGCGGCGAGACCAACTACTGTCTCGAGGGCAGCGTATTCAATGCCGGCAGCACCGTGCAGTGGATGCGCGACGAGCTGCATCTCGTCTCCTCCTCCGAGGAAACGCAGACGTTGGCGGAATCCGTGCCGGACAACGGCGGCGTGTACCTCGTCTCCGCCTTCACCGGCCTTGGCGCACCCTACTGGGATATGTACGCGCGCGGAACGATCGTCGGGCTCACGCGCGGAGTCACCCGCGCCCATGTGGTCCGTGCGGGTCTTGAGGGCATCGCCTATCAGGTGCGCGACCTCATCGACGCCATGGAAAAAGACTGCGGCGCACCGATGCAGATCCTCCGTGTGGACGGCGGCGCATCCGTGAACCGCTTCCTCATGCAGTTCCAGGCGGACATTCTCCGCTGCCCGATCGACCGCCCCGCTATGGTGGAAACAACGGCTCTCGGCGCGGCGTTTCTTGCCGGCCTCCACGCCGGCGTATGGAACGACATCGGCGACATTGCCCGCATCCGCACCTCCGCCGCCATCTTCCGCCCCAAAATGGACGCCGAAACGGCGCAGAACTACTGCGCCCGCTGGCACAAAGCCGTGACCCGCGCCCGCGAATGGGAGGAGTAAGATCTGGATGATGAAACTGAAGATCTTGGGTAGTGTCTCCCCGTACTGCAAAAACGGATCGAATTGTCCCGGATATTTGCTCAATACCGGCGCCGGGTGCGGGTTCGGCTCTTCCGGAAATATGCGCTTTCCGGAGGATATCCGTAGCCTGCACATCATCCTTTCGCACTACCATAAGGATCACTACACCGACCTCTTTGCGATCCTTTATGCGAGCCTCTGCTACAAGAATTTCGGCGAGCCGATCGACATTCAGATCTATCTTCCGGAAACTGCGGATAAAAGTACGATCTGCGATGCCGAGCTGATCCGCAATAACCGTGAGGGCGTATTTCAGCTCCATACCTATAACGAAAGCTCTGTGCTGCATATCGACGGATGCGAAGTCTGCTTTTTCAAAACGCATCACGCCGTCGAAAATTACAGCGTATGCATCGAAAAGGACGGTGCCAAATTCGTATACAGCGGCGACATGGGCTATCGGGACATCGACGCATACTGCGCCTTCTGCCGCAATGCGGATCTGTTCCTGTGCGAAAGCACATTCCTCAATACGGATTCCGGCAAGACGCCCTATCATCTGGATGCCATGGAAGCCGCGCAGATCGCCCTCAAAGCCGATGTCGGGCGGCTCCTGCTGACACACACCTGGCCCGAGCGGGACAAAAATCTGTACCTGCGCGAAGCCAAACCGATATTCGACCGCGTAAGCATGGCACAGGAAAATAAAGAATATTCAGCAAATTGCAAGTGCAAGTTGGACACCTGCATGGTAGAAATTAGTTAATCAGAGC
>CAVGGQ010000029.1:0-22752 GCA_963628785.1 Oscillospiraceae bacterium | reverse complement strand
GGATGATGACATCCTGGCTGACATCGACCATTCGGCGGGTCAGGTAACCGGAGTCGGCGGTACGAAGGGCGGTATCCGCCATGCCCTTTCGGGCGCCGCGGGTGGAGATGAAGTACTCGAGAACGCTCAGGCCTTCACGGAAGTTTGCCTTGATAGGAATTTCGATGGTCTTGCCGGCGGTGTTCGCCATCAGGCCGCGCATACCGGCGAGCTGACGGATCTGGTTGGCACTGCCTCGGGCGCCGGATGTTGCCATGATGTTGATGGGGTTGAACTCGTCGAGGTTCTGCATCAGGGCATCGGCGACCTTGCCGGTCGTCTTTTCCCATTCGGCGACGACCATGCGATAGCGTTCGTCGTTGGTGATAAGACCGCGCTTATACTGCTTTTCGATCTTGAGCACCTGCTGCTCGGTATCGGCAATGAGCTGTTTTTTCGCCTCGGGGACGACCATGTCCGCGATGGAAATGGTCAGGCCGCTGCGAGTGGAGTACTTGTAGCCCTGTGCCTTGATGCTGTCGAGCACTTCGGCGGAGATCGTAAAGCCGTGCTTCTGGATGCAGCGGTCGATGATCTTGCCGAGCTGCTTTTTGTCGACGCGGAAGCTGATCTCGTAGTCGAACATATGCTCCGGATCGGTGCGGTCAACGAAGCCGAGGTCCTGCGGGACGGGCTCGTTGAAGATGATGCGGCCGACCGTGGTCTCGATGGTCTTGTGCTTTTCCACGCCGTCGATGGTCTTGGTAACGCGCACCTTGACCGGGCTGTGGAGCGTGACCTCGCCCGCCTGATACGCCATGAGCGCTTCGTCGGGGTTGGAGAATGCCATGCCCGTGCCCTTTTCCTCGCGCACATAGGTGAGGTAGTAGGAGCCGAGGACCATGTCCTGCGTCGGGATGGAGTGCGGGTGGCCGTCCTGCGGACGCAGGAGGTTGTTCACGGAGAGCATGAGGATGCGGGCTTCCGCCTGTGCCTCGGCGCTCAGAGGAACGTGGATAGCCATCTGGTCGCCGTCGAAGTCGGCGTTGAAGGCGGTGCAGGCGAGGGGGTGCAGCTTCAGGGCGCGGCCCTCAACGAGCACGGGCTCGAAGGCCTGAATGCCGAGACGGTGCAGCGTAGGCGCACGGTTGAGCAGTACCGGGTGCTCCTTGATGACGACATCGAGGGCATCCCAGACTTCGGCTTTCTGGCGGTCGACCATTTTCTTGGCGGATTTGATGTTGTTGGCAACGCCGTCCTGCACGAGCTTCTTCATGACGAACGGGCGGAAGAGCTCGATGGCCATTTCCTTCGGCACGCCGCACTGGTACATCTTGAGTTCCGGTCCGACGACGATAACGCTTCGGCCGGAGTAGTCGACGCGCTTGCCAAGCAGGTTCTGGCGGAAACGTCCCTGCTTGCCCTTGAGCATATCGCTCAGGGACTTGAGGGCGCGGGAGTTGGCGCCTACGACGGGACGGCCGCGGCGGCCGTTGTCAATGAGAGAATCAACGGCTTCCTGCAGCATGCGCTTTTCGTTGCGCACGATGATGTCGGGAGCGTTGAGCTGGATGAGGCGCTTGAGACGGTTGTTGCGGTTGATGACGCGGCGGTAGAGGTCGTTCAGGTCGCTCGTGGCGAAGCGGCCGCCGTCGAGCTGTACCATCGGGCGGATCTCCGGCGGTATGACCGGGAGAATATCGATGATCATCCAGGACGGCTTATTGCCGGACTGACGGAACGCTTCGACGACTTCGAGACGTTTGACGATCTTTGCCTTTTTCTGACCGGAGGCACTCTTGAGCTCTTTGCGCAGCTCGTGGGAGAGCTTCTCGCAGTCGATGTCTTCGAGGAGCTTCTTCACGGCTTCGGCGCCCATGCCGGCCTGGAAGTCGTCCTCGTACTTTTCGCGCATGTCCTTGTACTCTTTTTCGCTGAGCAGCTGGCAGCGCTTGAGCGGCGTGGAGCCGGGGTCGGTCACGATGTAGGAGGCAAAGTAGAGCACCTTCTCGAGGACGTGCGGCGTCATATCGAGCAGCAGACCCATGCGGGAGGGGATGCCCTTGAAGTACCAGATGTGGCTCACGGGAGCTGCGAGTTCAATGTGACCCATGCGCTCGCGGCGCACTTTGCTCTTGGTGATCTCAACGCCGCAGCGGTCGCAGACCTTGCCTTTATAGCGGATCTTCTTATACTTTCCGCAGTGGCATTCCCAGTCCTTCGTGGGCCCGAAAATGCGCTCACAGAAAAGGCCGTCGCGCTCCGGCTTCAGAGTGCGGTAGTTGATGGTCTCGGGCTTCTTGACTTCGCCGTGGGACCAGGAAAGGATTGTTTCGGGAGAAGCAATGCCAATCTGAATGGCGTCAAACGGGGTGTAGCTCATTATTCTTTATCCTCCCCTTCATCCATATCGTCTTCATCATCGTCAACGAAGCCGTTATCCGTATCCGGCTCGTCGCCGAAGACCGACTGCGAGTTATCGATGCTGAAGCCGGCGTCGCTGAATTCCTCCGCGCTGCCGCGGTAGTTGGTCTCCTGCAGTTCTGGGCTGAAATCGTCCTCTTCGTCGTCCTTAAGCTCGATCTCGCTGCCGTCTTTGTCGAGAACCTTGACGTCGAGGCAGAGAGCCTGGAGCTCTTTCACGAGGACCTTGAAGGATTCCGGAACACCCGGCTGCGGGATGTTGTGACCCTTGACGATGCTCTCGTACGTGCGGACACGGCCGACGACATCGTCCGACTTGACGGTCAGGATCTCCTGCAGAGTGTGCGCCGCGCCGTAGGCTTCGAGCGCCCAGACTTCCATTTCGCCGAAGCGCTGGCCGCCGAACTGCGCCTTGCCGCCGAGCGGCTGCTGCGTGACGAGGCTGTAGGGGCCGGTGGAACGGGCATGGATCTTATCATCAACAAGGTGGTGCAGCTTGAGGAAGTATACCCAGCCTACGGTGACATCGTTATCGAACTTGTCGCCGGTACGGCCGTCGTAGAGGACGCTCTTGCCGTCTTCGCGCAGACCCGCCTGACAGAGCGTGTCGCGGATGGTGGTCTCGTTCGCGCCGTTGAAGATCGGGGTGGCGACCTTCCAGCCAAGTGCCTGAGCGGCGTAGCCCAGGTGGACTTCGAGGACCTGTCCGATGTTCATACGGGACGGGACGCCCAGGGGGTTCAGCACGATGTCGAGCGGCGTGCCGTCCGGCAGGTACGGCATATCCTCGCGCGGGAGGATGCGGGAAACAACGCCCTTGTTGCCGTGACGGCCGGCCATCTTGTCGCCGACGGAGATCTTGCGCTTCTGCGCAATGTACACGCGGACGACCTGGTTGACGCCGGGGGACATTTCATCACCGTTATCGCGGGTGAACACTTTGACATCGACGATGATACCGCGCTCGCCGTGAGGCACTTTCAGCGAGGTGTCGCGCACTTCGCGGGCCTTCTCGCCGAAGATGGCGCGGAGAAGGCGTTCCTCGGCCGTGAGGTCGGTCTCGCCCTTCGGGGTGACCTTGCCGACGAGGATATCGCCGGAGCGGACCTCGGCGCCGACGCAGATGATGCCGCGCTCGTCGAGGTATTTGAGAGCGTCCTCACCGACGCCGGGAATATCGCGGGTGATCTCTTCGGGTCCGAGCTTCGTATCGCGGGCATCGCACTCGTACTCTTCCACATGGATGGAGGTGTACACATCGTCGATGACCATGCGCTCGTTGAGCAGGACGGCGTCCTCGTAGTTGTAGCCTTCCCAAGTGGTGAAGCCTACGAGTACGTTCTTGCCGAGGCTGATCTCGCCCTGCGAGGTGGACGGGCCGTCGGCGATGACATCGCCCTGCTTCACGCGCTCGCCGACCTTAACGATCGGGCGCTGGTTGAAGCACGTGCCCTGGTTGCTGCGGGCAAACTTGATGAGCTTGTAGTCTTTGGTCTCGCCGCTGTCGTAGCGGACGGTGATGCTGTCGGCGCTCACGCGGGAGACGATGCCTTCGCCCTCGGCGAGGACAACGACGCCGGAGTCGACCGCACAGCGGTGCTCGATGCCGGTGGCCACGATGGGCTGCTGAGTCGTCATCAGAGGAACGGCCTGACGCTGCATGTTCGCGCCCATCAGAGCACGGTTCGCGTCGTCGTTCTCGAGGAACGGGATCATGGCGGTCGCGATGGAGATCATCATACGCGGCGACACATCCATGAAGTCGACCTTCTCACGGTCAACATCGATGATCTCGTCGCGGTGACGGCAGGTAACACGCTTGTTGAGGAGGCGTCCCTGCTCATCAAGCGGCTCGGTCGCCATGGCCATGATATACTGGTCTTCCACATCGGCGGTCATGTAGACCACTTCTTTGGTGACGACGCCGGTCTCCTTGTCGATGCGGCGGTACGGAGTAATGAGGAAGCCGTACTCGTTCACGCGGGCATAAGCGGAGAGGTAGTTGATAAGGCCGATGTTCGGGCCTTCGGGCGTCTCGATCGGGCACAGGCGGGCGTAGTGGCTGTAGTGAACGTCGCGGACATCGAAGCTCGCGCGCTCACGGCTTAGGCCGCCGGGGCCGAGAGCGGAGATACGGCGCTTATGAGTGAGCTCGGCGAGCGGGTTCGTCTGATCCATGAACTGGCTCAGGGGGCTCGAGCCGAAGAACTCTTTGATGGCTGCGGTCACGGGGCGGATGTTGATGAGGCTCTGCGGCGTGACAACATCGAGATCCTGCAGCGTCATGCGCTCGCGGATAACGCGCTCCATGCGGGAGAAGCCGATGCGGAACTGGTTCTGCAGCAGCTCGCCGACAGAGCGGACACGGCGGTTGCCGAGGTGGTCGATATCGTCCGGTTCGCCGATGCCGTGGGAGAGGCAGCAGAGGTAGTTCGCGGCGGCGAAAATGTCGTCGCAGATGATGTGCTTCGGAGCGAGGAGGTCGGCGTTTTCCTTGAGGACTTCCTTGAGCTCTTCGCCTTCATACTGCTCCATGTACTTGCGGAGAAGAATGAAGCGCACGCGCTCGCGAAGGCCGATTTCTTCCCGGAGTATGCGGCGGTTTTCCTCGTCATCGTCGGAAAAATGAACGAAGTCGGCGGCGTCCACCATGCCGTTGGAGAACACGCGGACGGTCTCGTTTTCATTCACGACGAGATCAACGACCACAACGCCGTGAGCATCGAGCTCCTTGGCCTTTTCGCGCGTGATGACTTCGCCGGCATCGGCGAGGATCTCGCCGGTCATGGGATCGACGGCTGCTTCCTTGAGGGCGTAGCCCGCAATGCGCGGATAGAGGGAGAGCTTCTTATTAAACTTATAGCGGCCGACATTGGAAATGTCGTAGCGGCGATGATCGAAGAAGAAGTTGTCGAGCATCGATTCACTCGTCTCGGGCGTCGGAGGATCGCCGGGGCGGAGCTTTTTGTAGATCTCGATGAGGCACTCGTTGCGCGTGGCGAAGCCGTCGCGCTCGAGGGTGGTAGCGATGAGCTTGTCATGGCCGAACATTTCGAGGATCTGCTCGTTTGTGACGGCGCCGGCCACGGGGCTCGGCAGGCAGCTCAGCCAGGTGTGGGGCTTGTCTTCCTTATAAAGACCCAGGGCCTTGAGGAGCAGCGTTGCGGGGAGCTTGCGGTTCTTATCGATGCGGGCGAAGAACATGTCGTTCAGGTCCGTCTCGTACTCCAGCCACGCGCCGTGGTAGGGAATGACGGTCGTTCCGTAAACGGAGCTGTTGGTCTTGTCGGTGTTCTTTGTGAAGTAGACACCGGGCGAGCGGACGATCTGGGAGACGATAACGCGCTCGGCGCCGTTGATGACGAAGGTGCCGTTGGCAGTCATCAGCGGGAAATCGCCCATGAAGATCTCCTGCTCTTTGATTTCCTCGGTCTCGCGGTTGCGCAGCCGGACGCTGACCTTCAGCGGGGCGGCATATGTGGCATCGCGTGCCTTGCACTCTTCCTCGGTGTACTTGGGCTTTTCATTCATGGAGTAGTCCACGAACGAAAGCTCCAGGTTGCCGGAGAAGTCCGTGATGGTTGCTACGCCCTTGAAGACATCATGCAGGCCCTCTTCCAGAAACCACTTGTAGGAGTTTTTCTGGATTTCGAGCAGGTGCGGCATCTCCTGGATCTCTTCCGCACGGGCATAGCTCATTCTTGTTGTTCTTCCGTACTGTACTTCCTTAGGCATCGGCGAATCTCCCTTTTTCCGCCGGAGGAGCTTATCTCCGGCGCAGAATACCCGTTCCGGGGGGAATATGGTTTGCTGTGCCGTCCGCATAAGATACGCCCGGACGCGTTGTTAAAAACATTGTGTACGGGTTGATTTTTTGCGGAACAGCTGTTATACTGACAATAGTTTGAATGGGGAATGTGCGGTTTGCCATAACAGCATATAGCAATTTATTATATCAATTCGCTCTTGCGGTGTCAAGGGCGCTTTTTTTATAATTTCCGTATTGCCGACTCCGGCTTTTTGCCGTAAAATACACAAAGTCTTGAGATTTCGGAGCTTTTATGAAAAATTTCTTCTTCATGCTCGTCCTCGCCGGGCTGAGCTGGGTCTTGCTTTATACCGAGGGACTCATAAAGAAAATCTCGGCAAAATTTGTTGCCGGCGGTGCGCTGCTCGCGGCATTCGGCGTACGATTTTTCCTTCTGCAGATCGCGCCGAACGAAACGGCGAAGGCCGTAGAAAATGCACTTGCGTGGTTCAGCGCCGCCGGAGGGTTCTGGGGCATTCGATCCTCAACGCTCCCCTATTCGCTCCCCGTGCAGTATTTTCTCGCGTTCTTTTCGTTTGCGCCGAAGAGTGCTCTCGTGCTTTTCAAGTGCCTTTGCATATTTGCCGAGATCACGATGGCATGGGCTGCACAGCGGTGCGTGCAGTGTGTGACCGTCCGCACGCAGCCGCGGCTGATCGCGTTTCTCGCCGTGCTGCTTCTTCCGTCCGGCATTTTTCAGGGGACGTGCACCGCGGCGGGTGACAGCCTTTGGTGGGTGTTTATCGCGGTCGCCGCCTCGTGCGCCCTACGCGGCGAATGGCGCTGGTGTGCCGGTATGCTCGCGCTGGCCGTAGCGTTTCATCCGTCCGCACTGTGGATCGTTCCGGTTTTCTGGGTATTTACCGTCGTGCGGCGCAATACATGGCTTTCGCTTCTCCATCTCGTCGGATGGTACATCGCCGCGGCTGTTCCCGCGCTGCTTCTCGGGCGCCCCGGCAATATGTGTCTCCCATTTTATCCCGCGCTCTCCTCGCTTACGGCGCTTCCGCTCTTTTCCGGTGCACCGGGCATCTATTCGCTCTCCGGTCAGAGCTTTCTCGCGCCGACCGGCATTGCGCTCTATCTTCTGCTCACAGCACTGCTCATATGGCGGCTGAGCTGTAAAAGCGTCGTGTCCGACCGCCGCAGGCAGCTCACTGGGCTGTGCCTTGCGTCCCTTGGCGCCGCAGCATTTCTCCCGTGGATGAGCACCGACTGCCTGTACGGTGCGGAGGTGCTGCTCGTCGCACTCTGCTGTCTCGAAGTAAAGCACATCCCCGCTGCCATCTGCACGAGCTTCGCCTCATGTCTCGCACTCCTTAAGAGCATATACGGCGAAGCCGTATTTCTCCCGCTCCGGTGGGCCACGCTTGCCCTTTCGGCAGCGGCGCTGCTGCTTGGGTTTTATCTTCTTTTTAAAAAGAAGTCTCCCAAGCGCGCATAAAAATTCCGTGAAAAAGGCGGACGTTCTTCACTTGGCAGAAGAATAAGCTTGCATAAGCGGAGTTAAGTGGGTATAATAAAGTTGTATTTTTGTGCGGAGGTATTTTTCCCATATGGAAAACAGCGAATCGGAATATAACCGCAGGGACGGGGCTTCGCGGCCGCCGCGGGGGGCGACTTCGTATGGGGCAGAGGGTCCGGTGTTTACCGAGATTTCCGCCGACAGCCTGCACCGCACACCCGTCGGAGAGCGAAGCACAGCGTCAACTTTTTATAATAACAGTACGAATACACAGAGGACAGCGGGCAGTACAGATCCGCGGCAAACCGCCGGCCGTACGCCGCAGAGCATGTCCCGTCCGGTCACGGATGCGGGCCGTAGCGCACCGAGGGGCACGACGTATACGCCGCAGAGCCGGTCATATACCGAACCGCGCCGTGCGGCACCGCAGCAGACCGGCAGCGTCCGCCGCAGCTCGCCGGAATTTACGGAGATCTCGTGGGACAGCTTCCGCAGCGGGAACATGAGTGCGCCCGCCGAACCGCAAAGAGCGGCACAGGCGCCGTCGTACGCGCAGCCCTATGTTGACCTGACGACCGCGCAGCCGTATGCGCAGCAGCCGCGCTCTTCCTCTCCCGCCAATGCGCCGCGCGATTCTCGCCGGAGCTACGCCGTGGGAGGCGCACAGCGTCACGCCGCGCAAGCGCCGGAATATGAGCAGCCCGACCCGCTCTACGGTTCCGTGCCGCAGCGGGAAGTGCCCGCACAGCATCCGCACGGCGACTATTACTGCTCCGGTGCCATTCACCGGCCGGCACAGCGCACCTCGTCCGCGCGTCCGGCCGCACAGCGTCCCGCGCCGCAGCGCACGCCGAGCGGCGGAGGCGGCAGCAGACCGCCGCAGACGCCAAACGGCGGCGGAAGAAGACCGCCCCGGAGGCCGCGCATCAAGCTCCGCTATCATCCCGCCGTGTACATCGGTGTTTTGGCGCTGGTCGTTCTTCTTGTTTTCGGCATTTTCAAGCTCGTGCAGAAGAGCAACGAGAAGCCGCTCTACAGCCTTCCGAGCTACGCTCCCGTCACCGAAACGCCGAAGCCGACTTCAACGCCCGCGCCGGAGGAAACGCCGGAGACGACCGAAGAAGAGGCGACCGCATCGCCGCGTCCGACGGCCGAGCCGACACCTACGCCGACCGGTGCCAAGGCGCAGCGCAAGGGTACGCTCATCGTTCCCGCCGACTGGGGCGCCGTTGTCCCCGAGCGGACGAGTGCCGTGTTTGACAGTCACTTTGACCGCTCCGTGATGATCGGCAACTCGCTCGTTGAAGGCTTCTTCATGTGGTCGGGCATGAAGAATATCCGGTACATTTACAGCACCGGCGCCGTTGTGAACAATGTCATCGGCAATCTCGACCTCTCGCCGCTCACGCTCAACGAGTCGACCTACTACACCGACATCTACCTGATGTTCGGCCTCAACGAGGTCGGCACGGATGTAAACTCCTTCATTCAGAGCTACAAGAAGCTCGTCGAGTACATCCGCGAGTATCAGACCGAGGCGAACATCTACATCATCTCCGTCACGCCCGTGACGCAGGAAGTGGACGCCGATCCCGAGGAAGTGCAGAGCATGGATCGCATCGATTCCTTCAACGCCGCACTCAAGCAGTTCTGCGTCGACGAAAACTGCTGGTACCTCGACATTTACTCCATGCTGCTCGACGATACCGGCTATCTCTCCGCCGACTACGCCTATTCCGGAGACGGAAAGCACTTTGAAAAGTCCGGGTACGTGGCCTGGGCCAACTACATGAAGACCCACTTTGTGGACGAGGGTCTTCTCACCGAATAAGAAATGAGGTAATCCCATGAAAAAAACTCTTGCCGTACTGCTCGCCGTTCTCTGCCTCGCGTCCGCCCTGTGCGGCTGCGGCGGCAGCTCTAAAAAGGCGATGGATCCGCAGGCTCTTGCCGACGACCTTCTTGCGAACGCTTCCTTCACCGACAGTCTCAGTCAGCTCGATGCCGCCGTTATTCCCGCCTACTACGGTGTGGACACCGCCGACTATACGAGTGCGCTCGTCTACTGCGGCACGGCGGCCACCGCCGAACAGATCGTGATCTTTGAGGCGGTCGATTCCGCCGCGGCGGAGCGTCTGCTCTCCACGCTGCAGAGCTTCATTGCGGATAAGATTGAAGCCTACAAGAGCTACGGCCCCGCCGCCGCCATGAGCCTCGAAAACGCCGCCGTCAAGGCGATCGGCAACTATGTGGTCGCCGTCGTCTGCTCCGACAGCGACAGCGCCAACGCGATCGTGGAGCAGTACGAATAAAAGCACTCCGTAAAAGAGCCTCCGCCACGCCGATCTTTACCGGCAAGGCGGCGGTTTTTTGCGGCAAGGCGGCGATTGACAACGATCGGACTTCTGTTTATAATATGAGTCACAATTGAATGCTGCATGGTGTCCCTTTGCCCGGGGCGGGCGGAGGAGATCAGGGAATCCGGTCAGAATCCGGAACTATACCCGTAGCTGTATGTGCGTATGTCTGTACCTTTTCGGAGAGATCCGGTCATTGGGGTGACCCGAGAAGGCGGGGTACCGGCGGAGAAGATCATGATCTTCAAGACGCACGAGTCAGAATACCGACCATGTGTGAGAGCCGGAGCGTGCCCCTGAAACGGAGCATATGTAAGGCAGGAAATGAAAAGTACGGTCACGCAGGCAGGGCATCTGTCTGCGCGGCCTTTTTCTTTTCATCGGAGGGGATCACTGTGAAGAAGAGAAATAAAAAAGCGAATCTGATCATGGTCGCGATCATCGTTTTGCTGGCGGTCGGAGGCGTGAGTCTGGCGCTCGGGCTGCGCTCGGCGGACAATACGGGCATCGGCAGCCAATACCATATCCATGAGCTCGAGAATAACGCGGTTCTCGTTGACGGGCAGGACAAGACCTGCAACATCACCATTGTGTGCGATACGATACTCGATAATCTTGATGACCTTGAAGAGGAAAAAGCACCCTATGTCCCGAAGGACGCCGTGATCTTGCCCGTGACGACCGTGTCGTTTGCGGACGGCGAAACGGTGTTCGAGGTGCTGCAGCGGGCGTGTACGGCGGCCGACATCCAGCTGGAGTTCAGCTGGACGCCGCTTTACAGCAGCTACTATATCGAAGGCATCAACCATCTTTACGAATTCGACTGCGGGCCGGAATCCGGATGGATGTACAAGATAAACGAGTGGTTCCCGAACTACGGCTGCTCCGCCTACAAGCTCGAGGGCGGCGAGGAGATCGTGTGGTGCTACACCTGCAACGGTCTCGGCGCGGATGTGGGCGAAGTGTGGATGGGAGATTCGGAGTGAGAACGGATGCCTTTTCCAAACAGCATCCGGCCGTGAATTTTGTCTTCTTTGCCGGAGCGATCGTCGGGGCGGTCATCATTCAGCATCCGCTCTATCTGCTCGCGGGCATTCTCTGCGGCGGGAGCTATTATCTGCTCTTGAACGGGGCAAAGGGTTGGAAGATGATCCTTGGTCTGCTGCCGCTCTTTCTTGTCCTCACAGCTGTCAACCCGCTCTTCAACCGATACGGCAGCACGGTGCTCTTCACCTATTGGGATCGTCCGTACACGCTGGAGGCACTTCTGTACGGCGCAGCCATTGCGTCGATCTTTGTGGAAATGATGCTCTGGTTCGGCTGCTACAATGCCGTGCTGACCGGAGATAAATTTACGGCGCTCTTCGGGAATCTCATTCCCGTGCTCTCGCTGCTGCTTGTCATGGTTTTGCGGATGATCCCGTGCTTTCTGCGGAAAGCGAAGCAGATCGCCGGGGCGCGCCGTTCGATCGGGATGGATCAGTCCGACGGCGGAAAAGCCGTGAAGCTCACGGAGGGGCTCACCGTTCTCGGTGCGCTCACATCGTGGGCGCTGGAGGGCAGCATTCAGACGGCGGATTCCATGAAGAGCCGCGGCTACGGCACCGGGCGGCGAACCGGCTTCATGCTCTATTCGATGACCGGAAGCGATTGGCTGCTGCTGGGCTGCGAAGCGGTGCTTCTGCTGCTCGCCGTCCTTTTCGGCGACACGGTCGCCACTTATACACCAACATTTTATATTGCGCCTGTCGGGGAGATCCGCATTCTCGGGTTCGCTTCGTATGCGGCGTATCTTCTCATCCCCACCGTTTTACACCTGAAGGAGGCCGTGCAATGGCACATTTCGATATCCAAGATCTGACATTCTCCTACGCCGCAGCGAAGGGCAGAAAATCTCTGGAGAATGTGACGCTCTCCGTGGAGCGCGGGGAGTTTCTCGTGCTGTGCGGACGCTCCGGCAGCGGCAAGAGTACGCTGCTGCGCCACCTGAAGACCGTTCTCACGCCGAACGGCAAGCGGAGCGGCGAGATTTTCTTTAACGGCAAGCCGCTGAAGGAGGTTTCCGACCGCGATCAGGCATCGAAAATCGGATTTGTCATGCAAAATCCCGATGACCAGATCGTCACCGACAAAGTGTGGCACGAGCTTGCGTTCGGTCTGGAGTCGCTCGGCTGCGAGCAGACGGCCATGCGCTCGCGCGTGGCGGAAATGGCGTGCTATTTCGGCATTCAGGACTGGTTTCACCGCAATGTGGCGGAGCTCTCCGGCGGACAGAAGCAGCTCCTCAACCTTGCCTCCATCATGGCGATACAGCCGGAGGTGCTCATTCTCGATGAGCCGACGAGCCAGCTTGATCCCATCGCCGCAAGCGATTTTCTCAATACCGTGCGCAAGATCAACACGGAGCTCGGCACAACGGTCATCATCACCGAGCACCGTCTTGAGGATATTTTCCCCTACGCCGACCGTGCGGTCGTTATGGACGGCGGCCGCATCATTGCCGACGGCGCGCCCGCCGATGTGGGCCGTCGGCTCTTTGAGAAGAAAAATCCGATGTTTTCCGCGATGCCCACACCGGTGCGCGTCTATTACGGTGCCGGATGTGAGGGCGCCGCTCCGCTGACCGTACGGCAGGGACGCAGCTGGCTGAGCCGCGAGTTCCCGGAGGGCGCCGCGTGCCGTTCTCTGCCGGCATCCGCTCCGGCGGAAGATGGGGAAAGTGCGCTCTCGCTCAAGGAGCTCTGGTTCCGCTACGAAAAGGACAGTCCGGACATTCTGCGGGGCGTGTCCGCGGAGATACCGGTCGGAAAGATCTACGCCATTCTCGGCGGCAACGGTGCGGGAAAATCCACGACGCTCAAAGCCATATGCGGCATCTGCCGCCCCTACCGCGGCAAGGTGAAGCTGTTCGGAAAGCCCTTCGAGCAGTATAAAGCCAAGGATCTCTTCCGCGGATGCCTCGCCATGCTCCCGCAGGATCCCAAGAGCCTCTTTGTGAAGAAGACGGTGCGCGAGGATTTCGGTGAGATGACGAAGGACAGCGGAAAGATCGAAAAGACCGCTGAGCTCTGCCAGATCACGGAGCTGCTCGATTCGCATCCCTACGACCTCTCCGGCGGCGAACAGCAGCGCTGCGCTCTCGCAAAAGTGCTCCTCACCGAGCCGAAGATCCTGCTGCTCGACGAGCCCACGAAGGGCATCGACAGCTTTTTCAAAGAAACATTCGCACAGATCCTCCGCGATCTCAAGGCGCAGGGCATCACCGTTGTTATGGTGTCCCACGATGTGGAGTTCTGCGCGCGGTACGCCGATCTCGTGTCCATGTTCTTTGACGGGCAGGTCCTTACAACGGACACGCCGCGGAGTTTCTTCGGCAGCAACAGCTTTTACACCACGGCCGCGCACCGCATGAGCCGCCATGTGTTCGAGTGCGCCGTGACGGCAGAGGATGTCATCGAGCTTTACCGAGCAAACAAGGGGACGGAAAAATGAAGATCAAGCGTTCGCATATTCTCACGCTCATCATGTTCCTGCTCGTGATCCCGGCGACGCTGTATTTCGGGCGGTATCTTTCGGGACAGAAATACTACCTCATCGCCACGGCCGTGATCATCGAAATTCTCATTCCGTTTCTGCTGGCCTTTGAAAACCGCAAGCCGCAGGCACGGGAGCTGGTGGTCATTGCGGTGCTCTCCGCGCTCGCGGTGGCGGCGCGCGTGGTGATCCCCATTCCGAATTTCAAGGCCATCTTCGCCATTATCATGCTCTCCGGCATCGCCTTCGGGCCGGAAACCGGGTTCATGGTCGGTGCAATCGGCGCTTTTGCAAGCAACCTTTTCTACGGGCAGGGTGCCTACACGCCATGGCAGATGTTCGCCTACGGTGCGGGCGGCATGCTCGCGGGCTTTCTCTTTGCCAAAGGGCGCCTGCAGCGAAAATTGGTCGTTATGGCGGTGTTCGGATTTTTTGCGATGGTGCTGTTCGTAGGGCCGCTGCTCGACACCTGCAGCGTATTCCTCACGCTGCCCGTCATCAACGCGCAGACAGCCTGGCCGCTGTATGTGTCCGGTTTTCCGGTTAACATAAGTCAGGGCATCTGTACGGCGCTCACCATGATCCTCTTCGGCAAACCGCTGCTCGAAAAGCTCGACCGCGTGAAGCTGCAGTACGGAATGGGGGAAGACGATGGGCTTTGAGAGCTACCATCCGGCTGTCAACTTCATCTTCTATGCCGCCGTGCTGTACGGTGCGGCGACCTTTGACCATCCGGTTTTCCTCGTAATTGCCCTTTTGTGCGCAGGCGCGTACAATGTGAAACGCAGCGGGAAGGGCGGTCCGGTGTTCGATCTCATTCTGCTCCCGCTCGCAGCCGCATTCGCGCTTTACTATGCGAGCTACCACCACTTCGGTGTGACTGTGCTGCGGCAGAATTTTGTCGGCAACAACATGACGGTCGAGAGTCTGGTGTATGGGCTCGTGCTCGGGCTTCGCGCGGCGGCGGTATGCATGTGGTGCGGTAGCCTTTTCCGCGTGGTGTCGAGCGACAAGGTCGTGTATCTTTTCGGAAGGGTCAGCCCGCATCTCTCGCTCTTTCTCACCGTTTTGCTGCGGCTCGTGCCGCGGCTGACACTTGAAGCGCGGCGCATCAACCTGGCGCAGAAGGGCATCGGGAAAGGGACCGATCAGGGAAACATTTTCGAGCGGTGCGGCCACGCGCTTCGCATTTTCTCGATGCTCATCACATGGATGATCCAGGCGCTCGCGCTCGAGTCGGACTCCATGAAAAGCCGCGGGAGCCGTCTGCGCGGACGCACGGCATTTTCCATCTACCGTTTCGATGACCATGACCGCGCCTTTGTGATCGGCATGTTCTGCGGCATCATCTTTATCGCCATGGGCGTCATCCTCGGTGTGACGGAGATGTTCTATGATCCGGTGATCCTTTGGAAGCCGCTCACCGGTCTCGGCTTCGCTGCGGCCGTCGGCTACGCGCTGCTGTGCCTGCTGCCCATGGGCTTGGAGTACCGCCGGGAGTACGCCTTCCGCAAGGCAAGGGAAGCGTGCCTGAGCGAATAAAGTTTGCGGAGACTGTCTCAGAAAAAGAGAGAGTCTCCGCTGTTTTTTCGTGCTTTTTCTGTCGGAGTCCATAAAAATCCGGCGTTCACAACAAAAAAGAAAAATAGTCTTTGCATTTTTTGCCCGGTGGTTATATACTGTACAATGCATTTAATTCTTTATGTAATTTCAGACGGAGGGTTTTTGTATGGAAGAGCGAAAGAAACAGCGCGGCGACCGCTTTGACGGATACCTGCTGAAGGATGAAGTACCGTCCATGAACCGTTTTATGGCCTATCTGTTTCCCAGCCGCGCCGACAGCGAGGCCTACATTCAGCAGACGGTCGACCTGCGTCCGATCGAGGCTTACCTCGCCAAGAAAAACGAGGGGCTGGAAAAGGACAAGTACAATTATTTTCAGGTCATCATGGCGGCGCTCATCAAGTGCTTTGTGCTGCGCCCGCGCATGAACCGCTTCATCGCCGGCAACCGCATATATATGCGCAACCATATTTCCGTCTCGTTTGTCGTGAAAAAGCACTTTGCCGACACCTCCGAAGAGGGACTGGCCTACAAGCACTACGGTGCGAAGGACACAATCGACACGATGCACACCTCCATTCTCGAGGAGATCTATCAGTGCCGCCGCGACGATGTCAAGGACAACTCCAACGACTTCATGGATAAGTTTATGAAGCTGCCGCACTGGGCTCTGAAGCTCGCCGTGAAAATTCTCTTTGCCCTTGACCGCCGCGGCAAGGTGCCCCATGAGCTCATCAAGGCCGACCCGAACTACTCCTCCATTTTTCTCACGAACCTCGGCTCCATCGGTCTGCAGAGCGGCTATCACCATCTGAACAACTGGGGCACTAACTCGTTCTTCTGCGTTATCGGCAAGAAGCGTCTGGCACCCGAATGGCATGCAGACGGCAGTTATTCCGTTCGTCCGGTCATCGGTCTCGGTCTTACCATTGATGAGCGCATCGGCGACGGCTTCTATTACTCCGGCACGGTGCACCTTCTGCAGAAGATCCTGGAAAATCCGGAAATTCTCGAGCAGCCTTTCGACACGCCGGTCGAATACTGAAACACTTCGGGCCGCTGCGCGCGGCACAGAAAGGAACAATAGTCCGAATGGAAATCACCGCAAAGCGTCCCTGGCTCAAGAGTCTCGGCGACATTCCCGCAAATCTCGATTATTTTCAGGGCTCCATGGTGGAAGCCGTGGAAAAGGTTGCACGGCGCTACCCCACCTATATTGCGTTCAACTTCATGGGACGCGCCACTACATACAAGGAGCTTGTCGCCAACATTGAGAAATGCGCCCGCTCCCTGCGCACGATCGGTGTGCGGGAAAACGACCGCGTGACCATCGCCATGCCGAACTGCCCGCAGGCCATTTACGTTTTCTACGCCGTCAATATGATCGGCGCGATCGCGAACATGATCCATCCGCTCTCGAGCGAGAAGGAGATTGAATTCTACATCAACGAATCCGAGAGCGTTACGGTCGTCACGCTTGACCAGTTTTACGGCAAGTTTGAAGCCATCCGCCAGAACACGAAGGTTGTGAATATCGTCATCGCAAGCATCCGCGATGAGCTCTCCCGCCCGATGCGCGCCGGATACATGCTCACCGAGGGCCGCAAGATCAAGAAGATCCCGGAGGACGCGCCCGTTATCCGCTGGAACGAATTCATGCGTCTCGGCAAGTCCTGCTTCTGGAACTACAAGGTGCACCGCGAGGCAGGCGACCCCGCCGCCGTCCTCTATTCGGGCGGTACGACCGGCACCACGAAGGGCATTCTGCTCACGAACCTCAACTTCAACGCGCTCGGTCAGCAGATCATCGCCACGAACCCGATGTTCCGTCCGGGTGACCGCATGCTCTCGGCAATGCCGCTCTTCCACGGCTTCGGTCTGGGCGTTTGCATCCACTCGATGCTCTCGCAGGGCGGCCGGTGCATTCTCGTACCGCGCTTCACCGCAAAGAGCTACTCCAAGCTTATCACGCAGTACCGCTGCAACTTCATTGCCGGCGTACCGACGCTCTACGAAGCGCTGCTGCGTCTGCCGAACATGGAAAAGGCCGATCTGAGCTGTCTCAAGGGCGTGTTCTCCGGCGGCGACTCGCTGTCCGTGGAGCTTAAAAAGAAATTCGATAAATTTCTCTACGACCATCACGCCACCATTCAGGTCCGCGAAGGCTACGGCACGACCGAGACCGTCACTGCCTGCTGTCTCACGCCGCCCACAATGTTCAAAGAGGGAAGTATCGGCATTCCTTTCCCCGACACCTATATCAAAATCGTCGCTCCCGGCACCGATCAGGAGTTGCCGTACGGTGAAGAGGGTGAGATCCTGCTCGCCGGCCCCACCGTAATGAAGGAATACATCAAACATCCCGAGGAGACGGCGGCAACGCTCCGCACTCACGCCGATGGCCTCACCTGGGTCTACACCGGCGACCTCGGCATGATGGATGACGAGGGCTTCATCTACTTCCGCGGACGCAGCAAGCGCATGATCATCTCGTCCGGCTACAACATCTATCCCGCACAGCTCGAAAATATCTTCGACGCCTGCGAGCAGGTGCAGATGAGCTGCGTCATCGGCGTGCCGGATTCGTACAAGATGCAGCGCCTGAAGGTATTCGTGATGCTCAAGCCCGGCGTTCCCGCCACGGAGGAGACGCGCCGGGAGATCATGGCGTATGCTGCCAAGCATATTGCCAAGTACGCCATGCCCAAGGAGATCGAATTCCGCGACGAGCTTCCCAAAACGCTTGTCGGCAAGGTGGCTTACCGTCAGCTTGAAGAAGAGGAGCTGGCGAAAATCGCGGCGAAGGCCGGGGAAGAAGCCGCCGCAGCCGAAGAAGCCGCCGCTCAGTCCGAAGATCCCGGCTTCAAAAATAAGAAAAAGTAATTCTCGTTTCCCCCGCTTTTTTCCCTGCCGAAAAGTGTTTGTTGCGCGCAGCTTTCCTGTTTTCCGCGGTGAAGTGTCAAAATTTCTGCCCTGGATTTTGACAATGATGTGACAAATGTGCGTTGCATTCGGACGCGCATTGTGGTAGTATTCCCGCGGATAAAAAAGTTAATGAAACTTTAGGAGTGGATATTATGCGCAGAACAAAAATCATTTGCACAATGGGTCCTGCCAGCAGCAGCGAAGAGACCATGCGCGAGCTTCTGCTCGCCGGACTGAATGTGGCGAGAATGAACTTCTCCCACGGTACACATGAGAGCCATGCCGAGATAATCGCACGCTTCCGCAAGGTGCGCGATGAGTTGCACCTTCCCGCGGCCGTGATGCTCGACACCAAGGGGCCGGAGATCCGCATCGGCGTATTTGATGCGCCGGTCGACGTTGTTCCCGGACAGCCCTACACGTTTACGACGGCTGAAGAGATCACCGGCAATGCCGAGCGCTGTTATGTAAACTATTCCGAGCTGCCCGCCGATGTGAAGACCGGCGACACCATTCTCGTGGACGACGGCGAGCTTTCCTTTCGCGTGGAGGATACGACCGACACCGAGATCCGATGCACCGTCATCGACGGCGGCAAAATGAAGAGCCGCAAGGGCGTGAACATTCCCGGCATTAAGCTCAACATGCCGTTCCTCTCCGAGCGCGACAAGAGCGACCTGCTCTTCGGCATCGAACAGGACGTCGACTATGTCGCAGCCTCGTTCACGCGCCGCGCGCAGGACATCATCGATATGCGTGACTTTCTCCGCGAACACGGCGGGAAGAACATTCGCATCATCGCCAAAATCGAGAACACCGAGGGTGTGGAAAAGTTCGAAGAGATCCTCGAGGCCGCCGACGGCATCATGGTCGCGCGCGGCGATATGGGTGTGGAAATTCCCTTTGAGCGTCTCCCCGGTATCCAGAAAAAGTTCATCCGCGCCTGCTGCCAGGCGGGCAAGACCGTCATCACCGCCACGCAGATGCTCGACAGCATGGAAGAAAACCGTCGTCCGACCCGTGCGGAAATTTCCGACGTGGCCAACGCCGTGTTTGACGGAAGCAGTGCCGTGATGCTCTCCGGCGAGACCGCCGCGGGCAAGTACCCCGTGGATGCCGTGAAGACGATGGCGCGAATTGCCGAGCAGGCCGAGCACGATGCCTTTGCTGCCGACATCTATAAGAACATTTGGCACGTGATGGATCACTCCGACAACACCAATGCCGTGAGCGCCGCCGCCTGCACCATGGCGGAGCAGACCTGCGCACAGGCGATCATCGCCGACACCAGCACAGGCAAGGCTGCGCGCCGTGTGGCAAAGTACCGCCCGGTGCAGATGATCCTCGCCGCGACGCCGTCTGAGAAGGTCTATCACCAGCTCGCGCTCGTGTGGGGCGTGTACCCGCTGCGCATGGAGCCGGTCGACAGTGTGGATGTACTCTTCCACTGCGCCATTGAAAACGCCAAGGGACTCGGCTATGTGAAGTCCGGCGACACGGTCGTCATGACCGCCGGCATTCCGCTCAACACCCACGGCAACACCAACATGGTCAAAGTTCAAACCATCCGCTGATTCTTCCCGCAAATAAAACCGCTTCTCTCTTTCCGTTCGGTTCGAGAGAAGCGGTTTTTCTATGTTGTCCTACGGCAGTGCCGCACAATGTCGTTTGCGGGTCTGCTCTATTTTTTTCTTTCCCTCGGCTGAGCGATGCTGCCGACGTTTGTCAGGTCTTTGCCGTCGAGGAGGAGAAGTTTTTCGGCGAAGAGGCGTGTGAAGCCGCCGATGATGGCAGAGAGCATCACAAGATCCTCGGCGTGGTCGGTCGTGATCTCGCCGCCGGCGTCTTCATGCTCGAGGATCGGTCCCGCCGTGCTGCGGACCTGCTCGATGAAGTAATGTGCCGCCTGGCGGTGGCGCGAAGCGTAAGCCGTGTAAATCGCTTCGACTTCGTCCTCCGAAAGCCCCATCGGGATAACTTTTTGTATAAGAGCAATACTCAGGGATTGCTTCAGCGTCAAAATGATGATAAGATAAGCGATATGGGTACGATAATACCGGCGCTTCACCGGCTCGGGCATGACTTTGATGCGGACATAGTTGTTGATGGTCGCGGCCGTGATGAACTGTTCATCCTTGAGTTCCGGCGGCAGGTAGTCCAGATATTCCCGCAGAAGTACCGTGACCTGCTCCATATAAAGTCCGAGGTTCGGGATCTCTTCCCAGCTCGGCAGACGGAAATCGTCCAGATATTTCTCCCAGCGGCGCAGTTTTCCTGCGACAAGCGCATTATCGTATGCCATTTTTTCTCACCTCTGCGTCGATTATACCACATCTGTTGGATTTGGCAAGAAGCAAAATGGTTCTCCCCCCATTGACTTAATCTTCTACTCGGTTTATAATAATATCGAATATTAGATAATTGAGGGGGATAATGCCTTGTCTTTTGCCATAATGACCGATACTTCCGCCAACCTGCCGACGCCGTATCTGCGCGAGAATGACATTACCCTTGCGCCTTTCTCCTATTATATCGGCGATGAGGCGTTCACCTGTCTCGACACCGAGACATTCGACAGTGCCGCCTACTACGGCGCCATGCGCAAGGGCACGGTGGTAACAACTTCGCTTGTAAATCCCGACCGGTTCATTGCCGCCGCGCGCCCGCTTCTGGACGCGGGGAAGGATGTCCTGTTCATCGGCATGTCGTCCGGCATCAGCGGATCGTTCGGCTCGGCGAAGGCCGCCGCTGGGGAGCTTCGTGAGGAGTATCCGGAGCGCAGCATCGAGCTTGTGGACACACTGGGTGCTTCGCTCGGTGAGGGACTTCTCGTCGTGCGCGGCATCGAGCTTCGCAGCGAGGGCGCTTCACTCGTCGAAACAGCAAAGGCGCTTCGCGAAATGCGTTGGAGAATGTATCAGATCTTCACCGTGGACGACCTCATGTATCTGCGCCGCACCGGCCGACTTTCCAATGCCAAGGCCATCGTCGCCTCCGTGCTGCACATCAAGCCGCTTCTCAAGGGCAACGAGCAGGGAGAGATCGTCGCCGTGGACAAGATCCGCAGCCGCCGCCGCGCCGTGGACGCGCTCGCGGAGCGCTACCGCAGCTACGCCGTGGAACCGGAAGGGCAGATCGTCGGCATTGCGCACGCCGACTGCAAAGAGGACGCCGAGTATCTCGCCGAGGCGCTGCGCATCATCGCTCCGCCGAAGAAAATTATGATCGTGGACTATGAGCCCGTCACCGGCTCGCACGTCGGTCCGGGTGCGCTTGCGCTCTTTTTCCTCGGCAACGAGACCGTTCGTTCCAGATAACCAAGGCGCCGCCTTGAACCATAAAGGAGAGATTCACATGAATGACTTTGTAATTTACACTGATTCCGCCTGTGACATTCCGCCGGAGCTTCTCAACGAGTGGGAAGTACCGTACTCGTGGCTGACATTCGTCTTTGAAGGGGAGCCGCAGCAGTACTCCAACTATGAGCTTCCCTTCCCCGAATTCTACGACCGCATGCGCAAGGGCGGCGTGGCGCGCACGAGCGCGGTGAACGCCGATGCGTTTCTCAAGGGATTCGAGCCCATTCTGCAGGAGGGCAAGGACATTCTCTATATCGGTTTCTCTTCCGGTCTGAGCGGCACCTATAATGCCGGCTGCGTAGCCGCCGAGGAGCTCCGGGAAAAGTATCCCGATTGCGAGATCCGCTGCGTGGACACGTTCGGCGCATCCGGCGGCTTCGGTCTGCTGCTCTATATGGCGGTACAAAAAAAACGCGCCGGCGGCACGCTCGCCGAGTGCGAGCAGGTGGTGCTCGACAACCGTTTCCATCTCTGCCACTGGTTCACGGTGGACGACCTTGTCTACCTCAAGCGCGGCGGCCGCGTGAGCGCCGCCACGGCGTTTGTCGGCAATGCGCTCGGCTTCAAGCCCGTGCTGCATATGGACGATGCCGGCCATCTCATCAACATGTTCAAGGTGCGTGGCCGCAAGGCCTCGCTCGTCGCCATGGCGGACAAGTACTCGGAGCTTGCGCTGGATAAGTCCGGCGGCACGGTGTTCATCTCGCACGGCGACTGCAAG
This sequence comes from Oscillospiraceae bacterium, assembly GCA_963628785.1. Classification (GTDB taxonomy): domain Bacteria; phylum Bacillota; class Clostridia; order Oscillospirales; family Oscillospiraceae; genus Apopatocola. The sequence continues at coordinate 617 of CAVGGQ010000029.1, read as the reverse complement.
GAGGACGCCGAAAAGCTTGCCGCCATTCTGCACGAGCGCCACGACGTGTCCGTAGATCAGATCGTGTTCGTCGGTCCCGTCATTGGCGCGCACTCCGGCCCCGGCACTCTCGCGCTGTTCTTCCTCGGAAAGCATCGCTGAAAATATTGCCAAGTGAAAGGATTTACCAGCTATGATTGAATATCGCTATGACACCCAGCTTCTCATCGAAGGTACCGGTCTCGACGAGGACGCCATCAACGACTATTTCCGCGACAATTTCAAGGGCGACTGCCTGCTCGCCGTCGGCGACGATGAACTCATCAAGATCCACTATCACACCAACGAGCCGTGGAAGGTCCTCGAGTACTGCCGTTCCCTCGGCGAGATTTTCGACATTGTCGTTGAAGACATGGATCGTCAGGCCCGCGGCCTGACGGGCTGATATTATGCGGCGGCATCGGAGTTTTCGATGCCGCCGTATTTCGTGCGATGACAATCGGAGGTTCAGACAGTATAATATCGGTATCCCCGCGGCGTATGGAGGCTTATTATGAGACAGTGCATGGATTCGGAAAATTTCGCAAATTGCAAGTGCAAGTTGGACACCTGCATGGTAGAAATTAGTTAATCAGAGC
>CAVGGQ010000028.1:0-22953 GCA_963628785.1 Oscillospiraceae bacterium | reverse complement strand
ATACCCGTAAAACACCGACTTTCGTGCAAAAAATTTCGCGATTAGAAGTGATGGATGGTTAAAGGACACCCCTTGAATCCCCAAAAGCTATTTATTCAGAGGTTCCCTTATTTCGTAACTCCCGTGCCGTCGAATGCGGGGATCTCGTCTTCGCCGGAGGAGGAGAGCTCCTGCACGAAGCCGTCCTCGAGGCTGGTCTCGTCGAGGATCTCGAGCGCCTCTTCCCACTCCTCTTCGGTGAGAGTGCGCTGCAGCTCGGGGAAATTGCGCAGGTCGCCGCAGGGCGTGTACTGCGCCATGAGCGAGAGGAGCACCGTGCCGCTCGGGAATGTATCTGCGAGCCAGTAGAGGACGCGGCGGGTGTTTTCGATCCGGCCGGGCAGGACGAGATGGCGCACGATCACGCCGCGCGTGAGCATGCCGTCCTCATCCAGATGAAAAGCCCCGGTGTGATGCACCATGCGGCGGATGGCCTCTCGTGCGGCGGCGGGATAGTCGGCGGCGCGGGAATAGCGCGCGGCGAGGGCGCTGTCGGCGTACTTATAATCCGGCAGGAAAATGCCGACCTTTTCCGAGAGCGCGTCCACGGTCTCGACCGTTTCGTATCCGGAGGTGTTCCACACGACCGGGACATGCGGCTGCGCGATCGAGAGAGCGTCGAGGATCTGCGGCACGAAGGGCGTGCCGGTGACGAGGTTGAGGTTGTGCACGCCCCTGCCTTCGAGCTCCGTGAAGATCTCTGCGAGGCGTTCGGTCGTCACCGTCTCGCCGACGCGGCCGCGGCTGAGGGCGTAGTTCTGGCAGAACACGCACCCGAGTGGGCAGCCGGAGAAAAACACCGCGCCGCTCCCGCGTTCGCCGCTGATGCACGGCTCCTCGCCGTAATGCGGTGCGGCGCGCGCCACGCGGACGGCAGCGCCCATGTGGCACACCCCGGCACTGCTTGTGCGGTCGGCTCCGCAGGCACGGGGACAGAGGCGGCACTCAGGCATGGAGCACCTCGGCGATGACGGCATCGTCCGAGCGGGAAGTGCTCTCGGGTTTTTTACGGCCGCATTCCATTCCCTTGAGGGCGAGCTTCATCATTTTCTTGAGCGTGTATTTGCTCTCACCGGCTTCGCGGGCGCGGCGGTCGTAGGAGACGGTGCCGACCTTCGCGCCGAGGCGGTTCACGAGTCCGCGCAGGAAGAGATCATCGCCGTGGTAGTGCGAAAGCGCCTCGAGCGAGGCGGTGTCCATGAGACGGTAGTCGGCGTGGTCGTAGATGAGATCGGAGCCGAGTGCCTTCATCATGGCGTAGTACCCGCGCGCCGTTGTGCGCTTGAGGAAGGTGTCCGTGGCGCGGGAGGCGCGCACGCCGCACACGATGCCGCACCCTTCCTTATATTTCTCTACCATTTGATCCATGGCGTCGATGTCGTCCTGCAGGTCGGCGTCGATGCTGATCGCGATGTCGCACCGCGTGCGCGACCACATGAGGCCCGCAGTGAGAGCATTCTGGTGACCGCGGTTGCAGATCTGGCGCAGGCCGGTGAAACAGGGGTCCTTTTCGTGCAGCGAGCGGATGATGTTCCAGGTGGAATCCTTCGAACCGTCGTCCACGAGCACGACGCGGCTCTCCGGCGCGATCGCACCCACATCGATGAGATCGCCGAGCTTTTTGCGGAACACCGGCGCGGAAAGCGGCAGCGCTTCCTCCTCGTTGTAGCAGGGAACCACAATATACAGTACAGGGCATTCTTTCATACAACAATTCTCCTTTGCAAAAGCCGCACGGAGATCGCGGCCAAAGTCTCTTCACTTCCGATATTGTCATTTTACACCAAAAACGGGCGCAGCGCAACAAAACATTTGTAGGAAAGAACATGGCCTTTTTGGCCGAAAATCGACATTTATTAACACTTTTTACTTGCAAAATCCGCGCGAGTGTTTTAAAATGCAGGGCGGTAGGAAAATATATTAATAGGAGGTCTCCAATATGAATTACAAAAAGAAGAGCATCCGTGACGTGAGCTTCGCCGGCAAGAAAGTTTTGCTGCGCGTTGACTTCAACGTACCTCTGGACAAGACCACCCATGAGATCACCAACGACAAGCGCATCCGCGCTGCCCTGCCCACCATTCAGTATCTGCTGAACGACGGTGCGGCCCTGATCGTCTGCTCCCACCTCGGCAAGCCCAAGAAGGACCCCGACGCCAAGACCAACCTGACTCTCTCCCGCGTGGCCGTCCGCTTCGCGGAGTTGCTCGGCAAGGACGTACAGTTCGCCGAGGATACCATCGGCCCCGACGCCAAGGCGAAGGCCGCCGCTCTCAAGCCGGGCGAAGTGCTGCTGCTTGAGAACACCCGTTTCGATCTCCGCGAGGAGAAAAACGATTCCGAGTTCGCCAAGGAGCTCGCCTCCATGGCCGACGTTTATGTTTCCGACGCGTTCGGTGCCGTGCACCGCGCTCACGCCTCCACCGCCGGCGTTGCGGACTATCTGCCCGCTTACTGCGGCTTCCTCGTGGAGAAGGAGCTCACCGCTCTTGGCGGCGCCATGGACGACCCCAAGCGCCCGCTCGTAGCCGTTCTCGGCGGCGCGAAGGTCTCCGACAAGCTCGCCGTTATCGAGAACCTGCTCAAGAAGGCCGACACGCTCATCATCGGCGGCGGCATGGCATTCACCTTCCTCAAGGCTCAGGGCTACGGCATCGGCACCTCCCTGCTCGACGAGGAGAAGATCGACTACTGCAAGAACATGATCGCGAAGGCCGCCGAGTCCGGCGTGCAGCTCATGCTCCCCGTGGATGTCGTTGTCGGCGATAAGTTCGACAAGGACGCCGAGAGCAAAGTTGTCTCCGCGAGCACCATTCCCGACGGCTGGATGGGCCTGGACATCGGACCCGAGACCCGGAAGATCTTCGGCGACGCCGTGAAGAACGCCGGCACCGTCATCTGGAACGGACCTATGGGCGTTTTCGAGTTCCCGAAGTTTGCCAAGGGCACCGAGGCCGTGGCAGCCGCCATGGCAGAGTGCAAGGGCATTACGGTCGTCGGCGGCGGCGACAGCGCTTCGGCCATCGAGAAGATGGGCTATGCCGACAAGGTGACCCACGTCTCCACCGGCGGCGGCGCTTCCCTCGAGTTTATGGAAGGCAAGGAGCTGCCCGGTGTGGCCTGCCTGCTGGACAAGTAATATCCGTAATTATGGGGTAAGGAGCACTTTGCCCCCTTGCGGACTGTCTGCCATTCCACAAAGGAGTTAAACATAAATGAACAAGAAATACAGAAAAGTTATCATCGCCGGCAACTGGAAAATGAACCAGCTCCCCTCCGGCGTGAAGGCGTTCACCGACGAGCTTCGCAGCATTATGCCCACGGCGATGAACGGCTGCTCCGTCGTGCTGTGCGTCCCGGCGACGCACCTCGCTGCTCTCGCCAAGGAGAAGGCCCGCCGCATCGGTATCGGTGCGCAGAACATCTCTGTGTTTGATAAGGGCGCGCACACCGGCGAAATCTCCGCCGATATGATCGCCGACCTCGGTGCGAAGTACTGCATCGTCGGCCACAGCGAGCGCCGCGCCGACAACGGCGACACGGATGAACTCGTGAACGAAAAAACGAAGATCCTGCTCGACAAGGGCATCACCCCCATCGTGTGCGTCGGAGAGTCCCTCTCCGAGCGCGACCGCGAACTCACCATGAACCGCATCTCCTATCAGGTCAAGGCCGCCCTCTACGGTCTCACCCCCGAGCAGGTCAAGAAGGTCGTCATTGCCTATGAGCCCATCTGGGCCATCGGAACCGGCCGCACCGCCACCGACGAGCAGGCGCAGGAAGTCTGCTTCGGCATCCGCGAGATCCTCCGTACCCAGTACGGCGCGCTTGTCTCCCGCAAGGTATGCATCCTCTACGGCGGCTCCATGAACGCGAAGAACTGCGCAGGTCTCCTGGCGCAGCCCGACATTGACGGCGGCCTCATCGGCGGCGCCTCGCTCAAAGTTGCGGACTTCTCCGCGATCATCGCCGAGGGCTGCAAAGAGGAGGCGTAAGCCATGGCGAAGAAACCCACCGTTCTCCTCATCATGGACGGCTTCGGCATCGCCCCCGCGGGCGAGGCCAACGCCATCTCCTGCGCGAAGACGCCCGTGCTCGACAAGCTCTTTGCCGAGTGCCCGCATACCGAACTGCAGGCTTCGGGTCTTGATGTCGGCCTGCCGGCCGGACAGATGGGCAACAGCGAAGTCGGCCACACCAACATCGGCGCCGGCCGCGTGGTCTATCAGGATCTGCCCCGCATCTCCAACGCCGTCGCAGACGGCAGCTTCTTTGAAAACAAGGCGTACGCCGATGCGATGGACGCATGCGTGCAGGCGGGTACCCGCCTGCACCTCATGGGCCTCCTCTCCGACGGCGGCGTCCACAGCCACATCACCCACCTCTTCGCCCTTATCGAGATGGCGAAGCGCCGCGGCGTGAAGGAAGTGTACATCCACGCGCTGCTCGACGGCCGTGATGTCGCCCCGACCTCCGGCGCAGGCTATGTGAAGGCTCTTGCCGACAAGTGCGACGAGATCGGTCTCGGCAAGATCGCCACGCTGCAGGGCCGCTTTTACGGCATGGACCGCGACAAGCGCTGGGATCGCGTCGAAAAGGGCTACCGCGCCGTTGTCTGCGGCGAGGGCGTCATGGCCTCCGATCCCGTGCAGGCCGTGGAAGAGAGCTACAAGAACGGCGTGACCGACGAGTTCGTTGTCCCGACCGTGTGCGACGAGAACGGCATGATCCGCTCCGGCGACAGCGTTATTTTCATCAACTTCCGCCCCGACCGTGCCCGTGAGATGACCCGCGCGCTCGTAGATCCCGCGTTTGACGGCTTTGAGCGTCCGCTCGGCTTCTTCCCGTTGCACTATGTCTGCACCACGCAGTACGATGCGACCATCCCCAATGTGACCGTTGCCTTCCCGCCCGAGGAGATCGACATGACCTTCGGCGAGTACCTCGGCAAGCTCGGCAAGACGCAGCTGCGTATCGCCGAGACCGAGAAGTACGCCCATGTGACGTTCTTCTTCAACGGCGGCACCGAGACGAGCTACCCCGGCGAAGACCGCTGTCTCATCGCCTCCCCCAAGGAGTTCCCGACCTACGACCTCATCCCCGAGATGAGCGCCTTCAAGGTCGCCGCCGAGTGCGCCGCGCGCATTGAGAGCGGCAAGTACGATGTCGTCATCTGCAACCTCGCCAACTGCGACATGGTCGGCCACACCGGCGTGAAAGCCGCAGCAATCAAGGCCGTGGAGACCGTCGACACCTGCGTCGGCACCACCACCGAGGCCGTGAAGAAAATGGGCGGCGTCGTTCTCATCACCGCCGACCACGGCAACGCCGACCGCATCATGAAGCCCGACGGCAGCCCCGACACCGCGCACACCACGAACCCCGTGCCGCTCATCGTATGCGGCGCCGATGTGCAGCTCAATCCCGGACGCCTGTGCGACCTGTGCCCGACGATGCTTGACATCATGGGTCTCGACAAGCCCGCCCAGATGACCGGCGTGAGCCTCATCAAAAAGTGATCCGTTAATATTTTTCACCGGCAAAAGCCGGAAAGGAGTTTATTATGAAAGACTATCTGGAAATCGTTGACGTTCTCGGCCGCGAAATTCTTGACTCCCGCGGAAATCCGACCGTTGAGGTCGAAGTTGTTCTCGACAACGGTGTTGTCGGCCGCGCTGCCGTTCCCTCCGGCGCTTCCACCGGCGTGCACGAAGCCTGCGAGCTGCGTGACGGCGACAAGTCCCGCTACCTCGGCAAGGGCGTGCAGAAGGCTGTTGAGAACGTGAACGGCGAAATCGCCGAAGCTCTCAACGGACTCAACGCGCTCGACCAGCCCTACATCGATAAGACCCTCATCGAGCTCGACGGCACCCCCAACAAGGGCCGCCTCGGCGCCAACGCCATTCTCGGCGTGTCCCTCGCCGTTGCGAAGGCCTCTGCCGAGTCCCTCGGTCTGCCCCTCTACAACTACATCGGCGGCGTGAATGCCAAGACCATGCCCGTGCCGATGATGAACGTCCTCAACGGCGGCGTACATGCTCCTTCCTCCGCTGCGGACATCCAGGAGTTCATGATCATGCCTGTCGGCGCGAAGAGCTGGAAAGAAGCTCTGCGCTGGTGCAGCGAAGTGTTCCATGTTCTCGCGAAGGTCCTGCACACCTCCAGCGTCGGCGATGAGGGCGGCTACGCTCCTGCCGATCTGAAGAGCGACGAGGACGGCCTCAAGGCCATCGTCACCGCCATCGAGACCGCCGGCTACAAGCCCGGCCGGGACTTCATGCTCGCCATGGACGCCGCCTGCTCCGACTGGTTCCATGCCGAGGACGGCTGCTACCACCTGCCCAAGCGCGGCATCACCATGACCCGTCAGGAAATGGTCGACATGTGGGTCGACTTCTGCGACAAGTACCCCATCATCTCCCTCGAGGACTGCATGGCCGAAGACGACTGGGAGGGCTGGAAGATGCTCACCGATGCTCTGGGCGACCGCGTGCAGCTCGTCGGCGATGACCTGTTCGTCACCAACGTCAGCCGTGTGAAGATGGGCCTTGAGAAGAAAGTCGCCAACAGCGTCCTCATCAAGCTCAACCAGATCGGCACCCTGACCGAGACCCTCGACACCATCGCTCTGGCTCACCGCCACGGCTACACCGCCGTCGTGTCCCACCGCTCCGGTGAGACCGAGGACACCACCATCGCCGATCTCGTTGTCGGCCTGAACGCCGGACAGATCAAGACCGGCGCCCCCAGCCGCACCGACCGCGTTGCGAAGTACAACCAGCTCATCCGCATCGAGGAAGAGCTCGATGAGATCGCCCAGTATCCCGGCATGGACGCTTTCTTCTCCGTCCGCAAGTAATTTCAAACGAGACCCGGTTTACAGCATAAAAAGATCCGTGCTTCCCGCAAAAAGGAAGCACGGATCTTTTGAGCAAAACGGCTCCCCTTGTGCTCAAGGGGAGCCGTTGAGATCGTTCAGATCTTCTCGATGGCGTCGGCCATGTCGTCGAGCCATTTGCCCTCGAAGAGCTCCATCATGCCGCCGTCGCAGCAGGCGGCGAGGCGCGGGTCGATGGGGAGCTTGGCGACATTGGGGATCTTGTAGAGCGCAGCGAGACCGTTGGCGCGGCTGGGCCCGAAGATCTCATGCTTCTTGCCGCAGTCGGAGCAGGTGTAGTAGGACATGTTCTCCACGAGACCGACGACGTTCTTCTGCATGAGGTGCGCCATGTTGACGGCCTTTTCCACGATCATGCCGACGAGCTCCTGCGGGCTTGCGACGACGATGACGCCGTCCACCGGCAAAGACTGGAAGACGGTCAGCGGCACATCGCCCGTTCCGGGAGGCATGTCAACGAACATATAGTCCACGTCGCCCCAGTGCACATCTGTCCAGAACTGGCCGACGACGCCCGCGATGACGGGACCGCGCCAGAGCACCGGCGCCGTCTCGTTCTCGAGAAGGAGGTTGATGCTCATCACCTTGATGCCGGTGTGGGACGCGAGCGGCTCGATGCCGTTGTCGCTCTGGACGCATCCGCCGTGGATGTTGAACGCCTTCGGAATGGAAGGACCGGTGATATCGGCATCGAGAATGGCGGTTTTGTAGCCGCGGCGCGCCATGATGACGGCCATCATCGATGTGACCATCGATTTTCCGACGCCGCCTTTGCCGCTTACGACGGCGATGACCTTGCCGACACGCGATGCGCCGTTGAGGGGCTTGAGAAGGCTCTGCGGTTCGGTGCGTTCTCCGCACGAAGAGCTGCAGCTCGAGCAGTCATGGGTGCATTCTTCACTCATAGAAATTTTCTCCTTAGAATGTGTATTTTCCCCGTCACAACCCGAGCAGGGCGGTGGCGACGGTGAAATAGATGAGCAGGGACAGCACGTCTACAATGGTGGATATGAACGGACTTGCCATTACCGCGGGGTCGAACCCGAGACGGCGGGCGATGATCGGCAGCGAGCAGCCGACGAGTTTTGCGATGAACACCACGAACACGAGCGTGATGCACACCACAAGCGCGACCATCGGCGTCACACCGTTGTTGAGCAGCAGATAGTCCACGAGCAGCATTTTTACAAAGTTGGCTGCCGCAAGACACAATCCGCACAAAATGCTCACGCGCATTTCTTTCCATATAACAGCCCGGAGGTCGGAAAATTCGATCTCGTCGAGGGCGAGTCCGCGGATGACGGCGACGGACGCCTGCGTGCCGCTGTTGCCGCCGGTACCCGAGAGCATCGGGATGAACGACGAGAGAACGATGCACGCGGCGAGCTGCGCCTCAAAATGGCTGATGATGAGCGATGTGAATGTGGCCGAGAGCATGAGGATCAAAAGCCACGGAAAGCGTGCCTTCCAGGTCTCGATGACGCCGGTATACAGATACGGACGCTCCGAGGGCGCCATGCCGGCCATCTTTTCAATGTCCTCGGTCGCCTCTTCTTCCATGACATCGATGGCGTCGTCAACGGTGACGATGCCGACGAGCCGCCCCTCGGTGTCCACCACGGGGAGCGCATTGAAGTTGTACTTCGAGAACATCTGCGCGACGGTCTCCTGATCCTCCGAGGTCGTTACGGAAATGACGTTCGGCTCCATGATGTCGGAGATGATATCGTCATCGTCGGAGAGAATGAGCGTGCGCAGCGACAGGGCGCCGATGAGCTCGCCCCGGTCGGTGACATAGCACGTGTTGATAGTCTCCTTGTCGACGCCCGTGCGCTTGATGCGCTTGGTCGCCTCCTCCACGGTCATTTTCGGACGGAGGGAGACAAACTCCGTCGTCATGATGCTGCCGGCACTGTCCTCCGGATAGCGCAGGATCTCGTTGATCATCCGGCGCATATCGGGGTCGGCCTGACGAAGAATACGCTTTACGACATTCGCGGGCATTTCCTCTACGAGGTCAACCGCGTCGTCGACATACAGCTCGTCTACGACTTCCTTCAGCTCTGTGTCGGAGAAGCCGCGGATGAGCAGCTCCTGCTGCTCGGGCTGCATTTCCACAAAGGTCTCCGCCGCAAGCTCCTTCGGCAGCAGCCGGAAAAGCAGCGGCAGGGCGAGCTCGTCCGTCTCTTCAAAGACGGCGGCTACGTCCGCGGGATTCATCGTGATCAGGATGTCCCGCAGCGTGGAGTACTTTTTTCCCTCGACCAGCGCGGAGATCGTGCTCTCGAGGGTGACAGTAGATTCTGCCAAAGCGCCTTACCTCCTACATATAAAATGTGGTAAGGCACAGTGGGACCGATTATCTGCCGGCGGTCACAGAAGCCGGCGGAGGATCGTTATTCGGCAATCGGCCCTCGCCTGTGCCGTCGGGACTGTGACCGGATTCCATGACCTTCACCTCACTTGAGAAAAAATCAAATGAATAGACCCTATTAAGGTATTCAACCAATCCATTATATCCCCTGCGGCGACACAAGTCAAACCGAAAAATGCGGGAATTTTTCGATGAAAGCGACTAAACGTCGGATTCGCTGCGTTCGATCTTGCGGATTTGCTTTTCAAATTTCTGCCGTGCACCCATAACTTCGCGCCCGCAGCCGAGGCAGCGGAGTTTGAAGTCCGCACCGATGCGCAGCACCTCCCAGCGGTTCGAGCCGCAGGGATGGGATTTTTTCATCGTGAGCAAATCGCCGAGCCGTACATCCATGGCCTGCCCCTCATTTCTTGATAAGCTCCCAGTAGGCGCGCGCCGCCTGCTCGGTCTTGTTGTCGCCGTAGTCGTAATAGTGCGCGTTCCTGAGCGAATCGGGCAAATACTGCTGGCGTACCCAGTGCCCGGGATAGCTGTGCGGGTACTTGTAGCCCTGCTCGCGCTCGAAGCCCGTGCCGTCGGCGTGAACGTTCTGCATTTCGCGCGGGATATTGCCGCTCTTTCCGGCGCGCACATCCGACTGTGCGGCATCGATGGACGCGACGACGCTGTTCGACTTCGGCGCGGTGGCGAGGAGAATGCACGCCTGCGCCAGCGGCAGCCGCGCCTCGGGGAGACCGAGCTGCAGGGCGTTGTCCACGCACGCCTTCACGATGCTCACCGCCTGCGGGTACGCCATGCCGATGTCCTCGCTCGCCGAGCAGAGGATTCGGCGGCACGCGCCGGGCAGATCACCCGCTTCGAGCAACCGTGCGAGATAGTGCAGCGCCGCGTCCGGGTCGGAGCCGCGCAGCGACTTCATGAGCGCGGACACCACATCGTAGTGCTCATCGCCCTCGCGGTCATAGCGCATGGCGCTGCGCTGCGTCACGGCGCGGGCATCGTCCGGCGAGAGCACCACGCGCCCGTCGATGCGCGGCGCGGCGGTGAAGAGAAGCTCCACGGCGTTGAGCGCCTTGCGGACATCGCCGCCGCACCCCTGCGCCACGAGCGTGACCACCTCGTCCGGGCAGTCTGCCTCGAGCCCTTCGCGCTCGGAGAGCAGCCGCACGGCGCGACGCACCGCCCCTTCCGCGTCCTTCGGGGAGATGGCCTTGAACTCGAACACCGTGCTGCGCGAGAGGACGGCGTTGTACACATAAAAATACGGGTTCTCCGTCGTGGACGCGATGAGCGTGATGGAACCGTTTTCGATGAATTCCAGCAGGCTTTGCTGCTGTTTCTTATTAAAATATTGTATCTCGTCGAGATAGAGCAGGATGCCGTTCGGCGCGAGCATGGTGTCGAGCTCGTCGATGATGGAGCGGATGTCCGAAAGACCCGCGGTCGTGGCATTTAGCTTGCGCAGAGCGCGGTTCGTTTTCTCGGCGATGATCCGCGCGACGGTCGTTTTGCCCGTGCCGGACGGCCCGTAGAATATCATGTTCGGGATTTCGCCGCTCTCGATGATGCGCCGCAGCAGTCCGCCCTTTCCGAGAATGTGGTTCTGCCCGACCACATTGTCCAGCTCCGCCGGCCGCAGCTCATCTGCCAACGGACGGTATTTCTTCTCCGGCATACGAAAGAATCTCCTTTGCGTGTGAATCAATTTATTATACCCCGAATTATCTTCTAAGGCAACACCGCACAATGTCGTCTGCGGCGCTTTGCGAAAATTTTGCTCCCGAATTATGCGGCATTGCCCTAAAACAATACCAAAAAGGAGACACTGTTGCAAACCGACCCGGAAACATGGTACAATGCGGGGGAGGTGAGGTCAATGCGGACGAAGGAACAGATCGAGGGGATCCTTGCGGCGCTTGAGCGGGAGTACCCGATGGCGGACTGCACGCTGGACGAGCGCGACCCGTGGCGGCTGCTGGTACAGGTGCGGCTTGCGGCGCAGTGCACGGACGCACGGGTGAATCTCGTGACGCCCGCCCTTTTTGCGCGCTTCCCGACCGTGCGGGACATGGCGCGTGCGGATATCGGCGAGGTGGAGGAGCTCATCCGTTCGTGCGGGTTCTATCACGCCAAGGCGCGCGACCTCGTGCTGCAGGCGGCGCGCATCGTCGAAGTCTACGGCGGCGCGGTGCCGGACACGATGGAGGATCTGCTCACGCTCTCCGGCGTGGGGCGCAAGAGCGCGAATCTCATCCTCGGCGATGTGTTCCACCGCCCGGGTGCGGTCGTGGTGGACACGCACTGCATCCGTCTCACGAATCGCATGGGGCTCGTGGACGGCGAAAAAGAACCCGCGCGCATCGAGAAGATCCTGCGCGAGGCGCTCCCGCCGGAGAAAACGAACGACTTCTGCCACCGCCTCGTGCTCCACGGCCGTGCCGTGTGCAGTGCGCGTAAGCCGCTGTGCGACAAATGTTGCTGTGCGGTGTACTGTAAAACGTTAAATCATTGAAAAGTTTTTGTTGCATTTCCGACCGCAGTGTCGTATAATTCCCTTATTATAGTTTCGGGACGGAAATGTTTTTACAGAAAGAGGACGAGCCGCGCCCGATGGGCCCGGCTCTTTTTTCATGGTAAAAACCCGTTAAAGCCGCAGTATGAGGGGGAAATTCGACATGTCGGCGATCTATGACAACTGGCTCTATCAATTTCTGACGGGGCCGCTGAACAATGTGGCATGGCTGTATATCCTGCTGCCGTGTGTGTTCGTGGGCGGCATTTATATGACCATCGGCAGCGGAGCGGTGCAGTTCCGCCGCTTCGGCTATGCCATGAAAAACACGCTCGGCAAGCTCTTCAAAAAACAGGAGGCGGCCGAAGGCAGCGTAACGCCCCTGCAGGCCGTGACGACGGCGCTCGCCGCAACGGTCGGCACGGGCAACATCGTCGGCACATCGCAGGCCATCGCCATGGGCGGCTACGGCGCGGTGTTCTGGCTGTGGATGGCGGCTCTGCTCGGCATGGTCATCAAGTACGCCGAGGTGCTCCTCGCCGTGAAGTACCGCGAGCGCGATGCGCGCGGCGACTGGGTCGGCGGCCCGATGTACTATATTAAAAACGGTATGGGCCCAAAGTGGGAATGGCTCGCGAGCGCGTTCTGCATCCTCGCCGCGATCTCCGCATTCGGCATCGGCAATATGTCGCAGGCCAACTCCATCGTCGAGTCCGTCACGGATGCCGTGCTCGCGCTCGACCCCGGCTTCACCGGCACGACCGCGCTCCACTGGGGACTCGGCATCGGCCTCGCGACGCTCACCGCTCTGGTACTCTTCGGCGGCATCAAGCGCATCGGCGCCGTCACGGAAAAGCTCATCCCGTTCATGAGCGTCGGCTACATCATCATGACGATCGCCGTCATCGCCTGCAATTTCCGCGGCATCGGCCCCGCGTTCGCGAAGATTTTCGCCTCGGCATTCACACCGCAGGCGGCTCTCGGCGGCGCGGCGGGCATCACGCTCCGGCAGGCGGTCGTCTGGGGCCTGCGTCGCAGCGCTTTCTCCAACGAAGCCGGTCTCGGCTCCGCGCCGATCGCGCACGCCGCCGCCCATTGCGACGGTCCCGTGCAGCAGGGCGTTTACGGCATTTTCGAGGTGTTCATGGACACGATTGTCATCTGCACGCTCACCGCTCTCACGATCATTATTTCCGGCGTGGATGTGACATTCGGCGTAAAGCCCGGCAGCTCGCTCATCACGGCGGCATTCGGCACGGTGTTCAGCGGCACATTCTCCTCGGTGTTCATCGCCATCGCGCTCATGCTTTTCGCCTATTCCACCATCCTCGGCTGGTCACTCTACGGCTCGCGCTGTGTGCAGTACCTCTTCGGCCTGCGCGGCGCCAAGATCTACCAGGTCCTCTTCATCCTCGTCATCGTAGTCGGCAGCGTTTCCACGCTCGACTTCGTGTGGAACATCGCCGACACCCTCAACGGCCTCATGGCGATCCCCAACTTCATCGCTCTCTTCGCTCTCAGTCCGGTCGTATTCCGCGCTACCAAAGACCACTTCAAAGAAATCGACCGACTGGAAGGCAAAGCCGAATAACCGCCGCCCTTCAGACGCTATATAAAGCAGCCGCGCTCTTCCCGAATTTCGGGAGGAGCGCGATATTCTTTTCGCAATGAACAGGTACAGACGCAAGGCGGGAGAGACGCAAAACGCGGCGGAACGAGAATTTTCGTCCCGCCGCGTCGGGCTTTATGGGGTTATTTCTTCCGGCCGACTCCGCCGGTCGGCTTGGATCCGGCAGCTGCGCCGCCGGTGCTGTTGTCGTCGTCATCGTCTTTCTTGCGTTTAAAGAGGAGGAGCCAGAGGATGAAACCGATGACCACGAGGCCGAGGAGGATCCAGAGCCAGATGAGGTTTCCGGACTTCTCGACGACCGGGATCACCTCGGTCTTCGTCTCGCCGCAGCCTTCGTTCTTGCAGGCGGAAACCTTCTCGCCGGTTTCGTTCTTTGTGGCTTCCTTCGTCACGGTGCCTTCGTCCCAGTCATGGCCGAGCGCCGCGATCTCTTCGGTCTTCGTCTCGGTGCAGCCTTCCACGGTGCACTTATATACCGTCTTTCCGGCGGTCGTGCAGGTGGCGGCGGTCGTTGTGCCGCTGTCCCACGTGTGGTCATGCGGAGCGACATTTACGGTAATCGTGCCGGTGCTTACGCTGCAAGTGACAGGTTCCTCGTCATAGTTGCCGGCGAGCGTCCGGCTTCCGAGACTGATCGTGCTGGCACCCAAGGCCGCCGTGTCCTTGATCTTGAATGTCAGCGTGAGGATCGTGCCGGTGTAGGTGCTGTTTGCGGCATCCACCCAAGCATAGTCGGCAAAACGACCGGTTTCAAAGCTCGCACCGGAAAGCCCGGTGCAGGTGCCGCTTTTGGAGCCATTGGGCAGCTCCAGTACGTTCGTGTCGTAGGATATGTCGAAGTTGAGCACGGCGATGCCGGGGTTAGAGGTAATACTAACGCTGACCGTTACCTCGTCTCCGCGTACGCCCGAGGCGGAGGATACGCTGAGCCTCATCGTGCCGCCGTCGGCCTGTATGCCGACACAAAGCACGGACACCAGCAGCAGCGCCGCCAGAAATACCGAAAGTGTCTTTTTCGCGTCTGTCTTCCTCTTATTTTTTAAGGCGGCACCGCACAATGCTGCCCGCTTTTCTGTCTCAATCCGGCAAAAGCCTTCGCAGATTTCTCCTGCCGGATTGTGCGGAGATTTTTCAGCTCAAAAGCATTGTAATACAAAAAATACGAAAAACAATATCCCGCCTGCATAGTGTTTTAACTTTTTTCAGAAAACTTTTGCGGTCAGTCTACCGATTCGTCGTTATATACCCAGTCCCGTACAAGCGTGGTGGTGTACTCGTCCTCGCCGGTGCGGCAGACGATGGTTTGGATGCCGGCGTTGATGATGAGGCGGCGACACATGGCGCAGGGAGTCGTTTCGGGGTAGTAGCTGCCGGTGGCGGCATCGCGGCCGACAAGATAGAGCGTACCGCCGAGCATATCGCGCCGCGCGGCGGAAATGATGGCGTTCGCCTCGGCGTGGACGCTGCGGCAGAGCTCGTAGCGCTGACCGGCGGGGACGTTCAGCTCCTTGCGGGCGCAGTAGTTCAGGTCGGTACAGTTGCGCCGGCCGCGCGGGGCACCGTTGTAGCCGGTGGCGACGATCTCGTCATCGCGCACGATGATCGCGCCGAACCGCCGCCGAAGGCATGTGCTGCGCTCCTGCGCCGCATCGGCAATGTCGAGATAATAGTTTTCCTTGCTGCGCCGTTTGTCCATCGTGGATCCCTCCGAATGTTCTTTAGGCAGCACTGCAGACGACATTGTGCGGTGTTGCCTTTATAATATATATATTACCTTCTCACTGTAAGATTCGTCAAGAGCCGTTTTCTCTTATATGCATTTCCGCACCATGCATACAAAAATTTTTTCGGTACTTGACTTTTACGGGACGGAGTGCTACCTTACTCAAGAAATCGGATGTCTTTAAGACGGTACAGAGATGCCGATAAGACCGAAATACGTTGTTTTTGCGCAGTCGGTCTGTACCCATGCAATTCGGTACGGACTTTTTTCATGTAATTAATGCCGCGCAATGCGGCAAGAGAGGGAGTATATATTATGAAACAAGCGCAGACCAAACCGCAGACCGTCGACGTGGACTACACCGCCGAACGCGTCCCCGCCTCCGCCCGCAAGGGATTCTGGGCGATGTTCTTCATCATGCTCGGCTTCACGTTCTTCTCCGCCAGCATGTGGACGGGCGTCAGCCTCGCGCAGGGCCTGGATCTCAAGGGCTTTGTGTACGCCATCCTCTTCGGCGGCATCATCCTCGCCGCCTACACCGGATCCCTCGGCTACATCGGCTGCGAAACCGGTCTTTCCTTCGACCTGCTCTCCCGCCGCGCTTTCGGCGTGAAGGGCTCCTACCTTCCCTCCGCGCTCATCGCGCTCACGCAGATCGGCTGGTTCGGCGTCGGCGCCGCCATGTTCGCCATTCCCGCCGCACAGGTGCTTGCTCCCGACAGCACCGTGCTTCCCTACATCCTCGTGCTCGCCGTCGGCGTGTGCATGACCACCTCCGCCTACTTCGGCATCCGCGGCATGGAGATCGTCTCCTATGTCTCCGTCCCTCTCATCGCCGTGCTCGGCACCTACGCCATGGTCAAGGCGACCAGCCTCGGCGGCGGCCTTGAGTCCATCTTCGCCAAATCCTCCGGCGACCTCACCATCTTCGCCGGCATCGGCCTCGTCATCGGCTCGTTCGTGAGCGGCGGCACCGCCACCCCGAACTTCACCCGCTTCGCCAAGGGCAACAAGTCCGCCGTGTGGACGACCGTTATCGCCTTCTTCATCGGCAACACCCTGATGTTCTGCTTCGGCGGCGTCTCCGGCGCGTATGTCAACAACAACGATATCTTCTGGGTCATGATCGAGCTGGATCTCGGCATCTTCGCCTTCCTCGTGCTCGGCGCCAACATCTGGACCACGAACGACAACGCCCTCTACACCGGCGCTCTCGGTCTTGCCAACATCACCGGCAGGCGCAAAAAGCCCCTCGTCATCATCGCCGGCGTCATCGGCACCGTCCTCGCCATCTGGCTCTACAACAACTTCTGCAACTGGCTTACCATCCTCAACGCCACTCTCCCCGCCATCGGCGTCATCCTCATTGCAGACTACTTCCTGCACAAGGATAAGTACGAAGGCGAAGAGAAGCCGGCCGCACCCGTGAACTGGGCCGCCATCATCGGCATCGCCGCAGGCGCCGTCGTCGGCAACCTCACCGGCGGCAACATCATCTCCGGCTTCAGCTGGGGCATCGCCGCCGTCAACAACATGGTCGTTGCCCTCGCCTGCTACTTCATCGGCGACATCGTCTCGAAGAAGAAAGCCTGATTCCGTTTTATATAAAAGAGCAGAGCCGTCCGGACGACGGCTCTTGCTTTTTTTGCCGATCCATACTACACTGTAGGGAGCCATTAAAGAAAGGAGCACAACGTTGCAGCAGAGAAATTATCAGCGCGAGATGGATGCGCTTATTGCCTCTTTGGAGGGACGTCCGCGGCTGCTGCTCCACAGCTGCTGCGCTCCGTGCTCGAGCGCGTGCCTGGAGCGTCTCGTGCCGCATTTTGCCGTGGATGTGTTCTTTTATAACCCGAACATTCTCCCGGCAGAGGAATTCGAAAAGCGGCTCTGCTGGCAGCGGTATCTTCTGGAGCACGCGCCGTTCGGCGAGGGTGTCGGACTCATCGTCCCCGAGCGGGACGAGGCGGCGTTCCGGCGCGCGGCCGAGGGTCTCGAGCAGGAGCGCGAGGGCGGCGCGCGCTGCACGCAGTGCTTCATTCTGCGCCTCTCCCGCACCGCCGAGGCGGCTGAAGCGGGCGGCTACGACTATTTCGCCACCACGCTCACGGTGTCGCCGCACAAGAACGCACCGCTCATCAACGCCATCGGCGAGAAATGCGCCGGGCAGTACGGCGTCGCGTGGTTTCCCTCCGATTTCAAAAAACGCGACGGCTACCGCCGCAGCATAGAACTCTCCCGCGAATACGGCCTCTACCGCCAATCCCGGTGCGGCTGCGGCCTGCCGAAGGAAACTTCGGTATAAAACCCAACGAGTTGTCGCCTTCGGCGACGTCTCTCCCCAGGAGTAGAAGCCTTTGAGACGCGGGCGGGCGCATCTTATTAAGTTATACAATATAAAATTTCCCGCAAATGAGGTATTTTCATTGAACACTTTGGACTTTCGCAATAAGATCATTCTCCCGGCGGTGACCGGGGGGCTGTATGCGGCGCTTACAATGCTGCTCGCGCCCATCAGCTACGGCGCGCTGCAGTTTCGTGTGTCCGAGGCGCTTTGCGTGCTGCCGATATTTTTCCCGTACACATCCGTGGGGCTGTTCCTCGGGTGTGCGCTCGCCAACCTGCTCTCGTCAGCCGGCATCCTCGATGTGGTGTTCGGCTCGCTCGCAACGCTCGGCGCGGGACTGTGCGCCGCCGCGTGCGGCCGGAGAGCGCGCAAGACCGTCACGATGCCCTCGCTCCCGATGCGTCTGCTGGCGTGCGCCTGCCCGGTCGTTTGGAACGGCATCGTTGTCGGCGCGGTGCTCGCGTGGAGCTTTGCCCCACACGAGGCGTTCTGGCAGAGCATGCTCCTCATGGGCGCGGAGGTCGCGCTCGGGGAGGCGGGCGTGATGTTCCTGATCGGACTGCCGTTCATCTCTCTGTTGCCCCGGATCGTTCCGAAGGAAAGGAAGAAAAGCGTATGAAATCTCTGCGTGAGCTCTACAGCGTGGGCTTCGGCCCCTCCAGTTCGCACACCATCGGCCCATCGCGCGCGTGCCATCTTTTCCGCGAGGAGAACCCGGACGCCGACCGCTACGAGGTCACGCTTTTCGGCTCGCTCGCCAAGACCGGCCGCGGGCATCTCACGGATGTCGCCGTGCGCAAGGCGTTTTCCCCGGTCGAGACCGACATTTTCTGGGACACGGAGCGCACCGACCTGCCGCACCCGAACACCATGGAAATGCGCGCCTACAAAAACGGCACTCTCACGGCGCGGCTCACCGCCCTGTCTGTCGGCGGCGGCGCGATCTCCGTTCCCGGCCGTCCCGACACCGACACGCCGGAGGTCTATCCCGAGAAGAGCTATGCGGAGATCTCCGCCTTCTGCAGCACGAACCGCCTGCGCCTGAGCGACTATGTGTTCCTGCGCGAGGGCGAGGAGCTGCGCAGCTACCTCTTCGGCATCTGGAACATCATGAAAAATAGCGTCTCGGACGGTCTCACGCGCACCGGCGAACTGCCGGGCGGACTGCACGTGGAGCGCAAGGCGCAGCATCTCTACAACCGCCGCCACATCGACGAGAGCCCACAGACGCGCGAGAACCGGCTCGTGTGCGCCTACGCCTTCGCCGCGGCGGAGCAGAACGCCTCGGGCGGCGTCATCGTCACCGCGCCAACATGCGGCGCGAGCGGCGTGATGCCGGCGGCGCTCCTTTATATGCAGGAGAGCCGCGGCTTTTCCGACGAGGATGTCGTGCGCGCCCTCGCGGTCGGCGGCATCGTCGGAAATCTCATCAAAACGAACGCCTCCATCTCTGGTGCGGAGTGCGGCTGTCAGGCCGAGATCGGTTCGGCGTGCTCCATGACCGCCGCCGCGCTCGGCGAGCTCTTCGAGATGGGCCTCGGACAGATCGGCTACGCCGCCGAGGTCGCCATGGAGCACCACCTCGGCCTCACCTGCGACCCCATCGGGGGACTCGTGCAGATCCCGTGCATCGAGCGCAACGCCGTGGCCGCCATGCGCGCCATCAACGCGCTCTCGCTCGCGAACTTCCTCTCCGAAACGAGCAAGATCTCCTTCGACACCGTGGTGCACACCATGTACGAAACGGGCCGCGACCTGAATCGCGTCTACCGCGAGACCGCCGAAGGCGGCCTCGCCAAGAACTACCGTCCGGAAAAATAATACGCGGCGCTTTGCGGATCTTTTTCGCAAAGCGCTTTTTGTAAAAATCTCCGAGAAAAGTGTTGACATAAGGGGCCGTTTTACTATATAATCCATATTTGTCTGATTATCTCCTATTCTGCCATCTGCGCCGGTTCTGCCGGTGTTGAGAATAATGGGAAAAAATATGAAAGGATGTGTACCCAAATGATCCGTACCTACCAGCCCAAAAAGCGTCAGCGTGCCAAAGAGCACGGCTTCCGCAAGAGAATGGCCACCGCCAACGGCCGCAAGGTCCTGTCCCGCCGCCGCGCCAAGGGCCGCAAGGAACTCACCGCCTGAGCACCCTCGCGCCGGGAGTGATCCGAATCCTCCGGTGAAAGGGTCGTGAGAACCATGGAGTTTACCGAAACCATCAAAAAGAACAACGAATTCCGCCGCCTGTACGCCAAGGGCAAAAGTGCGGTCACGCCTACGCTGGTCATCTATACCCGCCGGAACAGGACGCCCGGCAACCGCGTGGGCTTTACCGTTACCACAAAGCTCGGCCATGCCGTGACGCGCAACCGCGTTCGACGCCGCCTGCGGGAGATCTACCGTCTCCACGAGCGGGAGCTGCGTCGGGGCGTGGATTTCGTGATCGTTGCACGAGCGCGCAGTGTCCAGGCGGATTACCGCGAGCTGGAGCGCGATTTCCTTCGCGCGTGCGATAAGCTCTCGTTGCGCGCGGAAGAAGGCGCACCATGATGAAGAAGATCCTTCTTGCCCTCATCCGTTTTTACCGGAAATATATCTCTCCCCGAAAGCCTCCCTGCTGCCGGTTCATTCCGACGTGCTCTCAGTATGCGCTGGAAGCCATCGAGAAATACGGCGCTGCCAAGGGAGGCTGGCTCGCACTTAAGCGCATCTGCCGGTGTCATCCCTTCCATACCGGCGAACACGATTTTTATGACCCTGTGCCCTGATCCGGGCAAGGCTCAATGACGGGAGAACTACTATGACCAAAGCACTCGGTTCCGTATTACTGCTCTTTTACGACCTATTCAACAGCTACGGCTGGGCGATCCTCCTCTTCGGCCTCATCGTGAAGCTCATTATGCTCCCCTTCCAGATGAAGAGCAAGCACAGCATGATGCGCACCACCATGCTCACCCCGCGGGTGAAGGAACTGGAGAAGCGCTACGGCGCCAACAAGCAGAAGTATCAGGAAGAGGTCGCCAAGCTCTACAAGGAAGCCAAGATCAACCCGATGTCCGGCTGCCTGTGGACACTCATTCCCTTCCCGATCCTCATCATTCTCTATCAGGTCGTCCGCCAGCCGCTCACCGCACTCATGAAGCTCTCCGCGGACAACATCACCACGCTCACCAACGTGGTCTCCGAGCTCGGCTACTACACGATCCCGACCAAGACGGACGCCTACGCCGAAATGACCATCGCCTACAAGGTGCATGAGCATTTTGAGGAGATCATCGCGAACTCCGGCGTCGCCGAGTTCGCCACTCAGCTCAAGGACATCAACTTCACCTTCCTCGGCCTGAACCTGACCGAGAAGCCCCAGCTCTTCTTCTGGAACAGCGAAGACTTCCAAAACGGCATGTGGCTCGCCGCCGTGGTGATGTTCCTCATCCCGTTCATCTCCGCCGGTCTCACCATTCTGCAGACCAAGCTCACCCAGAAGATGAATCCTCCTCAGGACACCCAGACCGCCCAGACCAGCAAGACCATGAACCTCATGATGCCGCTGATGAGTGTTTACATCTGCTTCATCATGCCGGTCGCCATGGGTATTTACTGGATCGAGCAGAGCGTGTTCGGCATCATCCAGGAGGCAATTCTCAACCGCTACTACAAAAAGAAGCTCGATGCCGAAATGTCCGAGTTCAATGAAGCTCAGCGCAAGAAGGATGCGGAGCTCGAAGCCAAGCGCGCCGAGACCGAGCGTCTGAAGGCCGAGGGCAAGACCCAGGTCAACGCCAACACCAGCAAGAAGCGCCTGGCCGCCCAGGAGCGCAACGCCGAAGATCTGCGTCTGGCGAAGATCCGCGCCGAGGAGCGCGCCGCGAAGAACAAGAACGTCGAGGTTCCCGCCTCGCAGGTCGGCAACCGCCGCTTTGCGCGCGGCCGTGCCTATGTCGCCGACCGCTATGAGGTAAGCGAGGAAGTCGCCGCCGCCGAGACCGCCGAAGCGGAAGCCGTCGCCGAAGCTGCCATCGAGGCAGATGCCGCCGAGGCCGAAGCCACCGAAGAAGCTGCTGTCGAGGCAGATGCCGCCACGCCGGAAGCGACGGAGACCGCGGAAGCTCCCGAAGAAACGAAGGAGTAAGCACAAAGATATGATTCGATCCATTGAGACCACCGGCAAGACAAAGGAACTTGCCATTCGCGCTGCGCTGCAGCAGCTGAGTCTCACCGAGGATGACATCACCTATGAGATCCTCGAGCTGGGACGCACCGGCTTCCTCGGCATCGGCGCTGTGCCCGCACGCGTTCGCGTGAGCTACGATGACGGTCAGCCCGAACCGAAGGCGGAAAAGCAGCAGCCCAAGCCGCAGGCGAAGAAGCCCGAAGAGCCCAAAAAGCCCGAAGGCGAGAAGAAGCCCGAAGCGAAAAAGGCCGAGCCCGCCAAGAAGGCGGAGCCGAAAGTCATCGCCGACGGAACGCTCGAAAAGGAAGTCGAGAGCTTCCTCACCGGACTTCTCGAGCACATGGGCGTAGAGTGCACGATGGAGATCTCCCCCCGCGAGAGCGGCGGTCTGGAGGTCAAGCTGGACGGCCCCGATATGGGCGCCGTGATCGGACGCCGCGGCGAAACGCTCGACGCCATCCAGCATCTCGTGAACTATGCCGTCAACCGCGGCAGCGACAAGCGCATGCACATCAGCGTGGACGCCGAGGGCTACCGCAGCAAACGCGAGGAATCCCTCGTCCATCTCGCGCAGAAGATGGCGGCCAAGGCCATCAAGTATAAGCGCAGCATGGCTCTCGAGCCGATGAACTCCTACGAGCGCCATGTCATCCACACCGCGCTGCAGGATTACGAAGGCGTGTCCACCAGCTCCACCGGTGTGGAGCCGAACCGCCGCGTCGTCGTGAACTACGAGCGTCCCGAAGGCGAAGCCGAAGAGCCGCGACGCTCCGGCCGCAGCGACAACCGCTCCCGCCGCTCCAACCGCGGCGACAACCGCTCGAGCCGCCCGCAGCGCACGAGCAGCGCTCCCGCCCCCGCCGCCGAGACCGCTCCGGTCGAGGAGAAGAAAGCGGAGACGAAGGAGACCCTGCCGCCCGACTACCCCGCCGACTACACCCCGCCCACGAAGAACAAACCGCAAAGCCGCGAGTGGTGCTAACACACTTCAAACGAGACCCGCTTCGCTGGGCTCTAGTTTGAGGGGATGCGCTGCGCTCCGCGCCTCGTCGGTCCGCTTCGCGGCCCGGTCGACACTCCGCTCCGCGAGATGTATTTTTTCCGATGCGCATGTCATCGGAAAAAATAATTGGACTTTGTTTGCGCCTGCGGGCGCAAACTCTGCGAGGCTGCGCTCGTCCGCGCCTTTGGGCGCGAACATCGCGAGTGGGTTTGCAGGACTTAAAAGAGGCCGTCCCTTTTTGGGGCGGTCTCTTTTTGCG
>CAVGGQ010000027.1:0-23602 GCA_963628785.1 Oscillospiraceae bacterium | reverse complement strand
GCTTGCGCTCACCCTGTGCCTCGGTCTGGCAGCCTGCGGCTCCACCGCCGAAACCACCACCGAGACTGCGACCACCGAAACCGAAGCCGCGACCGAAGAGAATACCGAAGTTGCCGCCGAAGCCGCCGAAGAAAACGGCCTTGCCAATGTGAAGGTCGGCTTCATCTTCCTGCACGACGAAAACTCCACCTATGACCTCAACTTCATCAACGCCGCCAAGGCCGCTGCCGAAGAGCTCGGTCTCTCCGACGACCAGGTCATGATGAAGACCAACATTGCCGAGTCTCAGGACTGCTACGACGCCGCCGCCGAGCTTGCCGATGCCGGCTGCAATCTCGTCATCACCGACAGCTTCGGCCACGAGTCCTTCGCCCTTCAGGCTGCCAAGGAATTCCCTGAAGTCCAGTTCGTCTCCTGCACCGGCGTGAAGGCTCACACCGAAGGTCTCAGCAACTACCACAACGCTTTCGCCACCATTTACGAAGGCCGTTACCTCGCCGGTGTCGCTGCCGGTCTTAAGCTCAATGAGATGATCGAGAACGGCGACATCACCGCCGATGAAGCCAAGATGGGCTATGTCGGTGCTTACCCCTATGCAGAAGTTAAGTCCGGCTACACCTCCTTCTTCCTCGGCGCCCGCTCCGTTTGCCAGAGCGTGACCATGGAAGTCACCTTCACGAGCTCCTGGTACGACGAGGCCCTTGAGAAGGAAGCCGCCAACAAGCTCATCAACAACGGCTGCGTCCTCATCAGCCAGCACGCCGACTCCATGGGCGCTCCCACGGCCTGCGAGACCGCCGGTGTCCCCAACGTCTCCTACAACGGCAGCACCGTTTCCGCCTGCCCCAACACCTTCATCGTTTCCTCCCGCATTGACTGGACTCCGTTCTTCGTTTACGCCATCTCCTGCGTCGCCAACGGCGAAGCCTTTGACTATGACTGGACCGGCAATCTGTCCACCGGCTCCGTCGTTCTGACCGATGTCAACGAGCAGGCTGCCGCCGCCGGCACCGTCGAGAAGCTCGCCGAAGTGAAGGCCGCTCTCGAGGACGGTTCCCTCCAGGTGTTCGACACCGCCACCTTCACCGTCAACGGTGAGACCCTCACCTCCTACCTCGCGGATGTTGACGACATGGGCGACTATGTCGGCGAGACCGAAGTCATTGCCGACGGCTACTTCCACGAGTCCGAGTACCGCTCCGCTCCTTACTTCGATGTCGACATCGACGGCATCACCAACCTCGACGCCTGATTTTATTCATGGCAACACCGCACAATATCGTCTGCGGCGCTTTGCGGAAATTTTGCTTGCAAATCGCTCTTGCCGAATTATGCGGTATTGCCGTAGTCTCTGCTCTGAGGGGAAGACTCGCTTTCCGGGTCTTCCCCCGTCGTACTGTAAAGGGCAGCGCCGTGACCCTCGGCCGCCGCGCTGCCCTTTGCAGTATAATTGTCTTAATATAGTTTGGGAGTGAAAGAATGGAAGGAAAAACCGCAGCGATCGAAATGCGCAACATCAGCAAGCGTTTCGGCTCCATCCTCGCCAATGACAAGGTATGGCTGAACATTTACCGCGGAGAGATCCTCGCTCTGCTCGGCGAAAACGGCAGCGGCAAAACGACGCTCATGAACATGCTCTCGGGCATCTACTTTCCCGATGAAGGCGAGATAAAAATCGACGGCAAGGAAGTCGTCATCCGCTCGCCGAAGGATGCCTTCGACAACGGCATCGGCATGATCCACCAGCATTTCAAGCTCGTGGATGTACTCACGGCGGCGGAGAACATCGTTCTCGGTCTGCGCGGCAAACTCGACTTGAAGAGCGCGTCCGCGAAGATCCTCGAGATCTGCGAGAAGTACGGCTTCTCCGTTGACCCCAACCAAAAGATCTACGATATGTCGGTCTCGCAGAAGCAGACGGTCGAGATCGTCAAGGTGCTTTACCGCGGCGCGGACATCCTCATTCTCGATGAGCCCACCGCCGTGCTGACCCCGCAGGAGACCGACAAGCTCTTTGCTGTGCTCCGCAACATGCGCAACGACGGCAAGGCCATCGTCATCATCACGCACAAGATGCACGAGGTGGAGGAACTCTCCGACCGCGTCGCCATTCTCCGTCACGGCCAGTTCATCGGTGATATGCTCACCGGGGAAACGAACGCCCAGGAAATGACGAACATGATGGTCGGCCACGCCGTGTCGCTGAACATCGAACGCCCCGACCCTGTGGATCCGAAGCCACGCATCGAAGTGCAGAACCTCACCGTCCGCAGCGAGGACGGCATTGTAAAGCTCGACGATGTGAGCTTCGTTGCAAACAGCGGCGAGATCCTCGGCATTGCTGGCATTTCCGGCTGCGGCCAGAAGGAGCTCCTCGAAGCCATTGCCGGACTGCAGACCGTGGAAAAAGGCAGCATCAGCTATATTGAGGACGACGGCACACGCGAAGAGCTCATCGGCAAAGATCCACTGAGCATCGCCGAGCTCGGCGTTTCCCTCTCCTTCGTGCCCGAGGATCGTCTCGGCATGGGCCTTGTCGGCAACATGAACCTTGCCGACAACATGATGCTCCGCTCGTTCCGCCGCGGCAAGTCCATATTCACCGACCGCAAATCGCCCCGCGCGCTGGCCGAGTCCGTAGTGCAGGAACTGAGCGTTGTAACGCCGAGCGTCGATACACCGGTTCGCCGTCTCTCCGGCGGCAATGTGCAGAAGGTGCTCGTCGGACGCGAGATCGCGAGTGCACCGACCGTGCTCCTCACGGCCTACGCCGTGCGCGGACTGGACATCAACTCCTCGTATATGATCTACGATCTCATCAACCGCCAGAAAATAGCGGGTGTGTCCGTGATTTTCGTCGGCGAAGATCTCGATGTACTGCTTGAGCTGTGCGACCGCATTCTCGTTCTCTGCGGCGGCAAGGTGAGCGGTATTGTGGACGGCCGCGGCGCCGAAAAGCGCGAGGTCGGCATGATGATGACGAAGTTGGGAGGTTCCGCCAATGAACAGTAAAACGCCTCTTTTCCATATTACGAAGCGCAATCCCCTCCCGTGGTATAAGGCCTGGGGCATTCGCGCGGCGGCCATTCTGCTTGCTCTCATCGTCTGCTCCGTCATCACCACAACAATGACCGGCGAAAACCCCCTGCAGATCTACGCGACCATATTCAACGGCTCCTTCGGCTCCGCACGCAAAGCATGGGTGCTTTTCCAGAACATCGCAATGCTCCTTTGCGTGGCGCTGGCCGTGACGCCGGCATTCAAGATGCGCTTCTGGAACATCGGCGGCGAAGGTCAGGTGCTCGCGGGTGCGCTCGCGGCAGCAGCCTGCATGATCTGCCTGCGCGATGCGCTGCCGAACGGTCTCATCATCGTGTGCATGACCGTGAGCAGCATTCTCGCCGGTGCGCTTTGGGGCTTCATTCCCGCATACTTCAAAGCAAAGTACAACACGAACGAAACGCTCTTCACGCTGATGATGAACTATGTTGCCACGCAGCTCGTTGCGTACTTCGTCATCGTGTGGGAAAACCCGAAGGGCTCGGGTCAGATCGGCGTTATCAACCAGTCCACCGAGATCGGCTGGTTTCCGCAGATCGGCAGCTATAAGTATCTCCTCAATATCATCATCGTCGCCGTCGTGACGCTCCTCATGTACTTCTACCTTAACTACACGAAGCACGGCTATGAGATTTCCGTTGTCGGCGAGAGCGAGCGCACGGCCCGCTATGTCGGCATCAAGGTCGACAAGGTCATCATGCGCACGATGATCCTCTCCGGCGCGGTGTGCGGCCTCTGCGGTCTGCTGCTCGTCGGAAGCACGAACCACACGCTCACCACCACCATTGCGGACGGCCGCGGCTTCACCGCCGTCATGGTTTCCTGGCTTGCCAAGTTCAACCCCATCTGGATGATCTTCACGAGCTTCCTGCTCGTGTTCCTCAGCAAGGGCGCCGGCGAGGTTTCCACGGCGTTCAGCCTCAACCAGTCGTTCTCCGACATTCTCACCGGCATCATTCTTTTCTTTATCATCGGCTGCGAATTCTTCATCACCTATAAGATCAACTTCCGCAAGAGCACCGGAAAGGAGGAGACAAAGCATGTTTGATTTTGTTTCGTTTATTCCCCGCGCCATCGTGCAGGGCATCCCGCTGCTTTTCGGCAGCACCGGTGAAACGCTCACGGAAAAGTCCGGCAACCTCAACCTCGGCATCCCCGGCATCATGTATGTCGGCGGCATCAGCGGCGTAATCGGCGCATTCCTCTATGAGCACTCCGTCGGCGACGGCGCTGCGCTCAACGGCTTCCTCGCCGTTTCCATTCCGCTGCTCAGCTCGCTCATAGGCTCGCTCCTGATGGGACTTCTCTACTGCTTCCTCACCGTTGCGCTGCGCGCCAACCAGAACGTCACCGGTCTCGCCATGACGACATTCGGCGTCGGTTTCGGCAACTTCTTCGGCGGCTCGCTCATCAAGCTCTCCGGCGCGGATGTGCCGTCCATTGCCCTCTCCCGCACGAGCGCCTATTTCAGCGCATCGCTGCCCATTGCCGACAAGCTCGGCTGGTTCGGTCAGATCTTCCTCTCTTACGGATTTCTTGCTTATCTCGCCGTGGTGATCGCGCTCATCGCTTCCTACATTCTCCGCCGCACCCGTACCGGTCTGCAGCTGCGCGCCGTCGGTGAAAACCCGAACACGGCCGATGCCGCCGGCATCAATGTCACAAAGTACAAATATGTTGCCACCTGCGCGGGCAGCATGATTGCAGGCCTCGGCGGTCTTTACTATGTTATGGACTACGCCTGCGGCGTGTGGTCGAACAACGGCTTCGGCGACCGCGGCTGGCTCGCCATCGCGCTCGTCATCTTCACGGTGTGGCGTCCGAACATCGGCGTGCTTGCCTCATTCCTCTTCGGCGGCCTTTACATTCTTCACATGTTCATTCCGTCCGGCATGAACCTCGCCGTGAAGGAGCTCTACAAAATGCTCCCCTATGTCATCACTATCATCGTCCTTGTTGTTGTGTCCATGCAGAAGAAGCGCGAGAACGACCCGCCGGCGAGCCTCGGACTCTCCTATTTCCGCGAGGAACGCTGAATGAAGTACTCAACGGTTTTATTCGATCTCGACGGCACGCTTACCGATCCCGAAAAGGGCATCTGCCAAAGCGTCATGTACGCGCTCGAGAAGGACGGCCGTCCGGTCGGCCCGATCGAAAGCTACCACCGCTATATCGGGCCCCCTCTGCTGCGCTCGTTTGAGGTATATGCAAACGCGACGCCGGAAGAAGCGCAAAGGCTCCTCGGTTACTACCGTGAGCGCTTCTCCACGATCGGCCTTTTTGAAAACGAAGTGTACCCCGGAATTCCGGAGCTTCTGAAAAAGCTGAAGGAGAACGGCACGCATATCGCCGTGGCGACCGGCAAGCCGACCGTCTACTCCGAGCAGATCCTCGAGCACTTCGGCCTTTCGCAGTACATCGACTTTGTCTCCGGCATCGCGCTCGACCGTGAGCCGCTCGACAAGTGTGAGGTCATACAGCACGCACTCTATGAGCTCGGTGTGTCAGACCGAAGCGGCTGCGTGATGGTCGGTGACCGTTCACACGATGCCATCGGCGCCAAAATGGCCCGCATCGACTTCATCGGCGTCCTCTACGGCTACGGCAGCCGCGAAGAACTTGAAGCCGAAGGTACCAAGACCATCGCCGAAAGAGTCCCGGCCCTCAACGAAATTCTTCTTTGATTTTTCCCGATAATTTGACAGCGCCCGGTTCTGTATAAGAGCCGGGCGTCGGTTTGTAATTGGTGTGTTCGCTGTTTTACCAGTCTTCGTCGTCTTCATTGCCGAAGTCATACATGCCTTCTTCGTAACCCCAGTCGAAGCCTTCTATATAGCCGTAGTAGAAGGGAGAATCGTATTCCTTGTCGGGATGGTTGTTTTCGAAGTACCGGTCCGGCGAGTAGTCCTCCATCCATGCGGCGTCATAGCCATCTTCGCACCCGACCTCGTAGCCTGCGTCCTGTTCGGCCGCTTCAAGCGATTTGGTCGGTTTCGGCGTCGGCGTCGGCGTGGGTTCCGGTGTGGCTGTGGGCTCCGGCATGGGCGTCGGTTCGGGAGTGGACGTGGGCATCGGAGTCGGCTTTGGGGCAGACATCGGCACGTTCGTCAGCATCGTCGCTGCTTTCGGTGAGGGCATGGGTGTCGGATCCGGTGCTGCGGTTCCGCCGCACGCACTCAAGAGGGCAGCAGTGAGAAGGCACAAAGCAAGCAGCTGCGGCAAATGTCCCGGAAGAGATTTTCCCCGGCAGGCGGTTTTTTTCATGCTCTTTTCCTCCTTTGTCTTTTCGAGGAAATTATGCTATGCGGTAAGTCCCATAAAACGGACTTTTCTATGATATGACCCATGTCAAGAAGACATTTTTTATTAAAGCAACACCTGTTATGCAGTATATATCAACCCAAATCCGCACGGAGTACAAAAAAAGCCCTCGGAGTCTCAAAGACTTCAAGGACTTGTTTGCTTTCAGAAGCCGAAATTCATTCCGCCGGTCAGTTTGGACATACTTTCTTCCCGGGAGGTTTCGGCGGCTTTCAGGGCGGAGTTTACGGCTGCGATGACCATGTCCTGAAGCATTTCCACATCGTCCGGATCGACCGCTTCCGGGTCGATGGTGAGGGTAATGAGCTCGCGCTTTCCGTTGACTTCCGCCGACACAACGCCGCCGCCGGACGTGGCGGTATAGGTTTTCGCGTCGAGTTCTTCCTGCATTTTCAGCATATCCTGCTGCATTTTCTGCGCCTGCTTCATAAGGTTGCTTTGGCTCATGCCGCCGCCCATGCTCATGCCGCCGCCGAAACTGCCGCCTCTGTATCCTTTAGCCATAATCTGTTTTCTCCTTTTATTCAAAAGTTACATTGCCGAATTTTGCTCCGAGTTTTGTGAGTTTCTCATTGTCCGGATCTTTGGGAGCCGGTACGACATAGTCCTCCAGGCGGACCTGCATCGGCCGGCCGCAGAGCGAGGAGACGGTCTGCCGGATTTTGTTGATCTTTTCGGGGGTATTTATGGTGCCTCTTGCAAAGTCGATCACACGAAGGATCAGCGCATCGTCCGTAATCTCTCCGGTGCACATGGAATCGTCTGTAAGAAGGTTTCGAGTGCCGACAGGGAGTTCCTTCTCCAGCCGAGAAAGCACATAGGCCCATGTGACCGTGCCGGTCGGTTTGGCTTCCCGCTCTGCGGGTACCGGCTGCGGCTCGGGCACCGGCTGCGGCTCCGGTTTACTCTGTAGCGGAATTTCCGTCGGAGCCGGTGTGGAAGTCTCCTTCGAAGGCTCGGCCGAAGCCGGAGCAGGGAGCGTATAGGCCGATTCACTCGCCGCTGCAGGCGGCTCTTTCTTTGCCGGATTCGGCATCGTCACGGTGGCTTCTTTTTTCGGAGCCGTGCGCTGCGGGGGCATAATCTCGCCGCCGCAGAGCTCTACGAGACAGAGCTCCGTCTGCAGTCTGGGACTGCCCGCAGTGCGAAGCGCCGATTGATGCTTTTGAAGCGTGTCGAGCATCCAGAGGACGGAATCACTGCTCGCGCGGATGCCGCGGAGGTATTCCTCGCTGTACGCGCCGGAGAGAAGGTTCCGAGCGCCGCGCGGGGCGAAGCGCAGAAGCATCGTGTCGCGCAGCAACCCGGCGAGTTCGCCGAGGAGGGCAGCTGGGTCTTTGCCGTCCTGCCACATTCCCTCAAACTTCGTAAGCGCGGATTCGGTATCGCCCGCGAGCACGGCATCGGCCAGGGACTGTGTGCGGTACGCTCCGGCAAGACCCATGGCGTTGAGCACGGCTTCGCTGTCCACCGTTTCGGCTGCGGCACACTGATCGAGCAGCGAAAGACCGTCGCGCATGCCGCCGTCGGCCAGCCGTCCGAGCAGGGCGGCGGCGTCTTCAGTTAGGTTGATGTGCTCCTGCGAGGCGACATACGAGAGGCGTTTGGCGATTGTATAGCTGTCGAGGCGGCGGAAACTGTGCCGCTGGCAACGGGAGAGGATCGTCGGGAGAACTTTATTCAGTTCCGTGGTGGCGAGGATAAACATGAGGTGGTCCGGCGGCTCTTCCAGAATTTTCAGCAGGGCATTGAATGCCGGTTTGGAGAGCATGTGCACCTCGTCGATGATGTACACGCGCTTGCGCACCGAGGTCGGCGAAAAAACGGCCTCATCGCGCAGCATGCGCACATCGTCCACGCCGTTATTCGATGCGGCGTCGAGCTCCGTAACATCGAGGATCGATCCGTCTTCGATGCCGCGGCAGGCGGCACACTCGTTGCAGGGATTGCCATTTACCGGATGCTCGCAGTTCACCGCTTTGGCGAGGATGCGCGCGCAGGTCGTTTTGCCCGTGCCGCGTGTGCCGATGAAGAGGTAGGCGTGGCTCAGGCGTCCGGTGCGCACCTGCGTTTTGAGCGTTTCGGTTATGAACGGCTGTCCGACGACATCGTCGAAGGTTTTCGGCCGGTATTTTCGATACAGTGCTTCGTACAAAATACATCTCTCCGTTCACACGATCGCATATAGCTGCAAAAATGCGATCCTTGGCAAGACTGCACACCTATCCTCGAATAGTACGGTATGCCCGGTGCAACAGCAGCCGGCTCGGACTCGGCACCCTCACGGCACACGCAGCTTTCCGCTTAATGCTGCTCGGTTCCCCGCCTGACATGGTTCACGGGGCTGTGTTGCGCGAGACCAAATCGTCAATGCCGCTTACTGCCGCCAGACGACACATCGCATACCCTCAGAGAGGATTTCATCCCTGCTGTAGCGGATTGCAGGTTACAGGGCACCGCTGGCTCCCCGACTAGTGCAGCCTTGCCAAAGACCGCTCTGTTATTATATCGGATACGGAGAAAAATAGCAAGAGGAAATTATCGTCGGCCGAAAAATGCATAATCGAAACAGAAAAATTGCATGCATTCCGACCGATAATTCGGATTTTCGGGGAATTTCGGTGGTTTGCGAAAATTTTTTGATAAAAAACTTCCGCAAATAACGATTTTCTTGAAAAAAAGACTTGATTTTCGTCAAACTTTCCTGTAACATATCTAATTGCCCTGATACCCCAGCATTTAGTCCCACATTAAAACTTAAGAGGAGTGAAAGTATTTGGACAAACTGTTTTGGATCGGCTTCGTCGGTGCAGTCGTAGCCGGTCTCTTTGCCGTTTTTCAGGCAAAGAAGGTCTTGAGCTATTCCGAAGGCAACGATCGAATGAAAAAGCTGGCTGCAGCCATTCGTGAGGGTGCCAATGCGTATTTGAAGCGTCAGTACACCACCGTACTGAAAGTCTTCGCCGTGGTGTTCGTGGTCCTGCTTGTTATCGCGTTCGCCTCCGGCGGCAAGATGCTTTCCAAGTTTACCCCGTTCGCATTCGTCACCGGCGGCATCTGGTCGATGCTTGCCGGCCTTATCGGCATGAAAATTGCCACCAGCTCCAACGCCCGCACCGCGCAGGCCGCTTCCGAAAGCCTTAACAAGGGCCTCCGCGTGGCGTTCTCGTCTGGTTCCGTTATGGGCTTCACCGTTGTAGGCCTCGGCATGCTGGATATTACCATCTGGTTCTTCCTGCTCCGCTTTGTGTTCCACATTGATGATCCTACCGATCTCGGCAACATCATGGTCATGAACGGCATGGGTGCTTCCTTTATGGCTCTCTTCGCCCGCGTCGGCGGCGGCATTTACACCAAGGCCGCGGATGTCGGTGCCGACCTTGTCGGCAAAGTCGAAGCCGGTATCCCCGAAGATGACCCGCGCAACCCCGCCACCATCGCCGACAACGTCGGTGACAACGTGGGCGACGTTGCCGGTATGGGCGCCGACCTTTATGAGTCCTATGTCGGCTCCATTCTCGCCACCTTCTCGCTGAGCGCTGTCGGCGGCTACGGCTGGAACGGTATGCTGCTTCCCGTGGCTCTCGCCGTGGTCGGCATCATCTGCTCCATTCTCGGCTCCTTCCTCGTGAAGACGAAGGAAAACGCTTCCCAGGAAGCGCTGCTCAAGAGCCTCCGCACCGGCACCTATACCGCGGCCATTCTCGCCGCCGTGCTGGCTGCTCCTCTCACCTACTTCCTGCTCGGCAACTGGGGCGTGTACATTGCGATCCTCTGCGGCCTGATCGGCGGCTGCGCCATTGGCTACTTCACCGAGTATTACACCTCCGACACCTACAAGCCCACGCAGGAGCTTGCCGCTGCGTCCGAGACCGGTTCCGCCACCATCATCATCGGTGGCATTTCCCTCGGTCTCCGCTCCACGATGACCTCCATCCTGATTGTTGCTGCGGCCGTGCTTATCAGCTACTTTGCCGCGGGCGGCTCCAAGGAGATCGTTGACAGCACCGGTGCCTTCACCGAAGCTTTCAACAAGGGTCTTTACGGCATCGGTATTGCCGGCATCGGCATGCTCTCCACGCTCGGCATCACTCTTGCGACCGACGCTTACGGCCCCGTGGCCGATAACGCCGGCGGCATCGCCGAGATGGCGGGTCTTCCGGAAGAAGTCCGCAACCGCACCGATGCTCTCGACTCTCTCGGCAACACCACCGCCGCTACCGGCAAGGGCTTTGCCATCGGCTCGGCTTCCCTCACCGCTCTGGCACTCCTTGTTTCCTATGTCAACATTGTGCAGGAAAACACCGAAGAAGTGCTGAACTTCACGCTTACGAGTCCCACCGTTCTGGTCGGTCTCTTCATCGGCGCGATGCTCACCTTCGTGTTCTCCGCTTTCACGATGAGCGCAGTGCAGCGCGCGGCGCAGTCCATCGTTATGGAAGTCCGCCGTCAGTTCAAAGATATCCCCGGCATCATGGAATACAAAGCAGATCCCGACTACGCTCAGTGCGTCTCCCTTTGCACGAAGGGCGCTCTCCACGAGATGGTCGCTCCGGCTCTGCTCGCCATTGTCGTTCCTCTCGCTACCGGTCTTATTCTCGGACCTACCGGCGTTGTCGGTCTGCTCGGCGGCGTGTCCGTCACGGGCTTTGCGATGGCCGTGTTCATGTCCAACGCCGGCGGTGCCTGGGACAACGCGAAGAAGTACATCGAAGGCGGCCATCACGGCGGCAAGGGCAGCGCGCAGCACAAGGCAGCCGTTGTCGGCGACACCGTAGGCGATCCTTTCAAGGATACCGCCGGCCCGTCTCTGAACATTCTCATCAAGCTGTGCTCCACGGTCTCCATCGTGTTCTCCGGCCTGATCCTCGCGTTCCATCTCATCTGATTTTTTTGAATTCTGCACATTTTTAAATTGGGGCATTCCCGGTACGATCCAAACGCCGTACCGGGTTTTTTATCGGCTTTGCCAAAAGATAGGAAGCCGATAAAGGCAGCCATTCGATTTCGGAATGGCTGCCTTTTTAGATCGGTTGCCTTATGGCAATACCGCATAATTCGGCAAGAGTGATTTGCGAGCAAATTTTGCTTTCGAATGAGGCGCATTGACGCGGCAATACTTTGTGTATTGCAAGGCGATGCAACGAAATGCGGGAGCAAAATTTCCGCAAAGCGCCGCAGACGACATTGTGCGGTGTTGCCTTATAAAAGATTTTCGATCCGTTCGGAGATGTCGTCGAATTTGGCGCCGTGGGAGGCTTTTACGAGGACGACATCGCCGGGTTCCAGAAGCTCGGGAAGCTTTTGCAGAAGCGAGGCACGGTCTGGGAAATGATGACCGATGGGGCCTGCGCCTTCGGCGATGTATCCGGCGAGATCACCCTGCGTGAGGACAAGCGAAATACCGTGAGAGGCGGCGTACTCGCCGACAGAGCGGTGGAGTGCCGGGGCGTTCTCCCCCATTTCGAGCATGTCGCCGAGGATGCACACACGCCGTCCGGGGAGCGATTCCATTGAATCAATGGCGGCGCAGTCCGAGGTTGGGTTGGCGTTGTAGCAGTCGTCCACGAGCGTGCAGAGCGGTGTTTTTACAACGCGCGAGCGCCGTCCGACCGTTTGGTAGCTTTGCAGTCCGCGGGCGATCTCCTCGTCCGTGAGTTGAAGCTCTATGGCGACAGCGGCAGCCGCGAGGACGGAGTAGATCATATAGGTGCCGTAGGCCGGGACGGCGACGGGAAAGTTTCGGCTGCCGGACACGATGCGGCAGGAGAGTTCTCCCCCGTTTTGCTTTACCTCTTCCGCACGGACGGCGCAGTTTTCGCCGAGGCCGAAGAGGACGGTGCGGCGGCCGAAGTCGGCTTTGCTCAGGAGAGCATCATCGCCGTTAGCAAAGATGACGGCATCGGAGCTCATGCCAAGGAGGATCTCGGACTTCGCGCGGAGTACACCGGGGCGGTCGCCGAGGGCTTCGAGATGCGCATCGCCGATGTTCGTAAAAAGCGCCATGTCGGGGTGCACCATGTTTGTGAGGCGGGTCATCTCGCCGAAGAGCGATACGCCCATTTCGATAACGGCGGCATCATAGTCGCCGTGCAGGCCGATGAGCGAGACCGAAATGCCGATCTGACCGTTCATGCTGCCGGGCGTTTTGAACACCGAGAGCTTTCCGGAGAGCGCCGCTGCGATCATTTCCTTGGCGGTCGTTTTGCCGACGCTGCCCGTGACGCCGAGGAACGGAATGTTCCAGCGTTTGCGGCTCGCCGCCGCGAGAGACTGCATGGCCGTGAGCGTATCGGGGACGACCATGCGCGGCTCGCCGTCCGCACCGCGTTTTTCGCACAGGACAGCCAGCGCGCCCTTTTGCAGGACATCGGGAATGTATTTGTGCCCATCCGTTTTTTCGCCGCGCAGCGCGAGGAAGAGACTTCCCTTCCCTGCCTGACGGCTGTCGGTCACGATGTTTTTGGGAGCTTTATCGAGGAGGGCGGGATCTCCCTGCCACTCGCCGCCGCAGGCAGCGAGCATTTCTCCGAGTGTCATTTTTTTCATTTGGCGTACTTCTTCAGCGATACTTCGATGATTTTTTCGCACAGCTCGCCGTAGCTCATGCCTTCGGCGGCGGCCATCTGCGGGATGAGGCTCGTGGGCGTCATGCCGGGGAGCGTGTTGGCTTCGAGGCAGTAGAGTGTGCCGTCTTCCTTGTCCATCAGGAAGTCCACGCGGCCGTAGGCGTCGAGGTGCAGGGCGCGGTAGACGCGTTCGGCCTGGCGCTGCACACGCTCGGTCTCCTCGGCGGAGAGCGGGGCGGGGCAGATCTCTTCGGTGAGCCCGGCCTGATATTTGTTTTTATAGTCATAGAATCCGGTCTTGGGGATGATCTCGATGACCGCCATCGCGCGGCCGTCCATCACGCCGACGGTCAGCTCGCGGGAACGGATATACTTTTCCACAAGAACGGCGCTGTCGCACGAAAAGGCATCCTCGAGCGCGGCAGCGAGCTTTTCGGGTTCGGTGACAACGCTCGTGCCGACGGACGAACCGCCGGAGCATGGCTTTACCACGCACGGGAAGCCGATGTCCGCGGGGACGGCATCGCCGCGGTGCAGCGTCACGCCGGGAGGCGTCGCGATGCCCGCTTCGCGGAAGAGTATCTTGCTCAGTTCCTTATCCATGGCGAGAGCGCTGCCGAGATAGCCGCTGCCGGTGTACGGAATGCCGTAGATGTCCAAGCACGCCTGCAGCTTTCCGTTTTCTCCCTCGGCACCGTGGAGGGCCAGGAAAGCGATGTCCGCGGCGCGGCAGATCTCCAGTACACCGGGGCCGATGAGGCTCTTGCCGCCGCGCTGCGTGCGGATCTTCTCCAGATCCGGCTCCGTTTCACGGACGGAGTAGACTGAGCTTTCCGTATCGGAGGTGAAGGCACTCTCCGGGTCGGCGGACGCTTTCTCGTTGCCGAGGAACAGATCTACCATGGCCACTTTATGTCCGCGCTCGCGCAGAGCTCGCGCTGCGCCCGTGCCGGTGCTGATGGAAACATCGCGCTCGGCGCTCAAGCCGCCGCAGATAACGGCTATCTTCATATCGATATACCTCCTATGCTCCCGGGGGGAGCTTATCCGTTTTTTAACCGTGATATTATACAACATGAGTGAGAGAAAGGAAACCTATAATTTGCCTTTCACTGCGCAAAAAGTGGTATTGCCGCGTACTTTTTCTCACAGGCTCCGGCTGGCGCCGAGGGAGAGCGTAAGAATGAACGATGCGAGCTCCCGGCTGCTCTCCTGCATGCCGCTGCGGATCCATGTTATGAGGACGCCGCCGCAGCCAAGCGTGAGGTAGTTATAGAGCATTTCGCGTTTGCGTTCATCAAGGTCGGCCATATTTTTTTCAAATACCGGGTAAAAAAGCTTTGTGACGAGCTCGAGCGTTTTGGTGGGCAGCATGGGGTCGGCGTTGTCCGAGGCGAGGCACATGAATTCGTCCGCGCCGCCGCGGATAAAATCAAGCGTTCGCTCAAGGGCGCCGCACAGACTTTCCGGTGTGATGCCATTTTCGGAGTAAGCTTCGCCGAGAGCCATGCGCAGCTGTTCGAGAAGGTCGTTCTCCGTTTTTTCGAGAAGATCTGGCACATCGAGATAGTGCTTATAGAATGTTGCGCGGTTCAGCTGTGCCATTTGGCAGATCTCCGTCACGTTGATCTTCTCGACGGGCTTTTTCTTCAGAAGCTCCAGAAGGCACCGACGGATCTCGCTTTTTGTGTATCGCGCTCTCGCATCCAGACTGTTCACAAAAATTTCCTCCGAAAATAAGCAAATACGGCAAAAGTGTTGACGAACTTACACTTTGTCGAAGATTGACGGTTGTTGATCTTCGACAAATAGGATACTCTCTTAATGTAAGTTCGTCAACACCTGTTTATAAAATTTCAATTTGTTATATCAGGAGGGCCCGGGCATGAAGCAGCTGCTTTCCGCGCCGATCTTTTCCTCGCGCATTCACCGTGACGAGGTCGGAAAAAGTGAAAAGATCCTCGGGTATTTTCTCGGGCCGTGCCTTGTGTACACGGTAAACACCGCGCTCTCGGGCACATATCTCACGCAGTTTTATACGGATGTGCTCGGTCTGGCCGGGACGTTTCTCACATGGATGCCGTTTGCATCGAAGCTCTTTGCGGGCGTGGCCGCGCTCTTTCTCGGGCAGGTCATCGACCGTACCCGCTCCGTGCAGGGCAAGGCGCGGCCGTGGATCCTGCTCTCCGGCGTACTGCTCACCGTATGCGGTCTGCTGCTCTATACCGTGCCGAGGGCTTCCTACCGCGTGCAAATCGCATGGGTGGTCGTAAGCTATAATCTCTTTTTCGCGCTCGCGTACAATTTCTATACGCTCAGCCACACGCTCATGGTGCCGCTTTCCACTTCGGACGGCAAGCAGCGCGACAGTCTTGCGATGCTCACCTCGATGGCGACCTCGATGCTGCCGGGCGTGATGACGACGATCGTGATGCCGCTGCTCGTCCGATTCATGGGCGTCGGCGAAGGGGCGCAGAGCGGATGGCTGCGCGTGATGAGCATCATCTCGATCTTTGCCATTCCGGCGACGATGCTCGAGTACTATTTCACGCGGGAGCGCGTGTCGAGCGGCGAGCGTGCGGCGCAGACCGTTTCGTTGTGGCAGCAGATCCGTGCGTGTCTCACGAACCGATTCTGGATCCTCATAATGATATACTCGTTTCTTTCGCACATCAGCAACAATCTCACGAACAGCGTTATGCTCTATTACTGCAACTGGGTGCTCGGAAATTCCGTTGCATCGGGGGCGGCAAAGCAGATCCTCGTGAACGTCGTCGGGCAGGCACCGATGGGCTACGGCATTTTCCTTTTGTGGCCGATGGTGAAAAAATACGGCAAGCGGCCGATCACGGTGATCGGATATTTTGTCGCGGCGGCAGGCAGTCTCGGCGTTTATTTTGCCGGGTCGAGCATGCCGTTCGTGCTCGGCGCCCTACTCATCAAGTCGACGGGTTCTCTCCCAGGATATCTTACCGTGTCGTATCTCGCCGAGGCGCTCGACAGTGTGGCGGTGGAGAGCGGATTTCGTGCCGACGGGTTCAGCGCTTCGGTGAACAGCCTTGTGCAGGCCGCCGCGCTCGGGCTCAGTCAGACCATTCTGCTCGGCGGCATTTCCCGCTTCGGATACATAGCTCCCGCATCGAGCAGCGAGGTCATCGTGCAGAGCACGGCGGTCGTGAATTTCTTCCGCTTCTGCTTTGCCGGAGTGCCGGTGATCGGGTATGCGCTGTGCGCTGCGATCATTCTGTTCTGCAAAAAGAAAAAAGCGGAAAATGCGCCGGTTTAATCCGGTTTGCCGCGAAATTCGCCGGGTGTCATGCCGACGACGCCGCGGAAGGTCTCCACGAAGTAGCTCGTGTTGCAGAAGCCGAGTTCATCGCCGACCTCCTGCACGCTTTTCTGCGTGGCGTACAGCATCTGTTTGGCGCGTTCGATCCGCTTTTCCTTGATGTACTGCGGGACGGAGCAGCCGACCTCGGTTTTGAATTTCTGTGCGAGGCGTGAGGGCGAGTAGCCGAATTTTTCGGAGAGAAGGTTGAGCGTCAGTTTATCCGATATATGGAGAACGATGTAGTTGCAGCACGCCTGAACGGCAGTGGAAACGCCGCTCTGCTCCTTGACCTTGTGTACGCGGCGGACGAAATCATCGTACATGGCGCTGTTGATCTGAACGATCTCCGTAGGAGACGAGGCGGCTTCCATGCTCTCAATATAGCGGTCGCCGACGGTAAACGCCGTGTCCGGATCCAAGCCGCCTCGAACGGCGGCTCGCGTGCAAAGCGTCGTGTAAAACTGCGAAGAGCGTTTTACTGCCGGCAGGTTTCCGGTCATAGACGGAAGATAGGCGGAAAACTCGCTCAGTTTCTGCGAGGCCGCCTGATAGTCGAGGCATCCCTCCTCGATCATCTGCATGGCATGCTGTTCGCCCAGCCAAGCCGATGTTTTGCCTCCCGTCAGGCCGAGGGCTTCGGTGCGCACTTCCTCCGCTTTCCCGGCGATTTGGTAATTGAAGTCGCTGAAATGCACGCGCACGCCGGAAACGGTGTAGTGAAGCATGGTCCCATATTGAAGCCATGCAGTGAGCGGGATGAGCGGCAGAGCGTTCATCTGCTCCACGAATTCTCTGACCATCGTTTCCGGATATTTCTTTTTATAAAACATATGGCGAATGTTCTCTACGGAGATCTCCTCCGTAAAGGCCGGGCCGATCATGTGGACGCGGCGGACATTCTCGGAGCTGATCTCCAGCGAAGCGATCCAGCAAAAGCCGATCGCCGCCGTAAGCACCAGGGGGCTTTCATTTTTGGAGGCAACATGGCTTTTGAGAAAGTCGTAGCATTCCGACATGGTGAAATACGCATAGAGAGTGTAGGCATTCGGTGCCGTGCTCTCGATGTATTTCAGATTCGGATCGAGCTGCCAGTAAGAAAGATTGGCGCCGCAGGATATGAGCTCCGAGAAAAACTCCGTTCGATTGACGCTTCTTCCGTCCATTTACTTTCCCTCCGTCAAAAACTCCCGCAGGAGCACATAGTCTTCCCTGTTTTGGCATTCGATCGTTCCGTTGGACAGCAGTCCCCGGGCAGACGCCGTTACAAACAGATATTTGCTCAGCTCCGAGCGGAGATTCAATCGGTCGCCTTCCTCCGAAACGAAAAACACATCCGCCCGGCAATCCTGCACGCAGCGCACAAACTCCGTCAGATCCGTATTGTTCTTTAAATAAGGCATAGTCTTTCCTCCTTTGCGATAATAATTATAACGACAAAATAACACAAATCAATCGAAATTCGATATTATAATTGATTTGTGTTAAAAGTGCACCCTTTTTATATCGTCCCGTTTATCGCCGTTCTAAACCTGATGCAATGGACATACGGCGCGGGTGTTCTGCGTCAAAATCATACGAAACCAAACCTGCACAGCATTTTCATGAACCCCATCATGCTGGGAACGGCCATCGGTCTGCTTCTTTTCCTTACAAATCCGGGAACAAAACTGCCGGATGTGCTTGGAACGGCGCTGAGCGGGATCTGCGCCATGAATACTCCGCTGGCTATGTTGGTGCTGGGGACATATCTTGCGAAAGAAAAGTTCTCGACCCTGTTTACCAGAGGCGGGCTTTATGCCGTGAGCGCTGTCCGTCTGCTCCTGATCCCCGCGGTCAGCACGACCATCTTATTCGTGCTTCCCATCGGCAGTACGGTAAAATATGCGCTTTTGATCGCCGCTGCCTGCCCGGTCGGAGCGAATGTTGCTGTCTATGCGCAGCTCTATGATAAAGACTATGCCTATGCGAGCCAAACAGTCGTGCTGTCTACTCTGCTTTCCATTCTGTCGCTGCCCCTAGTCGTACTGCTTGGCGAAGTGATAAGCAGATAAAACTTTTATAGGCACATCAACCTGTGAAAAGCAGCGGTGGAGAACATTCTCAAGGCGCTTCTGCATCAGGAGCCGAACATTCGGCCGCGCTCTTTGAGCGTTGTCGGCAGTGCGCACAGCCGCGCCGTGGCGCTTGAGGCTGCGGAGAAGGGCATGATCCTTCTTGAAAACAATTGTGTGCTGCCGCTCAAGACAGACACGAGGCTCGCCGTATGCGGTACGTACGCCGATGTTGTCAACACCGGTGACCACGGTTCGAGCCGCGTATGGGATAAAAATATCGTAACGCCGTATCAAGGCCTGCGCCGCGTTTTCCCGCACACCGTTCTCGCCGGGGCGAGCGATTCCGTAAGGGAGAAAAAGGAGACCGCTCCCGTTCCGAACGATGTCGCCATTCGTGCGGATGCAGATGCTGCAGTGGTGTGCGTCGGATTTGACTACAAGGCCGAAGGCGAGTATTTTACGAAAGTGGACTACTCGCTCGAGGAAAAGCCGCACAATGGCGGTGGCGACCGTCTGTCGCTTCGTCTCTCTGCAGAGGAAGTCGCGCTCATCAAGGGGCTGAAGAACGCCGGTAAGAAAGTCATCGTGTGCCTTTTCTCCGGCTCTGCGGTGCTCATCGATGAGTGGAAGGACTATGCGGACGCCGTGATCATGCACTACTACGGCGGTTGCGAGGGCGGCACGGCGCTGGCAAACCTGCTCTCCGGAAAGACGAACTTCTCCGGCAAGCTGCCCTTTACCGTGGCCCGGTGCGAAGAGGACTACCCGCCGTTCAAGTTTATCGGCGAGAAGCCCTATGTCATCGAATACGGATATTACCACGGCTACACGAAGATGGATAAGGAAGGCAAAACGGCGGCGTATCCGTTCGGATACGGCTTGAGCTACACAAGCTTTGCGCTCGGTGAGCCGGAAGTTGCCGTGAAGGGCAATGCCGTCACCGTCACCGTACAGGTCACCAACACCGGCAGCGCAGCGGGTGCCGAGGCAGTGCAGGTGTATGCTGGCTCCGACGGAGCCGCAAACGGTGCCGACCGCCCGGTAAAGCTCCTCAAAGGCATCAAGCGCGTAGAAGCCGCTCCCGGTGAGGCCGTCACGGCGGAGATCACCATTCCGACCGAGGAGCTTCGTTTCTATGAAAACGGGCAGTGGGTTCTGGACGATGCATATACGCTCTACATCGGCACGGACAGCCGAAATGCCGCGCTCTGCGCGAGGAAGGTGCAGTTCTGAGCGTACGGAAGTCTTCATTATTTTACTGTGCATCTAAGGCAACACCGCACAATGTCGTCTGCAGCGCTTCTTGCAAAGCGCTCTTGCCGAATTAGGCGGTATTGCTCTGAATTTTGGGAAGGCAGGGATATTTCCATGGAGAAAAAAGCTCTTATTTGGGCCGGAGGCGCCGCGCTGACCGTGGCGGTGGCGCAGACGGTCGTTCTCGGCGTGATGGGCGGCATCGGGCCGCTTGGGTTTATCTGCCGGAATAAAATCGCAAAGCACCCCGGCAACCGCGAGGAGTACGGCTTTGACCGCATAGAGCAGTTCGAGGGAAGTCCTCTCAAGGGTAAGCACATCGGCGTTCTCGGCTCGTCTGTCTTTTACGGAGCGTGCTCAAACGGAACGGCTATCGGCGAATATCTCTGCGCGCGCCACGGATGCACGATGACGAAGTCTGCCGTTGGCGGAACGACGCTCTGCGACATTTCGGACAAGTCGTATGTGAGCCGCCTGAAGGCGCTCGATACTTCGGAGCACTTTGATGTGTTCTTTGTCCAGCTCTCGACGAACGACGCCACGCGCGGTCTACCGCTCGGCGAGATCGGTGATGATGGTACCAACACCGTCACAGGCGCGATGCGCACGATTATTGAGTATATGCGCGATACATGGCACTGCTCGGTTGTATTTATTACCGGAACGCGCTATAATAGCCGAGGCTGCAAAAACTACGCCGCCATGCGC
The DNA here is from genome assembly GCA_963628785.1 of Oscillospiraceae bacterium. GTDB lineage: Bacteria > Bacillota > Clostridia > Oscillospirales > Oscillospiraceae > Apopatocola. The sequence goes on along the minus strand of CAVGGQ010000027.1, from coordinate 3,305 downwards.
GAGCGTCTTTTGGCTCTTCGCGATATGTATGCCGATCTGACCGTCATCGACCTTTGGGGTAATGAGAGCTATAACACCATTGAGGATGCCGCGCGGAGCCTTTACATGGCCGACGGCATCCACCCGACCAAAGCCGGATACCGCGACTGGTGGGGTCCGGAAGTTGATCGTCAGTTGCTTGGTGTTTTCGGGACGAGCGAGGGCTGAGGATCCGTCACGGAGTAAAACAACGGTGCAAGCGCGCGTTTCTGCTCCGCGAGCGCCGCAGGCGATGCTACGCGGCACGGACGATGATACTAATTTATAAAGCAGCGGAGGTATATATCATGCTCAAAAATCTCAAAAAAGAAGTTCTGGAAGCCAATCTGCAGCTTCCGAAGCACGGTCTGGTCACATTCACCTGGGGCAATGTCTCCGGCATTGACCGCGAGCGCGGGCTTATCGTCATCAAGCCGTCGGGCGTTTCCTATGACGATATGACGGCGGATGACATGGTCGTTGTCGATTTGGACGGCAAGGTCGTTGAAGGCAAATGGAAACCCTCGAGCGATACGGCAACACATCTCGTGCTCTACAAGGCGTTTCCGGAGTGCGGCGGCATTGTCCATACGCATTCTCGCTGGGCCACGAGCTTTGCGCAGGCCGGTGTCGGCATCGCGCCGCTCGGCACGACGCAGGGCGACTATTTCTACGGTGAAATTCCCTGCACGCGCAAAATGACGCCGGAGGAGATTGCGGGCGAGTACGAAAAAGAGACCGGCAATGTGATCGTTGAGACATTCGCGGACAAAGACCCCGCCGCCATCCCCGCCGTGCTCGTGCAAAGCCACGGCCCCTTTGCCTGGGGCAAGGATGCCGCCGAGGCCGTGCACAACGCCGTAGTCCTCGAAGAAGTTGCCTTCATGAACTTCCACTCCCTGCAGCTCAACCCCGACCAGACTCGGATGCAGCAGGAACTGCTCGACAAGCACTACCTCCGCAAGCACGGAAAAAACGCCTATTACGGACAGGTGTAAGAGTAAAAGTGAGTCTGCCGCGGTAATGGCTTCGGTCAAAATAAGCTCACAGTTATAAAGCAGCACCGCATAATTCGGCAAGAGCGATTTGCGAGACAATTTTGTTTCCGAACGAGGCACATTGACGCAGCTATACTTTGTGTATTGTAAGGAAATGGAACGAAGTGCGGGGGCAAAATTTCCGCAAAGCGCCGCAGACGACATTGTGCGGTGCTGCCATAAATGGTAAATACCCTTTAAAGGATGCATTCAGCATCTCTCAAAGGGATTTTTGCGCATAAATCTTGACAGTACCTATAAGGGTAAAATCATGCTCACTGCGGAAAATCGCCCAAAATGAATAGTGGGAGACATATTCGATGCCGACCATCTTTCCGATGGGGCTTGCAAAGACCTGATACATTCTTTCATACGAGAATTTGCAGAGAAGCTCCGCACGCTCCTCATAGTCGGGGATAAGGATACGGAAGGCCTGCATCAAAGCTGCGGAAAATACCGCGACATTTCTCTGCGAGTTTTCCGCCGCCTCGCGGAAGGAATAGAGTCTGCCCCATGGAGAAGCAACGGCCGGATAGTCCGGATAGATGCCTTTGCCGATTGTATTCGGAATACGCTCATCAATTTTTTTGCTCATGATTTCTCCTCCTGTTTTATATTTGCGTTACGGCTGCGGCGAAGCTTCATCCGCCGTCTGCCAAAACATCTACGCCTGTAAGATATCCCGCTCCGGGGGAGCACAGAAATGCGATGAGTTTTCCCATCTCGTAAGGATGGCCCCACCGTCTGAGCGGAATTCCCGCCATGGCCCGCTCGGCAGATGTCGGAGAGTTGTCGATCAGTGCCTGATGCATCGGCGTAAGATACGAGCCGGGAGACACAGACAGGATGCGGCAGTTTTTCTCTGCAAACCGCTTGACATTGGCTATAGCAAAATACCGCACAAAGCGCTTGGATATGCAATAGGCCATGCCTGCCTGATGTGCCTCGGGGAGCTTCATGGTGTCGCTCAAAAATGCGCGGAGACGGTCGATGAAGTCCTCGCTTCTCCACGATTCATACAACTGGTGCAGCATCTGGCGAAGCGGTGCTTTTCCTTCGTCTGTATCAAGCACATATCCTGCCGTTGAGCCGAACAGAATGCATACACCGCCGGGGGTAAGATACGGATAGAATGCTTCCACAACATGAATAGGCCCCAGCACATTGATCCGCAGGATATCATCTCTTGCGGTATTGGCCGGGGAAACGTCTGCCGTATGGATGATGTTTACGATATCGCCCATTTGGGAGATCTCTTCCGCTGCTTTTCGAGTCGCCGCGGCGTCCGACGCATCCAGCGCGTATGTGATGACATCTGCGCCGTAGCCCTCCAGTTCTTTTTTCGCATGCTCGAGTTTTTTCTCGCCTCTTGCGCAGAGGACAAGCGTTGTCTCATGTGCCATACACCATGCAGCAGCATAGCCGAGGCCGTTGCTGCCGCCGGTGATCACGGTCAATTTTTTCTGCATATCGGGTCGCCTCCTTTTCTTCGATGTTTCACTTATAACATATGCCCGATCGTTTTAACACCCGCATCCGGTTAGTTTTTTTGCCGCATTTTCCCGCAGAAAAAAGGCGTCCGCATTGTGCACAGCCGACAAAAAAGCAGACACTGTTTTAACAGTATCTGCTCTTTAACAGGGTGCTCATAATTCGGCAAGATCAATTTGCGAGCAAAATTTCCGCAAAGCGCCGCAGACGACCTTGCGCGGTGCTGCCTTAGTTGTTCTCCGGCGTATATGCGCCGATGTCGAGCTGCTGCAGCACGAGCAGGAGATACAGCCGCACATCCGGATCGCTCAGGTCTTCACCTAACGCAGCTTCCATCCTTTGCAGCCGCTCCAAAAGAGTTGTACGATGAACATGCAGCTGTGCAGCAGTCTGCGACAAATTCATCTGCTGCTGTAAAAAGACTTTCAATGTCTGAAGATAACTTACATGGGATTGTCTGTCATGCTCGATGAGTGCTTTAATCCCGTCCGAGAGCAGCTGTTCGATGGCAAATTCACCGCAGCTGCACCGGCACATATGCCGAGAAAAGGATCGTCGCGATTCAGATAAAACTCCGGGCGTCGCAGGCATAGTTCCTGCGGGGTTGCACCATAAGCCGCAATTTTATAGTTTTCAGCCAGATATTCGTGAACTATTGTTACATTCAGCCGCATTTTATTCCCCCGCCCTGTTTTATTTTATAAGTTTCGCAAATTGCAAGTGCAAGTTGGACACCTGCATGGTAGAAATTAGTTAATC
>CAVGGQ010000026.1:0-24439 GCA_963628785.1 Oscillospiraceae bacterium | reverse complement strand
CATGTGCACCGTGCGCCAGAGCCAGCATCGACATTTCCTTGTGCGTTCCGTTCGGAGTGCACAAGGAAACGAGATCCGGCTTTTCCTTCAGAAGCATTTCCTCCGCATCCGTATACCAATGCGGGATCCCGAACCGCTTTGCGGTCTGTTCCGCCGAATCCGGATTTCTGCTGCATACCGCGACCAGATCGACTTTATCGTCTATGCTGCGGTAAGCCGGAATATGCGCCGCATTGGCGATCATGCCGCAGCCGATGACGGCCACTTTCAGTTTACTTTCCTTCAGCAAGTCGTCTGTCCTCCCGTCCTTTGTGCATTTGTGTACGGTGTCTGTCGGTTTTTGCAAATTCGAAAATTTTATTTCAATTCTTCATCATTATAACAACAACATATGGAAAACGCAAGAATTTTTTATAAAAGCCAACAAGTGAATTTGCAAATTTGAAAATTGCAGGTTTCACGGAGAACTTACCAGTTTGTGTCAAAATCCGCGCCCGAGCGCAAAGCGTTCAGCGCCTGATCCACACGTTCGACGAACGTGTCCTTCATGGTGAATTCGCATACGCCGTTGACGTACACGTTTACGCGCCGTGCGTCCCCGCGGTACAGTACCATGGTGTCGTCTTCTTTTTCTTCATCCGAATAACGGTACGTTACGGTCATGACCGCATTTTCTTCCGTGGGGAGCGGCTGCACGCCCAGGTAGTTTCCGTCGTTGGCGGCACTGCACAGCAGCTTGAAGAGGCTGCGGAACTTTTCGGTATCCAGCGCTTCCCCGTTCATCGTAACGGCGGGATTCTTTGCATCCGTATTGTCGACCGTGAAATCGAACGTTCCGGCGGAGCTCTTCACGGTGGCGCCGCTTATATCCATCAGCAACGGTGAAAGGAACCAGCGAAGGAACAGCTTCTCGTATTCGAGATCCATGAAGGCCGGCCGCTCCACCACGTATACGACGCTGCTTCCCGACGCGTTGACATAGAAATACGTTCCGCTGTCATTGGCCGGGAGGAAGCGCAGGACATAATGTTCCGCCGTCTCCGTGCAGTTTTTGTAGTCAAATTCCACTTTCAGATACGGATCATCGAAACCGAGCTCATTCAGATCCTCCTCGGCGAGACCGTAGGCTGCGATGGACTGTCCAGTCATGCCGCACAGCGGTTCGAGCATCGTGAGGGCATACGTCTGGTCCATCTCATAGACTCCGGCTCCGCGGACAATGTGCGTTGCGGCGCCGAAAGAGATCGCCATGCGCTTGACTTCCTCATCCCCGGAGGACACGGATTCAATGGTGAGCGGCGTCTCGTACGCTGTTCCGCTGAAGGTCATGTCCTGCAGAGCCGACAGAGCGCTTGAGACCTGCAGTTCCGGCGTGATCTCAAACGAGATCAATGCCTCTTTGGCTATGAGATACCACTGCACATACTCGGGAGAGAGGAGATAAACGTTCTCGTCCCCGTTCACCGTACAGTAGTAGTTGCCCGAAACGCTTTCCAGGCTGCCGATTTGAACGTCCATCGTGTCTCCGTCCGCATAGGAGACCGTCAGCTCGGCCTGCGGCGTTTCCAGGCCGTACTGCTCCGCATCCTTGGCTCTGCCCACCAGCTTTTGCTCGGCCGGCACCTGCACGCATGTGGAAAGGAACTCGATAAACGTGTCAACATCCACCAGTTCCGACGGGACTTCCTGCACGACATAGCCGCCTTCCTGCGTGTTGACCGTGATCGAACCGTTTTCGTTTTCCAGCCGGATCGACGCGATATCCGTGATCTCGAAGTCGGAAAACACGACGCTCTCCGTGCCGGATTTCGGCATGGTGAGAAGGAGCACAGCCAGAAGAGCCCCGAGGATCGCCGCGGTGAGGACTTCCGCGGCGAGAATGTCTCTCAGTCGTTTCATCACTTATGCCTCCGATACAGCCATACGCCGATACCCGCCGCAAGAATGCACAGCGGCACGATTCCGCCCAGGATCACGCCGAGCGTCGACACCTGTGCGGTGGTGATGCCCAGCGTCTTTCCCGAAAGAGATTTTGGAGAGATTGAAACCGTCTCCTCCTTGTCCGTCAGCTCGCTGAACAGATTAAGAAGATATGTGCTGTTGGCGAGGGATGTGTTCTGCAGGCAAAGCTCGTCCAGCATGGAGACCGAGCTCGTAACGATAATGCAGGACTGTTTGGCAAGCTGCGCGTTTTCGTATACTCGGCGGGTCGCGAGGACCATGGCGGGGATGGGTCCCCATGTCTGCGCATCATCGGACGTGAAGCTGTCGGATGCATCGGACGGGCGCACACCGGCGCTTTCGCCGAACGAGAGAAGCGTTTCCGTATACTGACCGTCCCGGGCATCAAACAGGACTTCCAGCGGACGGCTCAGCGGCATGAGGATCGGCGTGCTGCTGTCGACCAGCATGTCCTGCCACGTTTCGGAGGCATAATCGGCGATCGGGTAATACGGCTGATACTGGTACGTACGGGAAGCCGTTGTTTCAAACACCGCGCCATCCCCTATCGACACGCCCCACTCCGACAGGAAGGTTTCCAGATTCGGAAGGGCGGGCTGCGTCACGGAAGCTGCATAGAACAGCGTTTTTCCATAATCTCCGTTGTTATAAAGAAATTCTTCCAGCGAGCGGACGTCGTCCTCGGACAGATCGGTCTGCGGTGCGAGCAGAAGCAGCGCATCGTATCCCGACAAATCGTCCGTGGTGATCACCGCATTCTCCAGCTGATAGTTGTTGTTTACCAACAGCGCGGTGAAATTTGCCATTTCTTGCTCACCGCTGCCGGTCAGTACTGCAATCTTGATGTCCCGGCTGCTGAGAACGTTCAGGATGACTCCCGTCAGCGCTTCCTCGGCGCGCGAGGACTCGATCGTCAGAGTTCCAGAAGAAGTATAGGCGTAGTTAAAAAGCGATGTCATGGTAAGCTGACGGACCTTATCGTTTCCCGAAACGATGATGTCGCCTTCGGACAGTGTCAGATCCGCATGCCCGGCCGCATAGCTCGGGTTCGAGGCATAATCAATGTAGTTGAGCGTCACCCATTCGGAGCAGCGCGGGTAATGCTCCAGGATCTGTTTGACCTGGACGAGATAAGAATCTCCGTCAAACGAATCCTCGCTTGTCAGAACATCGATGGTGATGCTCTGCGTCAGATTTTCCAGGACCTTTTTTGTTTCGTCTCCAATCTCATATCTCGCATTAGCCGTCAGATCCGCCGTGAGGTCGTACCGGTTGGACAGAACCAGTGCCACGCCGTTGAGAAGGAACATGATGATGATTAGAAAAATTACGATCAGCACAAAAATGATCCGGATGCTTATAGCTTTGTTCTTTTTCATGGGCCTATCCCTTCTTTTAAATCCAACGGCGCTTTTCGATGACTACTGCGGTAAGAAGCAGGAACAGCACCGCGATGCTTACAAAAAACAGCACGTTCGCAAAATCGATAATCCCGTAGGTAAAGCCGTTATAATGGTCATTGAAGGAAATATAGGAAAAGAAGGTCTGAAAAGCCGAAGAAGACACGACGGACACGAGGGCATCCGCCAGAACGAGAAACAGGCTCACGGCAAAGCCGGATACGGCCGCTATGACCTGGCTCTCCGTAAGCGAGGAAAGGAACATGCATATGGAAATGAGGCTTGTTCCCAACAATGCCAGGCCGAGAATGTTGCCCAGAACGACCGGCCAGTCCGGCGAAGCATAATGTGAGAGAACAACGGCCATCAGAAATGTGCCGGAGACGGCGATGAGATAAACGCAAAGTGCGGCCAGATATTTCCCAACGACGAGTTCGATCCCGGAGATTGGGGCCGTCAGAAGCAGCTGATCGGTTTTGGTGCGCTTGTCCTCACTCATGAGGCGCATCGTAAGGATGGGAACCATGAACAGTACAATGGAGAAGAGCTGGCGGAACATGGTCGACATATCCGTGGTGTTGCCATACAGATTGTATGTGAAGAAATAATAGGCGGTAAAGAAATAGAGGACCGCGATAAACACAAAGCCCAGCGGGGACTGAAAATAGGCGCGGAATTCTCTTTTGAATATGGCACTCACTGCTGTGCGCCTCCTTCGCTTTCCCGGTTCTCTCCGATTGATCCGTTCTCTTTGCTCGGTTCATTCTCTTCGTCCGGTGCGTTATCTTTGTTCTGCTCGTCGATGAGATTGAGGAAGATCTCTTCCAGCGTGAAATTATTGTGATACGTTCCCAGCAGAGGCAGGTTTGCTTTGGCCAGAGCACAGAAAACATCCGTCCGAATATCCGTGCCCGGGCAGCCGATAATGCTGTAGTCCCAGGCTCCGGGCTCTTTTTCTTCCAGTGCTGTGACTTCCTGCACGTTCGGGACCGCTTTGAGGGCGGTCAGAACGTCCTCGGGCCTGCCGGCGACGCGCACGATGCTCTTGTGCGTGGCCAGCATTTTCTGCGACAGACATTCCGGCGTGTCGTCGGCAATGACGCGCCCGCCGTGGATAACGATAATACGGTCGCAGATAGCCTGAATTTCCGAGAGAATATGTGAGGAGACGATCACGGTGCTGGATTTTCCCGATTCGCGGATCAGTTCGCGGATCTCAATTATCTGAGACGGATCCAGTCCCACGGTCGGCTCGTCCAGGATCAACACCTTCGGCCGGCCGAGCAGCGCCTGAGCAAATCCCACACGCTGCCGGTATCCTTTGGACAGGTTGCGTATCATGCGGGTCCGGACGTGTGTCAGTCCCACGCGCTCACAGACCTCGGCGATGTGTTTTTCCCGCTCTGCCCGCTTCGGTACGATCCCCTTCAGGTCGCAGCAAAAGGAGAGAAATTCATTCACGCGCATTTCCGGATAAAAGGCGAGCACTTCCGGCAGGTAGCCGATCTCGCGTTTGGCGGCTTTGGAGTCCGTCAGAATGTTGTGGCCGTCAATATACACCTCGCCCGACGTGGCGCTGAGATACCCGGTCAGTATATTCATGGTAGTGGATTTGCCCGCGCCGTTCAGTCCCAGAAGGCCGACCACTTCTCCCTCTTTGATTGAGAAGCTGACGTCCGTCAGGGCCACCTTGTCTCCGTAGTGTTTCACAAGATGCTTTACTTCTACCAAATGGATCCATCTCCCTTGTTTGTTGTCATGCGTGCTTCGCGTCCGGGCGGGGGCATCTCTTACATTTCAGCCGACACCGCCAGCAGAACAGCCGAGCCTTCCGCCTCAACGCATTCGCCCGCTGCAATGAAAATTCCCGTTCCCGCCGACATATCTATGCGTCGGTCGGCTCGAGAGACAGTGCAGGAGCCTTCAATGCAGAGCAGATGATAAAAGCTCTTTTGAGCCGGTACGTCCGTCTTTCCGTCCAGACGAAGTTTCCAAAGGGAAAAATAGGGGCACCGGACGATCGATCGCCCCTGCAGCGCTCCCGATCCGGCGGTCTGACCCGCTCCGGGAGGCGTTGAGGAAACCGGTGCGAGGGTCGTCACAACCAGGGCATCCGCAATGTGCAGCTCACGCGGCCGTCCGTGGGCATCCGTCCGACCGTAGTCGTATACCCGGTAGGTGAGGTTGGAGCTCTCCTGTACCTCGTATACCATGCATCCCGCACCGATGGCATGAAGCATGCCGGCCGGAATGTAATAGCTCTCGCCGGGCTTCACATAAACTTTGTTCAGCAGCCGTTCCACCGTGCAGTCGCGGATCGCTCTCTCCAGTTCCTCTTTCGCAACGGCTTTTTTCAGCCCGAGATACAGGAATGCTCCTTCTTCCGCCGACAGCACATGCCACAGTTCGGTCTTGCCCCTCTCCCCCGCAGTGCGCGCGGCATAGGCATCGTCGGGATGCACCTGCACGGAGAGCGATTTGTGGGCATCGATCAGCTTCACGAGGATCGGCAGATCGCAACCGATCCTATCCCGAAGCGTCTGTCCGGTACCGGCAATCAGCGTCAGGCCGTCCTTGTGGGTTGACAGTTCCCAGCTCTCGGCAACGACCGGCATGTTGATTCCCTTGCCGAACCGCTCTCGCAGAGCCATGCCGCCCCAGATGTAATCCTTGTACACCGGATCGAGTAAATACATATTCAGCCTCCGATTTTTATGCGCAGTCCGTATTCTCTGCCGATCTCCGCATATTTTGCCAGTTCTTCCGGCTTCATCGGGGAAACGCCCGGCAGCGGAGCGTCATTTCCCAGTTTTTTGTACTTGGCCGCGCCCAGGCTGTGGTACGGCAGCAGAACATACTCGCTCCTCCCGAGATCGCTGGCCGTCGAAAAGCATTCTCGCAGGACATCCTCGCGGTCGTTGAAGCCGGGGATCACGGGTGTGCGCATCGTAAAATTTGCTCCGACGGAAGCCAGAGTGTGCAGGTTTCTGTCGATGGTCTCCAATACGGCTCCGGTAGCCCGCTTCAGTGCTTCGGCTTCCGGGTGCTTGTAGTCGACATAGAGTCCGTCCAGAAGACGAACGGCCGGCTCCATTTTTTCCCACGGCAGAAAGGCGGTCGTTTCAACGTACGTTGAAATGCCGTTCTCCTTTGCTTGGGAAAGGAGCTCCGCTGCTGCCGGCTGAAGCAGCGGTTCGCCGCCGGAGAGCGTCAGCCCTCCGCCGGTGGCTTTGTAGTAATCCGTGTCGCGCATCACGATTTTCAGGATCTCATCGATCGGCATAGCGTGTCCGGAGAGCTTGTTCGCGCCGACGGGACAGACGGCGGCGCATGTGCCGCAGCTGCGGCATCGGCTGCGGTCGATTAAGGAGGTACCGTCGGAAACGGAGACCGCCTTCTGCGTGCAGAAGCGTGCGCAGCTGCCGCATCCGACGCAAAGCTTTGCATCGTGCAGAAGCACCGGGGTCGGGGACTGCGTTTCGGGATTGCAGCACCAGAAGCAGTGCAGCGGGCATCCCTGGAGAAAAACAACAGTGCGCAGTCCCGGTCCGTCGTGAATGGCGCTGCGCTCGATTTCCGTGACGATCAGTGTTTTATCCATACAAGACTCTGCTTATCAGCTCCTGCTGAATGTCCGGTTCCAGATTGACAAACACGGCAGAGAAGCCGGACACGCGGACAATGAGGTCTCTGTACCCGTCCGGGTGTTTTACCGCATCCTCCAGTACGCCGCGGTCCACGACCGTAACCATGAGGTGGCATCCTCCCTTGTCAAAATAGACACGGAAAATCTGCTTGATAATATCACGGTGGTTATTGAAGAAGTCCGGGGTAAACTTGATGTTCTGCACGCTTCCTCCGTGCAGACCCGCATCGAACCGTGCCAGCGAGTTCAGCATGGCCGAGGGACCGTTCCGGTTGGCTCCACCCTGGGGGTTGTTGGCGGGATTCATGAACTGTCCCCGGCGCCGGCCGTCGTAGGAGGCTGCCGTACGGCGGCCCCATTCCGTATTCAGCTGGTTGTTGCTGATGACGATCAGGTAGTACTGCATGCCCGCGGCAATGCCGCGGTCTCTTACGCCGTTGGCAACGAAGCGGAAAAGGTCATCCGCCATATCGTCGGCATAGGGGTCGTCATTTCCGTATTTCGGACATTCCCACAGTCTGCGGCGCAGCAGTTCCTGCCCCGCGAAATCCCGGTTTGCCGCATCCCGCAGCGCGGGCAGCGTGCAGATCTTGTCTTCGAACACGGTCTTTTTGATAGCCGCCAGAGAATCCGAAACGTTGATGTTTCCGTATGTTTCGTTCGTTCCGCCCAGATAGCGGATCCCACCGTCGAGCACGGCACGTCCGCGTCCCAGGCAGTCGTTCATCAAAATGCTGGTAAAGAGAAAGGAGACCTCTTCGTTCATAATCTCGTAGGATCTGGTCTGCGCAGCCACGGAAAGATCCAGATAATGATCCAGAAGTCTCCTGTACTGGCTGTACATGGCCTCGAACGTATCCAGCTCCTCAGCCGGCCGAAGCGGCACGCCGTCGCTTTTGTCCTTGCCGTCCATCGGATCGATGCCGCCGTTGAGCGAGATCTGCAGCAGCTTGAGAAGGTTGATGCAGGTGTTCGGCGTTCCGGTGCTCTGTCCCTGAACGACAAATTCACCGCAGCCGAACGGCACGTACTGCTCCGCCGTGCTCTCGTCCACGCGCATGGCGCGCATAACGGCGGGGATGTTGACGTCGTCATTGTAAAGAGTCGGATACGTGGCTCCTTTTCCGATGGTGTCCAAAGCCGCATCGTATATGTCTTCGGGCGTATTCCGGTCAAAGCGCAGCGTGAACTGCGGTTCGACATACCGCGTGGTCTGTGCGACTTTCATGGCAATGCGCGCAAAGGTATCCGCAGCCTCGGGGTCACGGCGTCCGCGGCCGCCTACGATAATGCGGCCGTTGACCGTCGTGCGGCGGTTTTCGATCATGGTCCACAGAGACTTCAGCAGACGATAGGCATCGTGCTCCGTAAGGCGTCCGCTGTTCAGGTCGGCCTGCAGGAACGGGCCGAGAACATCGTCCATGCGTCCGTAGTTGATAACGCCGGCCAGGAGAGCATACAGCCAGAAGAGCTGCAGCGCCTCGAAAAATGTTTTCGGAGGCGCTTCATGGATGACGCCGAGCGCATCGATCATGCGCCGGAGTTCGGCTTGACGGTCCGCATCCGCACCATCAAGTGCATGCGCTGCTTTTTGGGCCAGGGCATCGCAGCACATGGCGAAAAGATCCAAACATTCAAGCGACGCATGATAAAAGGCGTTTTCGCCCCGCTCCTTCTGCAACGAGACGATGCGCGCGCGCAGGCCGCCGATGCCGAGTTCCATCAGCGTACGGTAATCGAGCATCATGCCCGAAAGCCGGGCCGTCGCAATAAGCGGATAGTCGCAGTCGATAAACATGCCCACGATGTCGTCCTTGAGGGCGTCGCGGCAGTATTTGGTTTTCAGATCGTTCTCCAGCCAGTAGCGATAGAGTGCATCCACTCTGGGTCGCTCTTCCTCCGGGAGGAGAGCTTTGAATTTGGTCAGTTTGTTGAAGACGCAGTAGTGTCCCACGCCGCCAACCGAGGTCACGCATCCGAACCCGATCGGCAGAAAGTCCAGCCGTCCAGCGATCAGATCCTTCGGTTCGATCGAACGGAAAAGCGTCGGGTAGAGTACCTTCAGGCACGCGGCTTCCCGCTCCTCTTTTGTGCGGTTCGGGATACTGTGAACGGCCGTATATTTTTCCATCAGCTCCAGCTGGTCCATCACAGACAGTTCCGGCGGGATCTTAATGCTGACTTCAACATTTTGAGCCGTTTCGGCATTGAAAGCCATTTAGTGTGCGCTCCTCTCGGCATCACGCCAGTTTGTGCAGTAGCCGCCCATCAGGTCGGTGAAACGTTTAGTAATGAGCTGCGGGCGGGTGATGGCGCTGCCGACCACCACGGCATGGGCGCCCAGATACAGGCACTTGATCGCATCCTCCGGCGTATAGATGTGGCCTTCCATGATCATGTATGTCTCGTCGCCGAAAGCGCGGCACATGCGCGCAAACTCGCGAAGATTCGGCTCTTCAATGGTCTTCGTCTGTTCCGTATAGCCGTACAGCGTGGGTCCGACAATGTCAGCTCCCAAGGCCACCGCACGCTCCGCTTCCTCGAAGTTGGAAATGTCAGCGAAAAACATGGCATCCGGGAATGCCTTTTTTGCCTCCGGTAGCAGTTCCCATGCAGGGCGGCCATCGGCGTTGATCTGGTTCGTGCAGTCGAGCGCGATAATGTCGGCGCCCGCTTCGTAAACCTGGCGAACGGCGTCCATATTCGGCGTGATGAATACGTCCGTGTTCTTGTTCCACTGCTTATACAGGCCGATGATGGGCAGAGGCACGGCCGCCTTGATGTCCCGGATCTGCTCGGGGGAATTCGCACGGATGCCCACTGCACCGCCCCACTGTGCCGCCTGCGCCATTTTTACATGCATATCGGGTGTGCTTATGGGGTCGTCGTGCTGCACCTGGCACGATACGATGAGTCCGTTTTTGAACGATTCCAGAATAGCTCTTTTCTTCGGATCTGCGGTTTTCATAAATATATACCACCTTTCAGCCGGCGCGGAGTCCCGTACCGGATCCATGATTTTCTTACTTACTGTTATAACATTATGACCGGCCGGCATCCTCTGCGACGACAAAGATCATATTGCTTTCGAATTTTCCGTTCGGTTTCGGTCCGTTCAGATATATCTGATCGAAGTCATCCAGTCCGGCCACGCGGAAGAGGCCGATCTTGCTCAGTTTTGAGCAGTCCGCCAGCAGGTAATGCGACTTGGAGTTTTTTATCGCGATCTCTTTCAGTCGCATGCACTCCATGTCCGTGGCGTAAACCATGTTGTTTTTCGCATTCAGTCCCATGCAGCCGATAAATGCCCGATCGAATCCGAAGTTTTCCAGTGTGCGTTCGGCAATGGCACCGACGATCATCTGGTCGGCCGGCTTCAGCTGGCCGCCCAAGGCGAAGACCTCTGCGCGGGATTTCGGGCTGACGCGCTGCAGAATATAATTGTTGTACGTAACAATGCGGATCGGCATCGACAGCAAAAGGAAGCCGAGCGGAGATATGCTGGTTCCCGCATCCAGGAATATGCTTTCCCCGGGCTGAACGACTTTGGCGGCCGCCGCCGCTACGATCTGCTTTTCCCGGGTGTTCAGCGTATTTTTCGCACGGATGGACAGCTCGGCATCGAATTTGCCGTCCGGATCGTCACTGCGCACCGCCCCGCTACGTACTCTGCGGAGCTTCCCCTGAGACTCCAGCATTTCGAAGTCACGGCGCACCGTGGCCTCCGACACGTTGAGCTCATTGGCTACGCTCTTATAGTCCAGAATGCCGACTTCTTTGAGGCGCTTTAAAATATACAGGCTTCGTGCCGATGCTATCATGTACCATCTCTCCCTTATGTCGTCTCTCCTTAAGGTGTCTGCAAAGAAAAGTCGATACCGTTCTGACGGCGAATTTCATCCATCAGCAACAGGGTCTGCTCGGTGCAGCGGTTGCAGGCCTCCCAGGGCCGGTCACTGCTGCGTGCCGCAATATCGGCAAAAGAAAGGAATGCGGATATCTCATGCGCCATCCCGAAAAATTCCCCGTCGGGGTCCTCATAGAGCACGGTGCTGCTTCCGTCCCGCCCGATGCGGCGAATGTGCTTCGGGTTGGTGATGGCGTCAAAAAGGATGGTGCCTTTTTCCCCTTGGATTTCATTTTCCCGCCGTCCGTCCGTGATCTTGCTCCAGCTTACGTCCGCCAGCATCTCCGGGTACGAACACACGGCAGTCCCCTGTGCGTCCAAGCCGTTTTCCAGTCGCCGGGAGTATGCCCGAATGCTCTCGGGAAGGCCGAAAAGGTAAACCAGTACATGCAGGACATACACACCGATGTCCATCAGCGAGCCGTTGCAGAATGTCGGGTCAAAGGCATTTTCCACAATGCCGGCTTTGAATTTGTCATACCGGGAGGAATATTGGCAGTACAAAAACGATGCCCGGCGGATCGGTCCGATGCCGCCGACGGACTCGCGCAGCATGGCGAGGCCGGGGGTAAATACCGGACGCATGGCTTCCATGAATACGACCTGCTTTTCGCGAGCCAGGTCACACAGCCGCAAAAATGTATCCCGATCGGGGCAGGCCGGTTTTTCCAGCAGGACATGCTTTCCCGCTCGGAGCATTTTTTCCGCCTGGTATGCGTGGAGCAAATTGGGCGAGGCGATATAGACCGCATCCACATCGTCCCGCGCTGCCAGTGCGTCCAAATCGGTCAGGATAGCTGCGCCCGAATCGCCGGCAAAAGCCGCCGCCGTTTCCGCCTTGCGGGAGTAAACAGCCGTGATCCCGAAATCTGGAAGCATTCTCCCCGCTTTCAGAAATTCCCGGGAAATGAAATTGGTGCCGATCGTTCCGAATCGAATCATATGTTACATCCTGTCCAGATAAGCCGCACCAATCGTTCCGGCGGCATTGCCGAGTTCGGCGGTCACGATTGGCGGAACGCCGATCAGATCCGATGCATACACATAGTGCGGTACTTTTTCGGTGAGCGGCCGCGTAAGGTTCTCTCCCTGGGCCGACAGACCTCCGCCAAGGATAAAGATCTCCGGACGGAACGTCGTGATGAGTCCCCCTATGCCGCCTGCGAGATAGTCCAGGTATCGGTCGACCACGCTGGACGCCGTTTCGTCTCCGGCCTGCGTGCAGTCAAACGCGGTCTTCCCGTCCACTTTGCCGGCGTGTTTGGCGGCATAGGCGCACAGCATCGACTCCGGATGAGCGCTCATTGCTGCCTTTGTCTCGCGTATAAGAGCGGACACGGACGCGTAGGATTCGAGGCAGCCGCTGATGCCGCAGGTCCAGCGGCATCCGCCGTGCACCAGCGGTGTGTGGCCGAGCTCTGCACCCATGCCGTCCCCGCCGGTAAACAGTTTGCCGTCGAACAGGATGCCCCCGCCCACGCCGGTGCCGAGCGTCAGCATGACCACGTTTTTCCGTCCTCTGGCAGCACCGTTGAGTGCTTCGCCGATGACCGCACAATTGGCATCGTTCCCGATGTATACGGGGATCGAGATACGGGACTCCAGAGCCGATCCGATGGGAGCGTCGCGCCAGCCGGTGTTATTTGCAAACACGAGCCGCTTCGTGTACGGATTTACGGTGCTGGGGATACCGACGCCCACGCACGGAAAATCCGACACTTTCAGTCCCGCTTCGGAAGCGACGGTCTCGATCGCTGCGGCCATGCCCTCCACGGCGCGATCAAAATCATGATCGCTGGGGATTGTGCAGCTGAAAAGAATATTGTAATTTTCGTCTACGATGCCGGCCTTTACCGCCGTTCCTCCTAGGTCCACGCCAATGCGATACTGCATATACATTCCGCCTTCCGTTTTGTCTGCAAATACTGTTCGGGCAGCACCGCACAATGTCGTCTGCGGCGCTTTGCGGATATTTTTCGCCGACTCTGCGTCATCAAACCTTGCCATACACAAAGTATGGCTGCGGTTTTCTTCCTTGATTCGGCAAAAAATCTCTCGCAAATCGCTCTTGCCGAATTATGCGGTGCTGCCTTTCCTAATTTATACGCCTACGGACTTAAGCACTCCATCCGTAAAATGTTTGGCCCGCTCGATGTCGCCCTCGTCCAGGTGCTCGATAATGAGCGGAATATTGGGATGTTCCTCTGCAAGGCGCTTTACGTACAGCGGGTAATTCAGCACGCCCAGTCCGGCAGCCGGAAGCTCCACGCTTCCCGATCCGCGGAAGGAGTGTGACGCATCCGCATCGATGTCGGCATGCTTTTCTCCCGTGTCCGAGGCCAGCTTGATGTCCTTCGCGTGCGCGATCTTGATGTACGGGCTGAGGTTGTCGAAAATGCTGTTGATGGTCCCATCGATGTCGTGCATCGCAGCTTCGTTGAAGTAGTTGGTCGGGTCGCAGATGAGTCCGAGGTTTTTGCTGTTTACGTCCTTGAACATCTGCTTCACCTGATCCACCGTGCCGATGACGTTGTTGACGTAGTTTTCCACGATAAACGTGGAGCCCCATTCGCCGGCGAAATCCGCCAGCTCGCGGATCACTTCGATCGTCTGCTCGTAAACCGCAGGATCCGCATTTTTCTCGTGCCAGACCCAGTCGCTCTCCAGATTGTAGGTACCCGTTTCGCTTGCGACGTACGGGCAGCCAAGATCTCTGGCATAGCGAAGCATTCTCTTGATGTAGTCGATATTGCGCTTGCGCACGTCGGGATCGGGGTGAATGAAGTTCGTGTAAGCGGACAACGCAATGACCGGAAGGTTCGCATCACGGAAGGCATCACGGATCTCGTGAGCCTTCTGTTCGGTCAGCGGTTCTTTCGCGGCATCGAAATCCTTAAATGTCACATCCAGCTGTACGCAGTTGAAATCCGAAGCCTTAATGCGGCGGATAACTTCATCCATTGCATAAGGATAGTATCCGGTAAAAATGCCGACGCTGATCATATGTAATCTCCTTTATAAAGTAATGTAATGGTGCAGGGCGAACCGGCTGTTATTTGTAAATTTCGTCGAGTGCGACGGTACGCTTCTCGGCGATCGAACGGTAGCAGGCCTCCACGCAGGCGATCGTGTAAAGGTTGTCCTTCGCGGAGATCTCGGGTTCCGTTCCTGCCTCGACGGCGCGCAGAAGCTGAGCCATGGTGCCTTCGAATGCATCCGGGAACCAGACCGTATCCCACTTGGGCTCGATCCACTCGTGCGGATACCGTTTGGATGTGAAGCGCAGCGTGGACGGGCAGCGTTCCGGATACTTGGGCCAGCCGACCGTTCCTTCGGCCATGCCTTCTGTGCCTTCCACGCGCCAGCGGATGTAGATGTCCTTTTCGCAGGGCTCTTCCGGCCACGCCCAGACATCGTCCAGAGAGGTTGCCATCATGCCGTTATCGTATTTGTAGGTAAACTGAACAATGCCGTCCGTGTGCGGAAATTTGCTCCGCGGATCCGTGCGGCACACGCAGGTGATGTCTGAGGGATTGCCGAAGAGGAAACGAAAAACATCCACATGGTGGATGCCCATGCCGAAGATCTCCAGCTTGCTGTAGGCCTTCAGGAATTCCTGCCAGTGCGGAATGGCTCGCATCTCGATCGTTGCCAGCACCGGCTCGCCGAGCTCCTTCGTGTCAAGAAGGTATTTCAGCGTCCGCATGGACTGGTCGCAGCGCATGTTGGAGTTGACCGCAATCGTTTTGCCGTATTCCTCGCCGAGGTGAACAATCTCCTTGGCGTTTTCCAGAGACATCTCCAGCGGTTTCTGGCAGAGGATACCCTTCAGATTCGGGCATTTTACCGCATGACGGACAATATCCAGCTGCTGATCCGGCGGATACGCAATATCCAGGATCTCAAGGCTGTCATCGGCAAGCATTTCCTTCCAGGTATCGTACACTTTGGGAATGGAGTGGCGTTCCGCAACGCTTTGGGCATGCGCAGGCGTACGGGAGGCAATCGCCACGGGATTGAAACCGGCCTTACGGTACGACACCAGGTGGCAGTCGGCCATGATGAAGCCGGAACCGATGCATCCGATGCGCCAGTCTTTGCGCGTGGGTGACGGATATTTGGTAGACTCGATCAGTTTATCATATATTTCTTTCACCGTATAGCCTCCTTTGTTTTATTTCCGTGCTCTCGCCGCCAGGACGGCCGCGAACTCCGTGTCCTCGGTAACGGTCGGCAGCACCAGTGTTCCCGCAGCCTCGCAGGCGCGTGCGTCGGCCATGATGGTTTCCGTGCGGGTGCAGCCGAAACGGCAGCCGCCAACCGCTTTGACAAGAAGAGCGTCATCAAGCTTGCGCACGCCGCCGGCGGCCTTGATGCGCATACGCTCCGGGGTGTGGGCGCGCATAAGCTTCAGATCGTGGATCGTGGCGCCGCTCGGAGCATAGCCGGTAGAGGTCTTTGTGAAGTCGGCACCAACCTTGGCGCAGATCTCGCAGGCCTTGATCTTCTGCTCGTCGTTCAGATAGGCGTTTTCCAGAATGACCTTCACGAGAGCATTCTTTTCATGTGCGGCGTCTACGACGGCCTTCAGGTCCTTTTCCACATAGTCATAATCGCCGGACAGAAGCCGTCCGATGTTGATGACAACGTCAACCTCGACGCATCCCTGATCGATGGTCATCTTCGTTTCCGCAACTTTGATCTCCGTGGGGTTCGAGCCGTGAGGGAATCCGATCACCGTTGTGAGGCGAACATCACTGCCTTTGAGAATTTCCTTGGCAAATTCAATGTCGCAGGGGCGCAGGCACACGGAAATGCACTTGTACTCCATAGCGACTTCGCAGCCATGCTTGACATCTTCAAGAGTAAACGAGGGGTTAAGAAGCGATTGGTCGATCATGTCCGCAATATCTTGCGCTGTCAATGTGTTCATAACAATTTTTCCTCCTGCCGGTTTGAGTTTTTTACTGTTCGGCCGTGCCGAAACGCTTTGCGCTTTTACTATATCATTCTCTTCATTTTTTTGCAATAGTCTTCAAACATTTTCAAAAAATTTCCGTTTCGATTTTTCCCGCAATTTTGCCGTTTCGCTCCGTCCGTTTTTTCCGACAAACCGCCAGGGAATTCTTTTTGTTTTTTCTTGCATTTTAGCGAACCATACGGTATACTTTTAAGCACATCCGTTTTTCGGTTTTTGCGTTCACGCAAAATGACAGCTTTTGAAAGGAGCTATGCAAAAAAATGAAACGGTTCAGAACCTGTGTGATCGGCATCGGATTCATCGGCGCCGTCCACATTGAAGCGCTGCGCCGGCTGGGTTTTGTGGATGTCGTTGCGGTGGCCAACGCGCACAATGCATCCGCAAAGGCCGAGGCCAACTGCGTTCCCCGCGGATATGAAGACTACCGCGAAATGATTGACAGGGAAAATCCCGATGTTGTTCATATCTGCACGCCCAACAGCTCTCACTATGAGATGGCGATGTACGCCATGGAGCGCGGCATTTCCGTAGTCTGTGAAAAGCCCCTCACGAAGACGCTGGAGCAGGCCCGCAAGCTGGCCGCCTATGCAAAGGAGCACGGCATCATCACGGGCGTCAATTTCAACTGCCGCTGGTATCCCCAGGTCATGCAGGCCAAAGCCATGGTGGAGAGCGGCGAAGTCGGCGACATCTATACGATCAACGGCAGCTATCTCCAGGACTGGCTGTACTACGATACCGACTACAGCTGGCGTTTGGAGCCGGAGCTGAGCGGTGACTCCCGTGCTTTCGCCGACATCGGCTCCCATTGGATCGACATGGTGGAGTCCGTGACCGGTCTGCGCGCGGTGGAACTGCTGGCGGATTTTGAAACATTCCATAAAACGCGCAAAAAGCCGCTCAAGCCGGTGGACACCTACTCGGGCATGGCGCTACGCCCCGAAGATTATGCGGAGATCCCCGTCAATACCGAAGACTACTGCACAATCCTCTTCCGCTTTAATAACGGCGCGCACGGAAGCTGCACCATCAGCCAGGTATTTGCCGGCCGAAAGAACCAGATGATCCTGGATATCGGCGGAAGCCGCTGCGCCCTGCACTGGGACAGCGAAGACAGCAACGAGCTGTGGATCGGGCGCAGAGATACATTTAATCAGAAGGCTCCGAAGGATCCTTCCATTCTCAGCGGTCTCGCCTCCTCCTCCATCAGCTACCCCGGTGGCCATGTGGAAGGCTTCCCGGACACATTCAAGCAGAATTTCAAAGCGATCTACGGTGCAATCGAGCGCGGAGATCACGGCAAGGGGCTGTTCGCCAACTTTGATGACGGTCTGAGAGAAATGGTCCTCTGCGACGCCGTCGTCCGCAGCGCGAAGGAACGCCGATGGATCGAGATCTGAGGGCAGCACTATGTTCAAAATAGCAACACTGGCCGACTGGTTCGGAGTCGGTCTTCTCGAAGGGATCCGCGAGTCGGCCCGCTGCGGCGCGGAAGGTGTACAGATCTATGCAGCCAATGAATTTGATCCGCGCACGGTCTCCGAACAGACCGTGGCAGATGTCCGTTCCTTGGCCCGGAGTTGCGGTCAGACCGTCACAGCTCTTTGCGGAGAGCTCGGCGGGTTCGGTCTGGAAAAGGCAGAAGACAACGATGCCAAGATCGACTACCTGAAGAAAGTCATCGATCTCGCCTCGGAGGTGGACTGCCGCATCGTCACGACGCACATCGGCGTTGTGCCTCCCGACCCGTCGGAACCCCGTTACCGGATCATGCTGGATGCGGCCGGCGAAGCCGCCGCATATGCCGCGAGCCGCGGTGCGGTGATTGCAGTGGAAACAGGGCCCGAAAAAATCAAGACGCTTCGAAAATTCGTGGATGCCTGCGGCAAAGGCATGGGGATCAACTATGACCCTGCCAACCTGGTCATGGTCGGTGCGGACGACGAAGTAGCCGGCGTCTCGGATGCCGGCGAGGCGATCGTCCACACCCACGCCAAGGACGGGAAGTCTCTCAAGTCCATTCGTCCCGAGGATTTCTATCACAAATTCGCCGAGTTCGGTCTGGAGTGGGTGCTTTCCAACCCGTGCTGTGAGGAAACGCCGCTGGGCGAAGGAAACGTGCGCTGGATTCCCTATCTTCACGCGCTTCAAAACGCAGGATACTCCGGTTTTCTGACGATCGAACGCGAGGCAAAGAGCGGAGCAGATGACATCCGTTCCGCCGTTTGTTTTCTCCGGGAAATTCTGACGACACTGTAATGAAACCACCGGCAGCGCTGCAGAAAATATTATACGGTGCTGCCCAAGAACAAGAATAGAATGAATAAGGAGGACATTTCCATGATGAATCTCGGTCTGCATTCCGCCATTCTCCCCGACTACACGTTCGAGCAAGTAATCGACTACGCCGCCAAGGTCGGCTTCAGCTGCGTGGAAGTCTGCTGCTGGCCAAGAGGAAAGGCCGTTCGGCGCTACGCCGGCATCACGCATATCGATCTGGACGAGTGCGACGATGCCAAGCTGCTCTACTACAAGAAGTATGCCGAAGACAAAGGCATCACCATTGCCTCTCTGGGATACTATCCTAACCCCATGGATGCGGATGAGGAAGCTGCAAGTCTGGCCGTTCATCACATCTACCGTCTGATCGATGCCTCGGCCTTCATGGGCGTCAACGTCGTTACGACCTTCATCGGAAAAGACAAGAACAAGACCGTAGAGGAAAATCTCGATAAGTTTGAAGTCGTCTGGAATCCGATCGTGGCCTATGCGGAGAAGAAGGGCGTACGTATCGCCATTGAGAACTGCCCGATGCTCTATACGGTCAACGAATGGCCGGGCGGAAACAACTTGGCCTGCTCTCCCGCCATCTGGCGCGATATGTTCCGCCGAATTCCCTCGCACGCCCTCGGACTGGCCTTTGACCCGTCCCATCCGTATCTGACGCGTGCAAGTTATACAAAGCCGATCTATGAATTTGCCGACCGCATCTATCATGTTCACTTCAAAGACATTAAGATTTACCAGGATAAGCTGGATGAGTACGGCTGCTTCGCCTACCCCACCCTGTGGCATTCGCCGAAGCTGCCGGGAATGGGCGGCGTCGACTTCGGAGCTTTTATTTCCGCTCTCAACGACATCCGCTACAACGGTTGCGCCGTCATCGAGGTGGAAGACAAGGCCTTTGAAAGCTGCCCCGAAGATGTCTGCAAAGGCATTGAACAGAGTTACCGCTTTATTCGGCAGTATCTGTAACCTGCATCGGTAATATCCGCCGATGAACGCTGCAGAGCCGTTCCGCGAGAAAACCGGCTCTGCAGTGCTTTGCGGATTCTCAGGGCAGCACCGCAGACGACATTGTGCGGTGTTGCCTCAGATCCGCTGATCGAATAAAAACCGAAAAATAAAAAAGAAGGAGCTGTACAGCAGTATATGAACAAAACCAAGATCGCCGTGCTCGGCTGCGGATTTATTTCCGAGATCCATATTTCCTCGTATCATCGCTTCGTACATGATGCCGAGGTCACGGCCGTATATTCCCGTCACTTGGACAAAGCCAGGGCCTTTGCCGAAAAAATGAATGTCCCCGCAGCCTACGATGATATCGACCGTCTGCTCTCCGAATGCGAGTGTGATATCATTGACATCTGTCTGCCCAATTATCTGCACCATGATGTCTGCCTGAAGGCCGCCCGTGCCGGAAAGCACATCATCGTCGAAAAACCGCTGTGTCTGTCTATCCGGGAAGCCGACGAAATGATCGCCGCCTGCCGGGAAAACGGAAAGCTGCTCATGTATGCGGAGGAGCTGTGCTTTGCGCCGAAGTACGAGCGCGTGCGCGCCATCGTGGAAAGTGGCGCCGTAGGAAATGTGTACATGCTCAAGCAGTGCGAGAAGCACTCCGGCCCTCACAGTCGTTGGTTCTACGAGTCCGACAAATCTGGCGGCGGCGTAATGATGGATATGGGCTGCCACGCGATCGCATGGTTCATGTGGATGCTGAAAAGCACCTCTCCAACATCGATCTACGGCAACCTGATGCACGTCTATCACGACACGGACGCCGAAGACCACTCCGTCATCCAAGTCGAATTTGAGCAGGGCGGCCGCAAGGTGCTGTGCATCGGTGAAGACAGCTGGGTCAAGCAGGGCGGCATGCAGGACTGCATCGAAATATACGGTGACAAGGGCGTCTGCTACTCGGATCTGTTCCAGGGAAACTCCTCGCAGATGTACAGTCTGGACGGATACGACTATGCCAGTGAAAAAGCCGGCGCGACTACTGGCTGGACGTTCCCCATTTTCGAAGAGGCCTTTAACCAGGGATATCCCCAGGAGCTGACCCATTTTGTGGACTGCGTTCGCACCGGCAAGAAGCCGGTCTCGGACGGTGAATTCGGCAAGGCCGTGCTGGAAGTCATTCACGCCGCATATCTCTCCTCCAGAGACGGGCGCAAGGTAGCACTTCCCTGTCCGTCCGAAGCTGCAAAGCCGGCCGACAACTGGAGATGACGGCCATGCAGCGTTTTCCCGACAATAAGGCGCTGGGCCGCTATACAGCCGAGCGGATCGCCGCCGTTATCCGTTCCAAGCCGAACGCTTTGATCTCAATCGCCGCCGGCACCTCCTCCTATCCGGTGTTTGACGCACTAAAAGAAATGGTGAGCTGCGGCGAGCTGTCGTTTTCCGAGGCCGCCTTTTTCGGCATGGACGAGTGGTGCGGTCTGCCGCAGGATGCCGACGGCGCCATGGCGGATTTTCTGCACAGGCATTTTCTCGATGCCGTGGATTTCAAGGAAGTTTTTCTCTTCGACGGTGCCGCCGATCCGTCGGCGGAATGTGCACGCGGCGAAACGTTTCTCAAAGCACACGGTCCGTTTGACGTCATCGTGTTCGGCATCGGCGTAAACGGGCACGTTGCCTTAAACGAGCCCGGTGTCGATCCGTCGCTGCACATCCATGTAGCGGAAGTGGCCGGCACCACGGCGAAAGTAGCGCAAAAATACTTCGAGCACAAGGCGCCGGCTCTCACCGCCGGCGTCACGATCGGTCTCGCCGACGCCGCGCAGGCGAAGGCCATCTGGGTCATAGCAAACACGCCCGCCAAACGGCAGGCGGTAGACGCGATCCAGACGCTTATCGCCGAAAAAGCTCCGAGCAGTCAAGTCCCCGCCAGCATCGCAGTATCCCTCCCCCAAGCCGAATTTCTGGTCACCGAAGCCGTTTTCGAAGAATGAAATCGGACATTAAAAGATTGGGACGAATCTGCAGCGGACGGCATTGTGCGGTATTGTCTAAATAAGCGTTTCTAAAATAGGTTATCCGGCTGTGAGAAATCTCTCGAAGCTCCGGCAAGCGGGGCTTCGGGAGATTTCCTTTGGCTTGTTTATCCGACGCGGTAGACTACATCGGTCTGTTGGAAGGCTCTGTGGGCGTTCAGGGCGGCGGGGACGGTGCCGATTGCGGTGAAGAGGTAGATCTGCAGGAGGTTGGCCATGTAGGCATCCTGGTCTACCAGCTCATGTATCCACCGGAATCCTTCGGCAAAGGTGATGCCGAGCTCCTGCACGGCCTGGATCGCAGTATCGATGCGGTCGCCGAAATACACAGCAGCGAGCATGATGAGCGTACAGAGGATATATCCGATGGCAGAGATCTTGCCGGCACCCTTGCGGTAGCCGTTGATGGTGCAGTAGCCGAGGATCACGCCCGAGAGGGCGGCAATGCGGCCGAGGCGCTCGAAGATCACAATGACGATCGCGCCGATCAGTCCGCCGACGAGGGCGTAGAGAAGGCCGCGGCCGATGTTTTCCTGCGATTCATCGTCGGCGCGCCGGTTCTGCTGTGCGCTGCTCACGAGAGCTGAATACTGCCCTTCGGAGACGAGCCTTGCATTGCTGCCTGACATGCAGCCGATTGTCGCGCCCTCCACGCGGGTCATTTCACAGCAGTTCCGGTAGCCGTTGGAATAGAGGAATTTCAAAACCTCGGGCAGCAGGGTGTGCAGATCGGCTGTGACCTTTTGCGTCGAGCCGCCGCGCAGCGTGAATGTGATGCGCGTACCCGATACTTATGCTCCGGAGAGCTCCGGACGGATCTTGGCATACGGCTTCATTTCGGCGTCCGTCGGCAGGGCTGCGCCGCAGATGACGGATACGATGAGCTTCTTTTGCACGGCAATGCACAAAAACGTATACCCGCCGCGCGTGCCGCAGAACGTTGTGCCGTCCTGCGAGAGGGTCATACCCTCCTGCCGGCGCAGGAGCTCTGCAAGATTCGCCATAATTTCTTTCCCTTTCTTCAGACGGCGATGCCGCCTTGTTCTCTCCCGTTATTCCTCTTTGGGCTCCGTGTTCAGTGCCGCGACTTCCTCGGGCGTGAAGGTGTAAACGGCGTCGCAGAACTGGCATCGCACCTCGAGGTCCTTCTTCTCCTCGCGCAGGGAGGCGAGGTCATCCGCAGGGAGGCTGGCGAGCGTTCCGAGCACGCGCTCGCGGCTGCAGTAGCATTTATATGCCATTTCGCTCCGCTCCGTGTTGTGCCACGCGAGATTTTTGAATACCTGCCCGATGACCGCCTCGGGGCCGTCCTCGGCGAGGATCGTAGTGAGCTGATCCATGAGGAAAATGTTTTCCTCAAGCACCTTTACGGTTTCCTCCTCGGCGTTCGGCATGAGCTGCATGATGAAACCGCCGGCAGCCTTGACGCTCTCGTCGGGATCAACGAGTACGCCGAGCGCGCACGCCGAACCGAGCTGATCGCTCTCCGTAAGATATGCCGCCAGATCCTCGGCGATCTCTCCGCTCACGAGGGCGGAGGAACCGGAATACGGCTCGCGCAGGCCGATGTCACGGCTGATGGTGAGAAGGCCGTTTTTGCCGACTGCGCCGGATACATCGAGCTTGCCGTCCCGCTCGCGGATGGGGAGGTTGACCTCCGGATGCGAAACATAGCCGCGCACATTGCCCGCATTATCGGATACGGCGAGAATGGTGCCGATAGGCCCGCCGCCCTGGATGCGCATCGTGAGGACGGCGTTGTCCTCCTTGAGCATCTCGCCAAGCAGCGATGCACCGCACAGCGTGCGGCCGAGCGCCGCCGTGCCGACCGGATGAAGATGATGAATGTTTCTCGCCCGCTCGACCATGTCGGGGGCGTTGATCACCGAGATTTTTGCCGTACCGTCATCGGTCACGGCACGAAGAATTTCACCCATGCTGCATTCTCCTTTCATGGGGCTTTCCGTTGGTTTATTGCCGATGTCTGTCGTTATTTGATACATTCCGCCGTGAAGAAGCGGCGGCCCAGGGCGTGCTGCGGCCCGTCCGTGAAGAGGCGGATATTGCCGAAGCCCGCATTTTTCATGAGCGTTTCCAGATTCTCCGGTGTGTGGATGTACTCCGTATGCTCCTCCTGATCGCGGCGGTAGAGCGAGCCGCGCGTGCGGCAGAAAATGTCCATGCCGTAGTGCAGCTCATTGCCCTCAACTTCGGAGCGCCAGAGGCAGAGCGTGTCGTCCTCCTCGTCCACGAAGCACTGCCCGTCGAGTGAGCGCATGTGCTCCGGCGCGAGGAAATCGAAGCAGAGCATCCCTCCCGGAGAGAGGAACAGATGCAGACGCCGGAACACCTCCGGCAGCGTTTCGGGCGGCATATAGTTCATGCCGTCGAGCGAGCACACGGCGGCGTCCACCGTATCGTAGAGATCCAGCTCCTCCGCTCGCTGGCAGAGAAGCATCGGGGCGATGACGCCCTCGGGAAGGTCACAGAGCTTCTGCTGGAACACCGAGAGCATTTCCGCCGAAGCGTCCGCGCAGATCATCTCATACCCGCGCTCGGCGAGGAGCAGCGAGAGTGTTCCCGTGCCGCAGCAAAGGTCCAAAACGGTATGAACGGCCCTGCCGCCGTGGGCAAAGGCCGTTTCATACCACGTTTCCAGCTCTTCATACGGCACATCCCCGGTCAGCGCATCATAGCGCGCCGCAAGCGGTCCATAGCACCGATTCATTTCGCCGATGTTTCCTTTTCCGCCGCTTCGGCCTCCTCCTGCTCCTTGAGGCGGGCAAAGGCTACGCCGTAGCCGTCCTCGCCGTACTGCAGCGAGCGGTTCACGCGGCTGATGGTGGCGCTCGAGGCGCCGGTCTTCTCGAGAATTTCGTTGTAGATCATGCCCTCGCTGAGGAGAACGGCGACCTGATAGCGCTGCTCCATGGCCTGCAGCTCCGAGACCGTACACAGATCATCGAAGAACTTCATGAGCTCCGGCACCGTCTTCAGCGTGAGGATGGCCTTATACATCTCCTCGTTGCGCGGCTTTTTCATATGCTTGTTCATTGCTTCTGCACCTGTACCTTCATCATTATTTTATATTGTTGGAATACTTTCACCCGTTAGTTGGTTAGCTTACGATCGTATTGTACCGCGAAACAGTGAAAAACGCAAGAGTTTGTTACACGATTTAAAGAATGAAACACATTAAATATTTTTAAGGAACTTCTGATTTAATCGGCACTATGAAAAAAGCTCTGAGTATGGTATAATACA
>CAVGGQ010000025.1:0-24470 GCA_963628785.1 Oscillospiraceae bacterium | reverse complement strand
GCTCTGATTAACTAATTTCTACCATGCAGGTGTCCAACTTGCACTTGCAATTTGCGTTTATTTTCTGATAATGAAAATGTTGGGTGCAGCGTACCATCCCGGTTCGCTACCCCAACATTTATTATAGAGCCGCTTTTTGCTGTTTCTCCATCAGCGCAGCAAAAATCGGTGCCGGGACATCGACACCAATTTTTCTGTGAGGTTGTATCAGTCCTTCATATCCAGCAGCTTCTGCTTGAGTTCGCCTTCGAGGCGGCCAAGTTCTTCTTCGGCCTGGGCGCGGCGGGCGCGGCCGTCGTCCTGAATCTGACGTACTTCCTCGAGCGTGGCGATGAGGTGTTCGTTCGTCTTCTTGAGCGTCTCAAGATCGACGATGCCGCGTTCGGATTCCTTCGCGACCTCGACGGAGCCGGAATGCAGTGCCTCAGCGTTGCTGATGAGGAGACGGTTTGTAACATCGGTGACGGCGCGGGAGGCCTCCATAGCCTGCCGTGAGTGGTGCATGCTCAGCCCGAGCACCATCTGGCTCTTCCAGAGAGGAATGGTGTTCACAATGGCGGTCTGGATCTTCTCCGTCATGAGCATATCGTTGTTCTGAATCATGCGGATCTGCGGGGACATCTGCATGGAAATGGTGCGGGTGAGCTCCAGATCGTGCAGCTTCTTCTCGAAGCGCCCGATGAGGTTCGCGTAGTCGTTTACGGCCTGCGCATCCTCGGGAAGACCGGATTTCTCCGCCTTGGCGCGCAGCTCGGCGAGCTCGTTCTCGCGCAGCTCCTGAATGCGGAGCTTGCCCGCAATGATGTACATCGTAAGCTCTTTGAAGTATGCCTGATTGAGCTCGAACATGCGGTCGAGCGAGGCAATATCCTTCGCGAGCACAACCTGATGGTTCTGCAGCTGGCCGGTGATCTTATCGACGTTGACCTCGGCCTTTTCAAACTGCGCCTTTGTCTCCTCCAACGAGCGGCCGGCCTTCTTGAATATGCCGAAGAGACCTTTTTTCTTGTTCTCCTCTTCGTCGTAGTCCAGATCCTTGAGCTCCACGACGAGGCTCGTGAGCATATCGCCGACCTCGCCCATATCCTTCGTGCGGACCTTGTCGAGCGCACTGCCGGAGAAATCGGCAATGTTCTTCTGCGCGGCGGCGCCGTAGGAGAGGACAAGATTCGTGTCGGTCACATCAATCTGCTTGGCAAACTCGCGCACGGCGGCCTGCTCCTCTGGGGAGAGACGCTCAATGTCAAGCTTCTCGGCTTCCACGGCGGGTTTCTGCTCCTCAACTATGAGCTGCGGAGCGGCGGGAGCCTCCTGCGCGGCAGTCTGCGTGGGGTTGAGCGTCAGGGAAGGGACATATGTTTTTTCATCCATTGGCGGTGCTTCCTTTCGTCGTTTGTTCCGATTGGTCCGTTTGTTCCGGTTCGGCCGTTTCCGCCTGTTCGGCGGTCTGCCGGCCGTATTGCTTCATGAAATCCTTGATGTCGAGATATCCTTTGCCGCCGAGACCCTCGCGGGCGAGCATGGTGTTCATCGTGTCGATGTCTATCTGAATGTTGGCGGCCTGATTGGCGAAGAGCGCGTCGAGCTGCTTTTTGTAAGCTTCGACGGTCGTGTCGAGCATTTCCTCAATGCGCTCCATAGAGCCAGTGATGTTCTCGCCGGCATATTCCTGCGCGCTCATACGGTCGTAGGCATTGAGCAGACGGATCGTCGTCGGCAGGTAGAAATCCAGAAACTTCCGGATCTGCGGCACATCGGCGGGGTCGTCGATGGCGTCGCGGATGATCTGGTCGGATACGGCCATGAGCTGGTTGATGCGCGAGCGGATCTCTGGCTTGGGAATGGAGTTGTAGAGTCGGCCCATTTCCTTGAGCGCCACGCGCCCTTCCTTGATGACATCCTGCACCTCGGGGGAGTACGGGCTCTCATCTTCCTTCGCCTCGGGCTCGGCGGTCTTTTCGGCTGCTGCGGCCTGAGCGGCGGCAGCCTCGGCCTCTGCTTTGGCGCGCGCGGCTTCCTTTTGGGCCGCTTTTGCCTTCTTGGCTTTCTTTTTCGCTATTTCGGTGCTAATGTTGTTGATGAGCCCCACGAGCGTCATGATGGTCAGCCCGATGGCGACCAGCAGTCCGGAAAATTCCACGACCGGTTTGGCGATGGCGTAGATCACCCATATAAGAAGCAGCACGCCGATAATTTCCCAGAACCCGGAGCTGCGGCCGCGTCGTTTTCGCATGGATTTGCCTCCTTCTCGAGGAAACCCGCCCAGCAAAGCCTTGCAGAGCCCAATTTCCATCAACCTACATTTTACAATAAACCGCCCCCGCCGTCAAGCTTTTGCGGCAAAGAATCCTTTGCTGCGGAGAGGATTCGGAACCGCGCAGACAGTAAGCGACAGTTTCCGCTTCGCCGTTCGCAAAGTTTTCCGAAACAATATACCCCGGACCGATGTCCGTGATATAGAAGCCCTCCGCTTCGCCCGGCAGTTTTGAGGTCTCGGAGGACGGATCAAAGCACAGGATTTGATGCGTTACCTTATGGGAGAGACATCCAACGTCGTCAAAGTCACTGCTGTAATCGAGAGCCTTCTCCGCAAAGGAATAATAGAAGCAGCCGTCCCGGGTAATCCCGTAAAGACCGTACTTTTCCGAAACGAGGTCTGCAATGTATGTGCCGTCGATCCCCCATACCTGCAGACTGAGCGGACCCTGCATGGCAAGATATATATCAGGGCCGCTCGTCCGGCCGACCGGGCAGTCGCCCGCGGCAGAATACGACAGAGACGGAAGCTGCACGAAAGCATTGTTCTCCACATCGTAAAAGACCGCAAAGAGGTCGCCCGGATTGGTCGTGACTTCCGCAACCGGATAGCGTTCCGATCGGGCCGGGATGTTTACGAAATCCGTGCAGCCGCTGTGCAGCGGCTGCACAAAGGTCGCCGGCACGCCGTTTGCGCTGTCTTTTATCGCAAATACATGCTCTTCGAGGCTGTCTGCGTCGGACGCGTCCGGTGCTGCGACCGTGAAATCCGCCGCAGCGGGCAGGGCAGAGAACAGCGACACGATGATTAAAAAGAGCGCAGCCTGTCTGCGCAAGCGGGGATCGTTCATCCCAGGGCCTTCTGTTTTTCCGCTCATCGGACAACGCGCCGCACCCGGGAAAGGAGTGCGGCGCGCTTGGCGGTATTAAGGCAGCACCGCATAATGTCATCTGCGGCGCCTTGCGGAAATTTCACTCCCGCATTTCGTTGCATTTTCTTGCAATACACAAAGTATGGCTGCGTCAATGTGCCTCGTTCGGAAACAAAATTGCCTCGCAAATCACTCTTGCCGAATTATGCGGTGTTGCCTTAATAATAACCGGAGAAAAGCATATCATAGATCAGGTTTTCCCAGTTAACGTCCTGCAGATTGGTGTAGGAGCCGGAGATCGTCTCCGGGTCGGACTCCTGCTCGGTGATCGTCAGTTCCAGACTCTGATAGTATTCTTCGGAGACCCCAAGTACGAACTCATCTTTATCGGAGAGGAAGCGTCCACCGATACCGCTGTCATAACCGTACTGCTGCATGGTCCAGCGGCCGTTTCCCGTATTGTACTCCAGGCACAGGTCTGTCTCCCCGTCCTCGGTGAACAAAATGTAAAGGGTGCTGCCCTGACGCACGGATTCGATGCCGGCCGTCGTTTCGTAATCGAGATCCTGTATGAGCAGGCTATCCCACGGGTTGTCGGTTCCGTTGAGAAGGATCGTATACATAGTCTCGCCGTCGTCTATATAGTCGATGCAGAGGAGCTTTCCGCCGCTGACATAGCAATTGAGCCGGATGTCGTACGAGGTGATGTAATCAATAAACGATTCGGTCAGGTCGGACCAATGGCCGGACTTTTTCATGAACTTCTCAAACTTCTCCCCGGAATCCTCACTCCAGCTGATCTGATATACGCGGCACTTCAGCTTGCCGCTGTCGGTAACGATCGTGCGGTTCCCGAGCTTTTCCACCTCGACGGAACGGGCAATGGCCGTCAGGTTTCCCGCCGAGATGTCGGCCAGCAGGTCGCGCACATTGGACGACCCGAAATCGGACAGCAACGAATCTCCGTTGCTCAGATCCATGCGGTATACATTGTTGCCGAGAGACGGAATGTACATCTTAAGGACCGAGTCCTCCAGCGAGTATTCCGCGCCGATCGGCAGTCCGAAATCTTCTATGGTGAGCGTTGCACTGCCCGACAGGAGATTTTCTTTTTTGGAATAGGAAAAATCGACCCGGAGGGAGTAATCATCCTCTTCGGCGAATTCCAGCGCGCCGGAAAACTTTCCCTTTGCGAGTGCGCGCAGGGGCGGCGTGGAGGAAATGTCCTGATCGGTATTGTCCTCTATCGCTTCGGTCAGAAGCTTGAGCGAGGCTTTCCCAGCACGCAGCAGCGCGAGCCTTGGCGAAAGAGCAAAAATCAGCACGCCCGCCACGACGGCAAGAACAAGGACCGCGCCGAGCACGATCAGAAGAATTTTCACACCGCTGCCGGATCGACCCGAAGACGTCCGCGCACCGCCGCCGGAGCCGTAGCCATTGCCGTCGTACCCGGTACCGCCGGTCGAACCGTATCCGGCATCACCGGAAGATCCGCTTCCCGTCAGCGGATTGCCGCAGGATATACAGAAGTTCGCGCCGTCATCGTTTGAGGCGCCGCATTTGCCGCAGTATTTCATTTTTTCCTCCCTTTGTCAGCTGTCTGCAGCCGCCTCTGCGAAGAGACTGCTCCAGTCAATGTTTTGTATGTCGGCGTAGGCTCCGGTGATCGCCTCGTGCTCGGCTTCGAACTCCGTGATGGTCAGCTCCAGATTCACGTCGATTCCCTGAAGAGAATGCACGGCCAGCGACAGCTCGTCTTTGGTGCATACGAAACGGCCGCTGACGAGTTCTTCACTGAGAATTTCACTGAAGAGCGAAAAGCTGCCGGTCTCAACATCGTATGTGAGCGTGGCCAGCGCTTCACCGTTGAGGGAATATACGACGCGCAGGGTGCTGCTCTCCAGCTCGGAATCGATGGAAAACTTATCCTTGGTGTCGTTGGCGTAATACACTGTGAAGTCCAGGCAGTCCCAAGGGTTGGAGGCTCCGCGGAGAACAAGCGAATACTGCGTCTTGCCGGATACCTCCACATCCAGACGGAGGATCTTGCCGCTGTTGACATAGCAGAGCAGCCGCACATCGTACGCTTCCGCCTGCTCAATCAGGTAGCTTACGATTTCGGACACTCCGTCGGACTCGCTGAGAAGCTCCTCGAATTTCTCGGCGGAATCTTCGTTCCAGCTGATCTCGTATACCCGGCACTTCCTGTCACCTTTGTCGGTGGTCACGGTGCTCTTTCCGACTTTTTCCACGTTCACGGCGCGGACAAATGCGGTGGCCTCGTCTGTCGGAATATCCACGAATAGAGCGCCCAGGGGAGAAAGAGATTCATCGACGGCGCCGGAAGTCACATATTCCTCCAGATCCATGCCGTATACCTCGTCGCCGATCGCCGGAATGACCAGCTTGAATACCGTGCCGTCGACCGAGTAGTCCATGCCGAACGACAGGCCGTACTCGTCGAAGGATATTTCCGCGTCGCCCGAGAAGAGGTCTTCCTCTTCGTTGTAATCGAAGCTCGTCTCGACGGAATATCCCTCACCGCTGAAGGAAATCGCACCGGAGGCCTTTCCCTGCGCGAGCACTTGCAGGGGCTGTGAGGATGACACCTGTATGCCTTCCTTCGAGAGCGCTTTGGGCAGCAGATCGTACGTGCTTTTGCCCGCGCGGAGTAGAGAGAGCTTCGGCGAAAGTGTAAAGAGAAGCGCGAGCGTCACGGCTGCCAGAGTAAGGAGCGCGCCGAGCACGATCAGAAGAATCCTGCCGATTTTCGGCTTGCTTGTCGGAATCACGTCTATGCGTGCGCGCTCCGTATAACCGCTTCCGTCCAGCCATTGGCCGCAGTTTTGGCAGTAGTCCAGACTGTCATCATTGTTAGTGCCGCAATTTTGGCAGGTTTTCATTTTTTCCGTTTCTCTCCTTATCATTATTTTTCCTGCGCGAAAAAGTAAATGCTAATGCATGCGTAAAAAGAAGGCAGTGCCGCAGACGATAGTATATCATGGTGCGGTACTGCCTTAAGTTTAGTTTATCACAGTAAAGCAAAATGTCAAGGGAAATAAAACGGAAATTTGGTGAAATCGGCAAGAACTTCCGTCAGGCGGCATCTACGGACTTTACCCTGCATTTGAAATAAATGATGCAATAGGCGATGGCGGCGAGACATCCGACGGTGGTGGCCCAGCCGAGGGCGTTGATGCCGAAGGTCGGGGCGAAGATGTAGCCGTAGGCGGTGCGGACGACGAGGGAGATCGAGGATGAAACGGCGACTGCCTTTACCTTGAGGCGCGACATGAACACGGCCTCGAAGCTGCTCTTCCAGAACTGCAGGAAATAGGTCGGCACGAGCAGCAGGAAATACCCGCGGGCCAGCTCAAAGGCCGGGCTGCTGCGGTCGGGGAGATAGAGGCTGATGAACGCATTTGCGAAGAGAACGGCAGTGCCGGTGAGCAGGAGGTTCAGCACGATGCCCGCGCGCTGCAGGATGCGCCAGCCCTCGCGCACGCGGCCGTACTCGCCTGCGCCAAGATTCTGCGCGGCAAATGTTTCGTACCCCGTGCAGCAGGCGAGCACCGGCACGAGCAGAAAGTTGCTGATGGTGTTGCCTGCGGTGAAGCTGTTGATGCCGTCCGTGCCGTAGCCGTTCACGAGCGTCTGCAGCGCCATCGCGCCGAGCGCGAATACCGAGCGCTGAGCAATGGACGGCAGACCGATCTTCGCCATGAGCACGGCGTATTTCTTCCGGTAGACCACGCGCCCGCGCACATATTTGCGGATCTCACGGTTGCTGCGGAAGAACATGCACACCGTCTCCGCCACGATACTGAAGAGCGAGGCCGCTGCCGCGCCGATGACGCCCATGC
Source organism: Oscillospiraceae bacterium (assembly GCA_963628785.1). Taxonomy (GTDB): domain Bacteria; phylum Bacillota; class Clostridia; order Oscillospirales; family Oscillospiraceae; genus Apopatocola. Next base: position 17,479 of record CAVGGQ010000025.1, on the reverse strand, counting down.
CCCGGATGACCACGGCGAGATAGTCGAGGATAAGGTTCAGGACCTGCGCGGAGGTGCCGAAGAGCATCGGCGTGCGCGAGTCGCCGCTGCCGTTCATGATGGCGGTGTTCACCATGTTCACGCCCATCACCGGCATCGTGAGCGCATAAAATGTGAGCGCCGCGCGGCACTCCGACACCATGTCCGTCGGGACATTCATGATGCGGAAAATGACATCCGCGAGCGCAATGTAGGCGAGCGCCGCAATAAGCGAGAAGAGCCCCATCACGAGCCGCATCGTGCGGGCGGAATCGCGTACTTCGTCAAACTGCCGGGCACCGAAGTGCTTGACGAGCACGATGTGGCACGCCCCCGCCGCGCCCTGCACGAGGCAGTAGCCGATGGTCATGCAGCCGTTCACGACCGACAGCACCGAGAGCGACTGCTCGCCGGCAAACTGCGCCACGACGACCGAGTCGATGAGGCTGTAGAGCTGGCCGAAGATATTCGTAATGATGATCGGAAGCGAAAAGCGAATGAGCCTGCGCGCCATGCTCCCCTGCGTGAGTTCCATAAATTTATCTCCTTCATATGTGACGAAGCACATTATACTCCCCCAAATGCGTCAAGGCAAGCGGAACGGACAGGAAACGGCTTTCTTTTCATTTACAATCCGAAAATGCCGTGCTATAATGAAATGTCATGTTATGAAAAGCAATGGTATATTGCGGTAGGACGGTAGAAAAATGCTCGAAAAGCTGCGGCAGCTGGCGCGGAAGTACGCCGAAATCGAATACAGTCTCTCGCAACCGGAAGTCTGGGCGGACGCGGAAAAGGCGGCGGCGCTCAGCCGCGAAAAGGCGGAGCTCGCCCCGATCATCGAAGCCTATGAGCGCTATGAAGCCTGCCGCCGCGAGCTGGAGAGCGCGGAGGAGCTACTCTCCGATCCCGAAATGCGTGAGCTCGCCCGCGAGAGCGCCGAGGAGGCGCGCGCCGGTCTGGAGCGCACGGCGGAGGAGCTCAAAATCCTGCTGCTTCCCAAGGACCCGGACGACGGGAAAAACGTCATCGTGGAGATCCGCGGGGGCGTCGGCGGCGAGGAGAGCGCGCTGTTTGTGTACGACCTTTTCCGCATGTACTCCATGTATGCCGAGCGCAAGGGCTTCTCGGTCGAGATCGTCAACCGCAGCGAAACGGAGCTCGGCGGCATCCGCGAGATCGATTTCATCGTGAGCGGGGCAGACGCCTTCTCGCGCTTCCGCTTCGAGAGCGGCGTGCACCGCGTGCAGCGCGTGCCGGAGACCGAAACGCAGGGGCGCATCCACACAAGCACCTGCACTGTGGCGGTGCTGCCGGAGCTGGAGGAGGCGGAATTTCACCTCGACCCGAGCGAGCTGCAGATCGACACGTTCCGCTCCTCCGGCGCGGGCGGGCAGAAGGTCAACAAGACCTCAAGCGCCATCCGCGTGACGCATCTTCCCACCGGCACGGTGGTGGAGTGCCAGGACGAGCGCAGCCAGTATAAAAACAAAGCACGCGCGCTGAGCGTGCTCGCCTCGCGCCTCGCACAGGCGGAGCGGGACAGGCAGGACGCCGCCGTATCGGCGCAGCGCCGCTCGCAGGTCGGCTCCGGCATGCGCAACGAGCGCATCCGCACCTACAACTTCCCGCAGGGGCGCGTGACCGATCACCGCATCGGCCTCACACTCTACCGGCTCGAGGCTGTGATGAACGGCAATCTCGATGAGCTCATCGACGCTCTCCTCACCGCCCGCCGCGCCGAACAGCTGCAGAACAATTCCGACAACATCTGACGGAGGAAATGGAAAAATATGGAAACACGCGTTTATACCGAGGAAAAGGACATTCCCGTTGCCGCCGCATCGCTTCGCCTCGGCGGGCTGGTCGCCGTGCCGACCGAAACGGTCTACGGCCTGTGCGTCAACGGTCTCGATGCCGACGCGGTCGCGCACCTCTATGAGGTCAAGGGACGCCCGGAGGTGAAGCCGCTCTCTCTCATGGTCGCGGGGCCTGCGGAAATCGAAAAATACACGCAGCACATCCCCTCCTCGGCGTTTATCCTCGCGGCGCGGTTCTGGCCGGGTCCGCTCACGCTCATTCTGGAAGCGAAAAAGGATGTCGTGCCGAACATCGTGCGCGCGGGCAAGAACACCGTCGGGCTGCGCTGCCCGGCGCATCCGCTCACACTGAACCTTCTCGAGCGCGCCCACATGCCGCTCGCCGGCCCGTCCGCAAACCCCTCGGGACAGCCGAGCCCCACGACGGCGCAGCAGGTGCTCGATTATTTCGACGGCAAGATCGACGCCGTCATCGACGGGGGAGAGTGCCGTCTCGCGCGTGAGTCCACCATCCTTGACCTGACGCAGAAGCCCTTCTGCATCCTGCGCGAGGGTGCGCTCGCCAAAGAGGAGATCGAAAATGCACTTCTCTCCGGCTTGAAGCTCGTCGGCGTGACCGGCGGCAGCGGCAGTGGCAAAACCACCGTGACGGAGTACCTCGCCTCCAAGGGCGTGCTCGCGCTCGACTGCGACAAAATTTATCACGAGCTTCTCGAGACGAACAGGGACATGCTCGCGGAGATCCGCGCGCGGTTCCCCGCAGTATTCAAGGACGGCGTGCTCGACCGGAAAATGCTCGGCGCGATCGTCTTTGCCGTGCCGGATGCCCTGCGCGATCTCAACGACATCACGCACCGCTATGTCCGCAATGACATTTACCGCCGTCTGCGCGAATATGTGTGGGAGGGCGGAACCGTGGCCGCCGTGGACGCCATTGCGCTCTACGAGAGCGGCATTTCCGAGGACTGTATTTTCACCGTCGGCGTGACGGCCTCGCGCGAGAAGCGCCTTGAGCGCATCACCGCGCGCGACGGTATCACCGAGGACTATGCGCTCTCCCGTATTGAGGCGCAGCCGGACGACGACTACTACGAGATGCGCTGCGACTACCTTCTGGAAAACAACGGCACGCGCGAAGAGCTTGAGGAAAAGTGCCGCCGGCTCTTCGGCCTTTGAAAAATTCCGGCAACTCCACCGCTTTGCGGTGCGGTTATAAAGAACGATTGAAACGGAGGATAGATTTTCATGGAAGAAAAAGAACTGGACACACTGCGCGAGGAACTTTTCTACACGCAGAAGCAGGGCTACGATATCATTGATGTGGCCGAGCGCCTGAAGCTCGAGGAGTACTGCACGGCGTACAAGGCGTATCTCGACGAGGCACGCACCGAGCGCGAGGCCGTTAAGGAAGCCATCGCACAGGCCGAGGCGGCGGGCTTTGTCCCCTACGAGCGCGGCATGACGCTCGAGCCGGGGACGAAGGTATATAAGAGCGTGCGCGGCAAGGCACTGATGCTCGCCGTCATGGGACGTGAAACGCTCGAGCACGGCGCGAACATCGCCGCCGCCCATGTGGATTCCCCGCGCCTGGATCTCAAGCCTCTGCCGCTCTACGAAAAGGACGGCATCTGCCTTTTCAAAACGCACTACTACGGCGGCATCAAGAAATACCAGTGGGTCACCATTCCTCTGGAGCTGCACGGCGTCGTGACAAAGAAGAGCGGTGAGACGATCGATGTCGTCATCGGCAGGGACGCCGACGACCCGAAGTTCACCATCACCGACCTTCTGCCGCATCTTGCGAAGGATCAGATGGCGAAAAACGCCTCCGATGTCATCAAGGGCGAGGATCTCAATCTGCTCGTGGGCAGCATCCCCTACGCCGGCGAGGGCAAGGATCGTGTGAAGCTCGCCGTCATCTCCCTGCTCAACGACCGCTACGGCATCACCGAGGAGGACTTCCTCTCCGCCGAGCTCGAGGTCGTGCCGAGCTTCGCAACCTGCGACATCGGCCTCGACCGCTCCCTCATCGGCGGCTACGGCCACGACGACCGCGTGTGCGCCTACGCCGAGCTCAAGGCGATCTATGACACCGAAATGCCCGAGAAGACCGCCGTGTGCATCCTTGCCGACAAGGAAGAGATCGGCTCGATGGGCGTGTCCGGCATGCAGAGCCGCGCCTTCGAGTGCTTCATGGAAGACCTCTGCGAGCAGCAGGATGTCCGCATGCGCGACTGCCTCGCGAACAGCTTCTGCGTCTCCGCCGATGTGTGCAACGCCTATGACCCGACCTACCCGGAAGTGAGCGAGAGCCCGAACCGCAACGGCGCCAGCGCCAACTACGGCGTCGGCATCTGCAAGTTCACCGGCTCCCGCGGCAAGTCCGGCAGCAATGACGCCTCCGCCGAGGTCGTCGGCACGCTGCGCAGGATCTTCGCGGACAACGGCGTCATCTGGCAGATGGCCGAGCTCGGCAAGGTCGACCAGGGCGGCGGCGGCACGGTCGCCCAGTACATGGCCAACCGCAACATCGACACCATCGATGCCGGCGTCCCCGTGTTCTCCATGCACGCCCCCTTCGAAACCGTAGCCAAATTCGACTGCTACGAAACCTACAAAGCCGTGTGGGCTTTCTATAAAGACCGATAATTCAATACAAAGAAAAAAGCATCCGGCTCATTCCGAGAGCCGGATGCTTTTTTATCCGATAAGCTTCTGCAGAAGGTTGTTGCCGCCGCTGCTTTGGGCCTGGCCGCTGCTGAGGCAGAAGATGACATCGTCTACGTCGTAGTAATCGACAAAATTCGTCAGCGTGCGGTTGAAGTACTTTCGATAGTCGATGACATAGACGTATTTATAATGCTGCGTGAGATAGTAGCCGAAGGGGTTGCCGTTGGAGTTCTTGATGAGCAGGCAGGAGCTCTCTTCGGCGATGTCGTTGTTGACGAACGTGCACAGCGGCAGGTCGCCCGTGAGGAAGCACATATATTTGTCGGTTCCGATGATTTGCGGAATGAGCTCCTCTTCATAGCCGCGGTATTCCGTGGAATCCGAGCTTCCGGAATTGATGTAAAGATGCACATCTCCGGGCGGAACGTAGGCGTACACCTGATCGGGCGTCAGAGCGCTGCTCCGCTGCGTCTGATAGTAGAGACTGCCGTAGAACGGCTCCTGGATGATCTCTTCGTATTCGCTGAGGGAGACCGGCTCAAAGCCCGCCTCTTTGGCCCACTCGGCGTAGACATACCACGCGCCGAGCGCCGTCCAGTGGTGGTCGGTGCGGAAATAGATGTACTCGCCGTTGTGCGGGAGAAGCGAATTATAGGTGTCCACACAGAAAACGCCGTCACCCATTTTGGAGTTGACATACTCGAGCACGTCCTCCTCGCAGGCCACGCCGATGGACTCACGGTAATCGCGCGGGAGCATGAGCGTTGTGCCATGGAGCACGAAAATATCGAATACGCGGCACTTGTCCTTGAGAAGCTCCGCCGCGCGGGTGACGTTGGCGGCGTAGCGGTCGGAGTTGTACTGACTGAAGGAGGTGTAGGTGTAGGCACTGTCGCCGATCTGGATGACTGCGCCGAGCGTTACGAGCTCGTCATCCGGTTCCTCGCCGTTCCACTCGTCTTCGGGCTCGACCGTCGGCTCCGGCTCGGCGGTGACGGCGGGGGCTTCGGTCGCTGCGGCCGATGCCGTTTCCTCGGGCGCGGGGGTCGTCTCCGGCTCGGCCGAGGCTTCGGTGACGACCGGGATCTTGTCGCCCGCCGAGACAGTGCCGTACACCGTTACCGAAGAGCTGCCGTAGAGCGATTCCAGCCGCTGTGCGGCGATGATCCAGGTGTCACGCGCGGGAAAGGTATCGGAAAACCAGAGGGAAATATCGGAGAAATAGCTGCCGTCCGCCAGCGCGGAGAGCGAAAACTCGGGAAAGGCCGCGAGCGTGCGCTTTTCCGTCTGAGATACTGTCGGTCGCAGCGGTAGGATCCATGCAAATACCGTGATAACGCCGAGCACAATGAAGAACGGAAGCCAGGCGAAAGAGAGCTTCGCACCCGTTTCGGAGCGGGTGCCGCCGGAAGAAGATGTTTTTCTTTCCATGACGTACCCTCCTTAAAACCGAAAATACAGGAACGGATTGTAGCTGTTGCCCACGAGGCACGCCGTACCGATGAGCAGCAGCGCGATCGGCACGATGCCGTATGCGGCGACGCGGTAGGTTTTCCGCGCGAGCGTGCTCTCCGCTCCTGCCTGCTCCCAGCGCTTTGCGAGGGAGGAGAAGAGCGGCGTAGACGCAACGGCGCAGAAGAGCAGAAGGTACATGTGGCTCCGGGCCTCTGCCGTGACGGTGAACGAGGTGAATGCGTTGCCGTTCAGCCCGAACAGACCGCGCAGCACGGTCGCCGCGAGCGGGAGAGAGGTGAACTTGAAGAGCACCCATCCGAGCAGTACGGCGAGCGGGAGCAGAATGTGCGAGAGTATGCTGCCCACGGCCTTCGGCAGGCGGTCGAGGAATTTCTGCCAGAAGAGGCGGTCGATCATGAGCAGGACAAAATAGTACAGCCCCCACAGCACGAAGTTCCAGCTCGCCCCGTGCCAGAGACCGGTGAGCGCCCACACGATCAGAAGATTGAGCGCCGTGCGCGCCCTTCCCTTGCGGTTGCCTCCGAGCGGGATATACACATAGTCGCGGAAGAACGTACCGAGCGACATGTGCCAACGCCGCCAGAATTCCGTGGCGGTGCGGGAAACATAGGGGTGGTCGAAGTTCTCGAGATAGTGCAGGCCGACCATCTGTCCCATGCCGATGGCCATGTCGGAATAGGCGGAAAAGTCAAAGTAGATCTGGAAGGCGTAGGCCAGCATGCCGACCCAGAGGGACAGCGCCGGCGCAGCGGTGAGTGACGCGAGGTTTTCCGAGAAAAGTGAAACGGTCCCGATGGCGGTATCGGTGAGAAGAAGCGTGTCCGCGAGCGAGCCGCACGCGTTGGCAAGCACCGCCTTTTTCGCGAGACCTACGCAGAAGCGCGTGCAGCCGCGGGCACGGTCGGCGGTCTCGTCGCGCGAGACGAAAAGCTCCTGCGCTACCGTTTCGTAGCGGACGATCGGCCCAGCCACGCACTGATGAAAGAGCGCGGCGTAGAGGAGTACATGCCAGTATTTTTTCTGTGCCCGGACATCGCCGCGGTACACGTCCACCACATAGCTCAGAAGCTGGAACGTGTAAAACGATATGCCGAGCGGGAGGGCAATGTTTTCCACAAACGCCGGAACGGCGCCGAACAGAGCGCACACCATGCCGGAGTACTTGAAAAAGCCGATGAGCCCGAGGTTGACGACGCACGCGAGGACCACCCAGACACGGGCGGACTTTCCGCTCTCGCGGTCGCGCTCGGCACGCAGGGCGAAAAACCAGTCAAAGAGCGCCATCGCCGCGAGCAGCAGCACATATACCGGCTCACCCCACGCATAGAACACGAGAGAGAATACGAGAAGGCAGATGTTCTTAGCGCGCAGACTGCGGCAGAGCGCATACACCACCAGACAGAACGGGAGAAACGCGTATAAAAAGATCAAAGCCGAAAAAACCATACGAAGAATTCCTTTCGGTGTTTACTGCTTCTTTCGCAGCCGTATCGATATAAGGCACACGACGGCCAGTCCCAGGAGCGCGCCGCCGGTGTCGATGAGGACGTCTTTCACCTGGCTGCCGCGATGAGAGAAAATTTGAATGGTCTCATCGAGCGCTCCGGTGAGGGCGGCGAGACCCCAGGCTGTGAAGAAACGTTTTTTCCCAGCACTTTCGAGCCGGAGGTACACGAGTGCCGCGAAGAGCGTGTATTCCGTCACGTGTGCGGCCTTGCGGATCCATTTGCTCGTGGGCTGCTCGGCCACGCCGTCGCCGTCCGCGTCATTCATGTAGGTGAATGTGTCCGGGCCGAGCCCGAGCTTTTCCGCAGCGGTGTTCATCCACACCAGAATGCTGTCGCTGATCGCACCGGACACCTCACGCGAGAGGAGCGAGTTGCCCCAGATAAACACGAGCATGGCGGCGATCAGCACGCCGAGCCGTTTTTTGCGCGTCATGGTCCGATCAGATCTGCGGCTTCTTCACGCGGATGAGGGCAATGTTGCAGAAGCCGACAACGAAGAGGACGACGCCCATGACCCAGCCCATCATGTCCGCATTTACGAAGTAGAGGAGCGACACGAGCGGCAGAATGACGGCGATCCAGGTGACCGGCAGACCCTCGAAAGAGGTGCGGTTTTCCTTCGTTTCCTCCTGACGCTTCTGCTCGGTGACGTTGAAGTAGCCGAGGCGGATGACGCCGCAGAGCGTGAAGAACATCAGCACGAGAACGCCCGCGCCGCTCACGCCCATCGCGTGGGCAATGGCACTCGGCAGCACGCCGAACGACACGAGATCGCAGAGCGAATCGATCTGGATGCCGAACACCTCGGCGTCCTTCGTGCGCTTCGTGGCGCGCGCGATCTTCCCGTCAAACATATCGCAGATGCCGCACAGCATAAGCCCGATGACGGCATACCAGAAATGCCCGTCCGCACAAGCGCAGATGCTGCCCACGGCAATGCAAAGCTCAATATAGGTCAGTATGACCGACCGATTCCAGAATCCTACAAATTTTTTGTTCAAAGCCTTTACCTCAATTCCGGGGACGCCGCGTCCCATCCGTATAATATCAATTTACCATTATATATGGAAAAAGTCCGCTTGGCAAGCCCCGCATTTGACGCGGGGCGGCAATGATGATATGATAGACCATGCCGCACGATGCTGTCTGCGGTGCTCTGCATCTTTTCATCGGGAGTCTTGGTTATGGCCTGCTGGGAAAAATCGAAAATTGCGGCGTCGTTGGGGGCGGTGTCGGCCCGACCGGCGGGACTGCTCTCCTGTTTGCCGCTCAAGCCTTGGAAATTGCGCGGCGGGATGACGGCTTCGCAGTGGTTTCTGCTGCTCGGGGCGATGGTTATGCTGTTCGTGCCGCACGAGGCATGGAACAACCTCTATGCCGTTCAGTTCGCGGCGGCCGCGCTCGTATTCTACTGGTGTGACTGTGCCTCGCGCGGCCGGAAGCCTTTGAACATCGCCTCGCTCGGCGCGGGGGTGCTCGTATTCCTGCTCATTGCGCTTCTCTGCACCGTGTGGGCGGAGAGCCGCGCGGGAAATCTTCGCGTGACGCTCTTTTACCTGACGGGGACCACGCTCGCGTACCTCATGGCGGCGCAGTTCCGCGACCGGACTTCGCGCTCGAAGGCGGCGGCCGTTCTCTATGCGGCACTGCTCACCGTTTCGGCGTACGGCCTTGCGAGGTACTTTTTCTCCTCCGCCGAGGCATCCGATGTGCCCATCGGGGACGAGATGTACCGTCGGCTCGGCTCCACGCTCGAGCACGGCATCAACTGCGGCGAATTTCTCGCCATGGCCTTTCCGATTGCACTCGTGTGGTCGCTGCGCGCGCCGAACGGAAAGCGGCGCATTGCGCGCACCGTGCCGCTGGTGCTGCCGCTCGCCGCCATACTGCTCACCTACTCGCGCACGGGGTGGATCATGCTCGCCCTCGCGCTCATCGTGCTGCTGTGGTATAAAAAGAAGCTCCTACTGCTCCCGGCGGCGGCGCTCGGCGTCGGAGCGCTCTTTCTCCTGCCGGAGAGCCTGCAGGCACGGTTCCTTTCCATGCTCGATTTTTCCAACGCCTCGGCGTCGGGGCGGTTCGTTTTGTGGGGCGAATGTCTGCGCGTTTGGCGCGACAATTTTCTGCTCGGCATCGGGCTCGGGCCGGAGAACTTCTCCGCCGCCTACGCGCCGTACGCCACGGGGCTCCTCGGCTTCGACCCGCCGCACTCGAACATGCTCTATCTCGAAATGTTCCTCTCGCTCGGCCTCGTCGGAGGCGCGGCGTTCTGCGCCTTTTTCTTCGGCATCTTCCGCTGCCTCTCCATCGCGCGGCGTGCAATATCTGCTCCTGCCGACCGTTGGGAAACGCAGACGCTCATCGCCTCTCTCGCCGGCGCCGCCCTCGGCGGCATCCCGGAATACATCTGGTTCTACCCGCGCATCCTCTTCTTCTGGTGTCTCCTCTACGGCGCATCGATCGCCGTGTCGGACGGCACGGATCGGCCCCACTGATGTGTTCCGTCGGCAGTTTGCCGGCAGCCGCCTTCCTCACGCCGCGCCGAAGCTGCTGAGGAGGGCGGAGAGAGCCTCGGCGCATTCGGTGCCTACGGAGAAGGTCGTGTGCGTCTTGTTGGTGATGACGGCGGTCTCCGCGGCGCGCTGCCGGGCGACGAAGCCGTCGGAGCACATGATGCGGTAGATCTCCGCAGTGACCTCGGTGTCATACATGGCGCGGTGCGCGAGGCGGGAGGAAAAGCCCACGCCGAGGAGCTCTGCGGCACGGTGCAGCGCCAGACTGCGGATGAGCGGGTAGCGGATGATGTGCTGATAGACCTTCTGCAAATCCATCCAGCGCCCGAAGTTTTCGGGGAAGGGGACATCCTTGATATAGCACTCGTCGACGAGCTGCCGGAAGTCGTTGTCGCTCCAGGAGCAGATGCGCGCCCGACCAGGGCCGACCCACTCGGCAAAGAGGCGGAGAGCCGTCTCGAACGACTGCGCGTTCATCACATCGTCGGTGCGGATGCCGGTGAGACGGACGATGCCCGGATCGACAACGCGGTTGAGCTCCGGCTTCACGAAACAGGAAAAGCGGCCGATCTCCTCCATCTGCGCATTGAGCTTGATGGCGCCGATCTCGATGATCTCCTGCCGCAGCAGGTCGCGGTTCTTCTTCGCCGAAGGATTGAACTCCAGATCCAGAATAATATGCACTTCGTAACCCATGCCTTGCTCCTCCTCAAATTTTCTTTACACTCATATAATATGATCGGAAGAGTACAATAAACAGGACTGCAAAGCACTGCCTGAGAAAAGTATCCGAGCCGAGGGCGAAAATTTTCGTTTCCGGCTCCTTTTTTACGCTTCGCCGCCATTGCCCACACGGATCTACGATCACGCCGAGCTGCACATCCTGCCCGGCCAGCCGCACGGATTCGACGGCAAGGGCAAGATGCAGGCTGTGCGCATGACCTACGAATTCCTGCAGAAAAACCGAAAGAATGCGCAGAACATATGAAGAACCGGGCGATCATCCGCCCGCGAACAAAGCATACAAAAGGCTTTCCCCAAAAACGGGAGAGCCTCTTTTTTTCGCTCTGCGAGGGCAGAGCTTTAGTGAATAGTGAATGATGAATGGTAAATAATGAAGAATATCCCGGGGGCGCCGCTCCCACACCTCCATTCTTCACTATTCATTGCCATGCCCATGCCGCACATGCTTCCCCCCGCATCATACTCACACGCTTCTCTCACAAAGGGCGCGCGAAACCGCTTGGCGGTTTCTTTCTCGGGAACGTTAGCTCCCTCTTTCTCGTAGTAGCCTTGTGCTATTTGTTTTTGTATACGGATCTCGGTATTTCTCTTTCTGTCTTTGCAGCGCCTCGATGACTTGCTTTTTAATTGGCGGTGCTGTTTTTTGCGAACTTGTCGATCACTTCGTCCCCGTCAGAGCCACGCCGTTAACATACAGGGTATAGCCGTTGGAGATAATTTGCGAGGCGCTGCCGGTGAAGGAGGTGATGTAGGTGTCGGCAGTCAGGGTCCAGGTGCTCGTTTCGTCGAGGGTCACGGACACTTCGCCGAGGTCGGCGGAGACACTCCCGCCGCGGCTGTTCCGGATGATGCCGGAGAAGGTGCCGGTGAAGGCCGAGCCGTTCCGGAACGTCAGCGTGAGATACGAGTTGCTGCCGACGAGGATACTGCCGGAGAGCGTCTGCGCGTCGCACACGAGCTCCGCGCGGTTTTCTGCGCCGCTCCAGCCGTCGTCGCACACGGAGAGGAGCACATTTTCGCTGTCCTCGTTGACGATCTGCACGCCGGAGAGCGTGATGACGGCGTGGGTGTTCGTGACATGGAACACATGGCCGCTGCGGCTCATGAGGGTGCCGCCGGTCATCGTGAAGGACGAGGTGCCGCTGTCCGCGTCGCCGGACATAGACTGATAGATGTTGACGGAATCAAAGAATGTGGCATTACCGTTGCACTGCGTGTTGTTCGCGGTGAGATTGCAGTCCGTGAGCGTGACGGAGTTTTTGCCCTCAATGCACACGCCCTCGGAGAGCTCGGAGGTGAGGGCGGCATCTGACACCGTGATGTCCGCCGTGGAGTATACGGCCGGGGAGCCGAGGCCGCTCGTCGTGTAGCTGCCGCCCGTCACGGTCACCGTTCCGCCGCCGCGGTCGGTGCGGATGGCGGCCGAGGAGCGCCCTGAGGTACTTACGGTCAGGTTGCTTGCATTTGTAATGCCGCCGCCTGTGGTCATGATGCCGCCGGCGTTGTCGCCGCTCGTCGTGATGACAGTGTCGGATACGGTCACGCTCGTGCCGTCACCCGCCGAACCGTTTTGCGCGCCGTTGCCGCCGTAGGAGAAAATGCCGTTCGCACCGTCGGCGTCGGTGGTGACGCTGCCGCCGGAGATCATTACATTTGCGCCGCCCATCGCGAGCATGGCCGCGTTCAGCCCGTAGAAGCTGCAGCTGTCGCCGCCGTCCGAGTCGCCCGTTTTCGTGACGGCCGCATCGGTCACGGTCACGCTCTCCGCTGTGTTGATGAGGAGCGCGTTTTCATCGGCCGTTTCGGATGAGTATGTTTCGCCGCTCACATCGGCCGTTTCGGTGATCTCCGCTGCCGCCGTATAGCTCACGCTCTGCGCGCTGCCGCCGGGAGCGCCGCCGCCCATGCCGCCGCGCTGTTTCTCTTGATATTCCGTGATGGCGTCATAGTCGCTCTGTGTGATGACGCCGTTTTCCAGAAGCTCCGTGAGAATGTCCTCGGAGAGAATGGCGTTCGGCATGCCGCCCATCCCGCCGGAAGGCATCTCGCCGCTCGGCATCTCGGGCGCATTGCCGCTCTGCTCACCGTCGGGCATCTCGGGCGCACTGCCGCTCTGCTCACCGTCGGGCATCTCGGGCGCATTGCCGCCCTGCTCGCCGTCCGGCATCTCTGGCACGCTGCCGCTCTGCTGTCCTTCGGGCATATCGGGCATTTCGCCGCCCGGGCCGTTTGAGAGCGTGAGGCCGTTCGCTTCCATGTAGGTGACGATGGCGTCCAGCGTATTCTGTGCGATCACGCCATCGTCGACCAGGTATTGCAGTTGCGAGGCTATGTCGGACTCTGTTTCGCTCGCGGTCGACACCGTCTCCGCTTCGGCGGTAGGAGCGGCGGTCGCCTCGGTCTCCGCCGTTTCGCCCGAACCCGAGCACCCCGCCAGAGCGAGGATCATAGCAAGCGCCGTAATAACGGCAAGAATTCGTTTCATATTCATGGATAGGATCTCCTTAACAATAAGTCAAAGATAATAAGTCAAAACCGGTCTGTGACTGTCATTATACCCGCGTACTCAAAATCCAGCTGAAATTTTCCCTGAATAAACACTGGAAAATGAGCCGACAGGAAAAACCTGCCGGCTCACGGGTCGTATCGGAAGAAATTATTTGATCTCGGGGAGCGATGCGGCGGCGGCGCTTTGGCCGACGCGGCGGAATTTCTCGTCGGGGAGGGCGAGGTGGATGGCCTTGTTGATCTCCGGGTACTCATCCTCGAGCACGCGCGCGCACTCCGCGAGGAGAAGCTCGCCGCCCTTGCCGGACATTACGCGCCCGAGCAGGAGCACATGGCGGAAATGATACATATCGTAGTAGAGCGCGAGGGAGTGGGCGAGATACACGCCGATGCTGCGGTAAATCGCCGCGGCGCGCTCGTCACCCTCGGCCATGAGGCCCTGCACGACCTTGAGCTTTTCGGCAGGGGATAGGGACTCTTCGAGCTCGATGCCCGCTGCCGGGGCGAGCTTGATGACGCCGTCCTGCGAGAAATATTTCACGCCGCAGCCGATGTCGAGCGACCACTCGTCGCGCATGGCGTCCGGGTTCGCGTCCACGGGGATGAACGCCAGCTCGTTGAGCCAGCCGGTGATATAGCCCTTCTCGTCCACATAGCCGCCGGCTTCGCTCGTGCCCATGGCAATGCCGAGAATGTTCGTGTCGTTGAGGCTCATGGCGCCGGCGAGCGCGGTGACGTCGCCGTCGTTGAACACGTTGAACGGCAAATTGCCGAACGTATCGGTGATGGCGCGGATGTAAATGTCCTTGACCTTCGCGTCAAACTGCTCCTTCGGGACCTTGAGGAAGAGGGAGGCGTTCATGGTGCGGTTATTGATGTACACGCCCGCGGAGGAAACGCCCACGGCGTCCACGCGCGGCATATGCTCCGCCGCCGACTTTAGTGCGGACACGATGCCGTTGTAGTGGTAGTCGGGGTCGGAATTCGTCTTCGGGAACCACACGACCTCCTCGGAATACACGGTCTCGCCGTCGATGACCGCGGAAACCTTGCGGTCGCTGCCGCCGGCATCAAAGCCGATGCGGCAGCCGTCCAGATGACCGCCAGCCGGCTTCGGATCGTCCTTCGCCTCGGGCAGGGTGTCGGTGTATACGACCTCGAAGGGGTGCTCGAAAACGTTCGAGAAGTAATCGAAGTCAAACGCCTGATTGCCGTTTGCGGAGAAGCACTCGGAGATGTACTCACAGATACCGCGGTTGCCGCAGATGTACACGCGCCAGCCGCCCTTCATCCACAATATGGACTTGACGAGACGGCGGATGTAGTAGCGGTCGGCCTCACGCATATCCTCGGTGCCGTGGATGAACGTGCGGACCGATGCCATTTCACCGTTCTGCCGCTCCACGGCCACGCCGATGGGTTGCTTCGCGTCGGAGAGAAAAGCATGGTTGAATTTATAAAGCGGGAAAAACTGCGGGTCAAGCTCCGGCAGGTTGCGGACTTTCGCTTCGATACCGAGTTGATTCATGGCATATACCCCCTGAAAATACAATTTGTTGCTTTCCCGACAAGTAGATTATACACGAGCTTTTCGGTCTCTTCAAGTCTAAAATATTACTTATCCGCCGAAAATGCGAAAGATTTCTTATGGCAACACCGCTCTTGCCGAATTATGTGGTGTTGCCTTAGTTATTTTGACCAGACGCTGGCGCGAAGGTTGCTCACCTTGCAGGGAATGCCGTTTTTGTCGGCGACGCGCTCGAGCTCATCGGTGAGACGCGGCGCGGCGGCGTTGATGATCTCGGCGGCGGCGCGGTCGCGCACGCTGTTCGGCGCGTGCAGCACGAGACCGGACGCCATGCCGCCCGACACCACGCCCGCGATAGGGCTGCCCTTCTGCTGCAGCCGGTCGGCCACCTTCGGCAGGATCTCCTTCACGAGCACCTCGTAATCGATATCCGAAAGTTCCATTTCCAGTTTGATCATAGTTTTTTCCTCCTTTGGATCGGAATATTACCTTTGGCAACACCGCGCAAAGCGCCGCAGACGACATTGTGCGGTGTTGCCCTTTATTATATCACAAAACCGGACTCCCGCCAAGATGCGGAATTGGAAAGTCTGTCTCTTGACACCGCGAAGACTTTTTTGCTATGCTCTTCACGGAACAGAAAGAAGGGATCCTTATGGCATACCGGCTTATGGCAGCCGACTACGATCTGACGCTCACGCACTCCGACCACCGAATCTCGCAGCACACGTGCGAGACGATCGCGAAGGTGTTTGCCGCGGGGCGCGTGGTGACGCTCGCGTCCGGACGGCTCGGCGGGAGTGCTGCCGTCGTGAACGGCCTGTTCCCGGGCGACGTGCCGCTCATCGTCGGCAACGGTGCGGCGCTGCAGAGCTCCGCGACCGGGGAAATATTGTGGGAACAGCTCATCGGCGAGCGGGATGCTCTCGCGCTGCTGCGCTGGTGCCGCTGCCGCGGCCTCACGACGATCGTCTACTCCCGCGCCGGGCTCTACGCCGACCGGCTCAACATGGCGTCCGACCTCTACAACAAAAATTCATCCGTCACGGTGGAAAAGCTCCCCTCACCGCAGCTCGCCGCCGAGAGCGGCCTCTATAAAACGCTCCTGCTCGGCAGTCCTCTCTCCATACGCCGCGCGTGCAGGGCGCTTGCGGAAGATCCGCCGTGCGAGGTCGATTTCTTCACATCCGGCCCCGCGCAGCTTGAGATCGTCGCCAAAGGTGTGAACAAGGGCGCGGCCCTCGTGCGCGCCGCCGCCATGCTCGGCATCCCCATCGAGGAGACCATCGCCATCGGAGACGGCGAGAACGACATCTCCATGCTCCGCGCCGCAGGCCTCGCCATCGCCATGGAGAACGCTCCCGACAATGTAAAAGCCGCCGCCGATGTCATCGCCCCACCCTGCGACCGCGACGGCGCCGTATGGGCCATGGAAAAATATCTTCTCGGTAAAGAGTAAAACGGAAAACGCCGCACCGGTTCGATCCGAATCGATGCGGCATTTCTCATGCCTCCTACGTTTTTTTTCGCATCGCGCGGCGGGTGCGGCGGATGTGGCGCTCGTAGTCGCCGCCGTCGAGGAGCTCGGCGAGCACGAGCTGCTCAAAGAGCGGCACGGTGCAGGAATAAAAACCGATGCGCTCCGAGTACAGCGCCGCGAGCTCCTCGGAGAGCACCATGTATCCCATGCGCAGCGACGGCGCGACCGTCTGCGAAAACGTGTTGAGATAGATGACATTTCCGCGCTCGGCAAGCGAGAATACCGTGTTCTCCGGCTTCGAGGCCGCCGTGAATTCCGAGGAAAAATCGTCCTCTACGATGTACCGCCCCGGCTCGGCTGCCCAGCGGATATACTCGCGCCGCTTCACCGCCGAGGCCGTGATGTTGCTCGGGTAGCTACGGTAGGGCGTGATGTGCAGCACGCTCGCGCGCGTCCGGCGCAGCGCATCGCTCCGGATGCCGTCCGTATCGAGCGGCAGCAGCTCGAGCGAGGCACCGTGGGCGCGGTAGACCTGCGCGATCTTCTCGTAGGAGGGATCCTCTGCCGCAAAAATGCGCGCTGCGCCGAGAAGCTGCACGATGAGCCCGTAGAGATATTCCGCGCCCGAGCCGATGAAGATCCGATCCGCCGGCACGCGGATGCCGCGGCTGCGGTCGAGATAGCGCGATATGGCAAGGCGCACCGCATCGCACCCGGGGTTCGGGCTCTTTTCGAGCAGTTGCTCGCCGTACTCCGTGATGACGCGCCGCATCACCCGCGCAAGCACGGAAAACGGAAAGTCCGCCCGTTCGCCCGCCGGGAGCGGCGCACTTTTGCGCGGAGAGCTCGGCACGAAGCCGTCCGTGTCGTGGTAGAGCACATAGTGCCCGCTGCGCTCGCGCGCCTCAAGATAGCCCTCGTCCGTCAGCAGCGCGAGCGCGTGCTCCGCCGTGATGACGCTCACGCCCGTCTCCTCGGCAAGCTGCCTCTTCGAGTGCAGACGCGAGCCGTACGGATACACGCCCCGCACAATCTCCTCGCGCAATCTCTCGTAAAGCTGCAGATACGCCGCGCGAGCTTTTACTTCTTCTGCCATCTGGTCATATCCTTTCCATTGATTTCAAATGTTCCGTATGGTCAGATTATACTGCGAAAAGAGCGGGCACGCAACTTGTATTTATGAAAGCAATATGGTATAATATGAATATATTTGG
>CAVGGQ010000024.1:0-24715 GCA_963628785.1 Oscillospiraceae bacterium | reverse complement strand
ATTGGTTATACGGATTGGCTTTGGCTTCTTTTTTATCCCGCATGCCCAGGTGCTTCATGAGGTAGTCCGCATATTTTTTCATCATCGGCCAGCAGTGCTCCAGGAGAGAGGCTTCGCCGAAGCGCTTATAAAAGCGGTACGGGAGAAGATACACGGCATCGGCCCAGCCGACAGAGGCGCCCGTGTTGCGATACATCATCTCCATGCCTGCATACGGGAACACGGCGGGGATGACGCCGTCTTTATACTGTGCATCCTCCATGTTGCGGATCCACTTCCGATAGAACGCCGCCGTATCCATCATATAGCAGCCGGTATCGAAGAAGGTCTGTCCGTCACCGCTCCAGCCCAGGCGCTCGCGTGTGGGGCAGTCCGTGGGCAGGTCGAGGAAGTTGCCCTTCATGCTCCACAGGGTGTTTTCATACAGGCGGTCAACGAGCTCATTCGAGCAGCGGAATGTGCCGATCTGTTCCATATCGGAATAGACGGCGATTGCCGCGAACTTTTCGGGACCGATATCGATATCGCCGACGATCTGCGCATAGCGGAAGCCGAATACGGTAAAGCTGCTCTTGTAGTGGTCTTCGCCGCCGGAGCAGGTGAAGCGGATCTCCTGTTTCGGCGTAAGATCCGCCTCTCCGATGATTTTGCCGAACATGAGCTTGAGCATCATGGCCGCGTTGTCATAGCGTTTCGCGGGGACTGTTTCCTGCACATCGGTGAGGTCGACATGTCCCTTTTCGTCAAGGATCTCGCCGCAGATAAGGCGGAACGACTCCCCGCTCTTTCCCTTCACGGTGAATTCCGGGTATCCGGCAATGTTCTGTCCGAAGTCCAGAACGCGGGTCCCGTCCGGGTTTACGATCAGCTTCGCAGCGAAGCGCTCGTGCTCCGTGACATAGACATTGTCGGATGCGACGAGCGGCGCTTTGGGGGCGGCGGTGACCTTGGCTTTTCCGTTGTAGGAAGGTGCCATCCGCGCATCGTATACCTCGCCGTCTTTCAGGTCGGTAAAGCGGATGGGGCCGTCCTTGCACCATTCCCAGGTATCATCGATGCCGAATACGGCACTCGTTCCGTCTTCGTATGTGACTTCCAGCTGCGCGAACACGGAAAGGGTGTCTCCGTACACATGCGTGACTCCGTAGGCAGCGGAGCTGCCCCGATACCAGCCGTCCGTTAGGCGGATCTCCAGCGTGGTCTGCTTATCCAAAAGAGCGGTCACATCGTATGTCTGATATTGGATGCGTTTGCGGTAGTCGGTCATGCCGGGGGCAAGGATGAAGGACTCGATGCGCTTGCCGTTCACATGTACATCGTACACGCCGCAGGCGGATGCATAGAGTCGTGCGCAGGTGACTTTTTGGAAGAAGAACAGCTTCTTTCGGAAGCGGTTGATGCTCATGCGGTATTTCTTCTGCGGTTTCGCGCCACCCGTGATCCATTTTGCCGTCCGGTCCTCGCTCGAGAGAAGTCCGAGCTCGAAGCGGCTTTCCGCGGCGGGTCCTTCTTCATCGTTTTCGTCCCAAAGAGTCACCTGCCAGCGGATCTTGTCGCGGCTTTTGAGCGGTGCGCCGCCGTAGGCAATGTGGGTCATTTCCGGGCTGCGGACTTTTCCGGTGTCCCATACCGTTTCGCTGTCTCGATATGCGACGATCCGATAGGCGCTCTGTGCCGTGGCGCCCTCGCAGTTCCAGAAAAAGCGGGGCTCTGCACTGCCGAGCCCCAACGGCTCCTTCAGATATTCCGTTCTCAAACATATGGCTTTCATGTCGTTATATCCTCCGAATTTTCTTGCTGTAAGTATAGCAAAGTTTCGAAAACCGCAAAAGCGAAAAAGCGGGAATTTATGTCAGAATTCCGCCGAGGCGGTGTAGCGGTCTTTTCTCTGCTGCCATTCCGCCGGGGTCATGCCGGTATATTTGCGGAAGTTCAAAGAGAAATAGCCGGGAGAGGAAAAAGCAAGACGCTCGCTCACATCGCCGATGCTCAGACGGAGAGGCCGGCATTGCGGAACATATCCCGCAGCTGATTTGTCCACCGACCCTGCCGGGTGATGGAGTTGCCGAAGTAGACAATGACTTCCGGTTTTTCCTCCGCCAGGACTTCCACGGCTGCGAGTGTCGGAAGGACGGGCGCGCAAACCGTTAACAGACATCGCAGATTTTTGACACCATCGCCGCATTTCTCCGGCGATCTCGTTTATTTTACTGGTTCCGGCATCTTGAAAAGCACCGGGCAATGATGCTATAATTTCAGCGTTTGGAATTTTCGATGGGAGGCGCTTTTTATGCGTTTCGGAAAGTTTGTTATCGGCGCGCTCTGCGCTGCTCTGATCCTTTCGTTCTGCCCCGCAGTGACGGCGGATGCTCCGACGGAGATCGGCTCGGCGGAAGATCTTGAGCTGCTGCGCGAGATGCCGGACGGGGATTTCGTGCTGACGGCGAACATCGATATGACCGGCGTGGATTGGAAGCCCGCTGCCTTTTCCGGCACGCTCGACGGCGCGGGTTATTCGATCTATAATCTCACCGTCACGGAGCTCGGCGAGGAGGCCGCCGTCACGGTAGACGGCAACGACAAGAGCTATGATACGGCGCTTGGCGGATTCTTCTCCGCACTCAACGGCGCGCATATTAAAAATCTTTCGCTGCGCGGCGTGGACATGGATATTGCGACATCGGAAGATGTATATGTCGGTGCGCTTGCGGGGTACGCTTCGCCCGATACCGTTATCGAAAATGTTTCGGTCTCCTACACGCGCCTCCATCTCACGCAGACCTGCTCGCGCGAGGCAGCCGATGACGCCGACCGCTGCATTGCGGGCATCGGCGGACTTGTGGGCTTTGGCGGCGGGAGCTATACCAACTGCAGCACGGATGTGACGCTCGTTTTTGCCGACGAGAGCACGGCGCTCCGCTGCGAGGAGTTTCTCGGCGGCATTCTTTCCAACGGCAATGCCTCGTTTACGAACTGCACCGTTGTCATCGACGGCTACGCCGCCTGCCGCGGGTACGCGCACAACGGCGGGCTCGTCGGCATGTTCTATCAATACGACAAGTCCGTCGACATCGGGGCATTTAGCGGCTGCTCGGTGACCGGCACCGTGACATTCTTTGAGGACAATACCGACCGGCGCGCCTACTGTGCGGAGTACGCCGGAGAATATATGTCCTGGCCTACGCTGACCGACTGCACGAGCACATTTACGCGCAATGAGATTTTCGACTACACGGCAAATGTCGAGCCGGAGCAATGCGAAAGCCCCTCCTATACCGACACCGTGATCGAGCCGGACTGTGATTCCTGGGGTCATACCGAGCACACCTGCTCCGGGTGCGGGTATACCTACGGCGACACACTCACACCGCCGCGGCACAAGGCCGGTGAATGGACGGAAGTGAAGGCAGCCACGGAGGATAAAGAGGGCGAAGATGTGCTCACCTGTGCGTTGTGCGGCGCGGAGATGGAGCGGCGGGCCATTGCCAAACATGTGTCCGGCGAGTGGGTGACCGTGACAGCGCCGACATATGAGCGTGAGGGGCTGCGGCAGCGCTACTGCACGGACTGCGGCGTCCTCCTCGGCGAGGAGAGCATTCCGATGCTGATCGGCGCGAGCGGCATTTCTGGTCTCCCCGAGTTGCTCGAGCTGAACTACAAAGATACCGTGACCCTCACGGCCGAGCTCTCCCCCGAGGATGTGTCGGACGCGAGCGTCGTTTGGACGAGTTCCGACGAGAGCGTCGTATCCGCAGATGCATCCGGTACGGTGAGCGCGCTCTCGCGCGGCGCGGCCGTTCTCACCTGCACATCGGGCGACGGCTTTGCCTCGGTGCAGATCCCGGTCACGGTGAACTACACGATGGTGCAATGGATCATCAAAATTCTTCTGTTCGGGTGGATCTGGTACTGATGGATAACTATACGATCATTCGCTCCGACCGCACGACCGTCGGGCTGAAAATCGACGCGGAGGGAAATCTTGTCATCCGCGCGCCGTACGGCGTTTCCAAGGCGCAGATCCGGCAGATCGTGGAAAAAAAACACTGCCTGGATCGCACGCGCCAGAGAGCGTCAGGCCAAGCGAACTGCGGCGCATCCCGAGCCGGACGAAGAGGAAGTGCGCGCGCTAATCGAAAAGGCAAAACGGATCCTGCCGCCGAAGGTGGAGCATTACGCTGCGCTCATGGGCGTGCGTCCGACGCATATCACCATCACCGGGGCGCGGACGCGCTTTGGGAGCTGCAGCAGCAAGAATTCCATCAGCTTTTCCTGGCGGCTCATGCAGTATCCGGAGGAGGCCATCGATTATGTAGTTGTGCACGAACTCGCGCACATTCGCCACCACGACCACTCCCCCGCTTTTTACCGGTTCATCGCGTCCGTTATGCCCGACCACGAAGCACGCCGCGCTCTGCTGCGGCAGTAAGGAGGCCATCATGCACATTCCAAGCGACGATACCGACAAGCTCGAACTGCTCTCCTTTGACGGAGCGCTCGCCCGCAGCGGGCAGGGCGAGAGCTACGATGCCTCGCGCTGGCTCTATGTTCCCGATTTTTACACGGAATACCGATACATTCTCGGCACGCGCGGAGCGCATCCGCTCATATGCATTGGGGTGAATCCCTCGACCGCCGCGCCGGATGCGCTCGACGCGACACTGCAGTCCGTGCAGCGCATCGCGCTCTCGAACGGCTACGACTGCTTTATTATGTTCAATGTCTACGCCCAGCGCGCCACGCGCCCGAACGACATGGATGCGTCCCTCAACGAAGCGCTCCACGCGGAGAACATGGCGGCATTCCGGTATGTGCTGAAGGCGTCTCTCCCGCAGCGGCCCGCCATTTGGGCAGCCTGGGGGAACATTATCGAAATGCGCCCCTATCTCCCGCGGTGCGTGGCGGACATGATCGCCGCCGGTGAGGAGTACGGTGCCGAGTGGTTCACGGCGGGCAAGCGCTCCGTCAAAGGGCATCCGCACCACCCGCTCTATCTGCGCCGCGACACACCGCTTGACGCATTTGATGTCAAGGAGTATATTCAAACTATCATTAAAAAGGTTGAAAGGAACGATCGCTATGCTGAACTTTGAATACTGTGTTCCCACAAAGGTCGTTTTCGGCCGCGATACGGAAGGGCGCTGCGGCGAGCTCGTCCGCGAGTGCGGCGGCACGCATGTGCTTGTGATCTACGGCGGCGGCAGCGCCGTCCGCTCGGGTCTTCTCGATCGGTGCACCGATTCGCTCAAGGCCGCGGGTGTTGCCTATGAGCTGCTCGGCGGCGTACAGCCGAATCCGCGTCTTTCCAAGGTACGCGAGGGCGTGGACATCGCGAAGGCGGCGGGTGTTGACTTTCTGCTCGGCATCGGCGGCGGAAGCGTCATCGACACCGCCAAAGCCGTCGGCTATGCGCTTGCCAATCCGGAAGTCGACATATGGGATCTTTTCATCGGCAAGGCGAAGCCGCACGGCTGCGCTCCCGTCGGTGCGGTGCTGACGATCGCCGCCGCAGGCAGCGAGACGAGCAACTCCTGTGTCATCACAAACGAGGACGGCTGGTTCAAAAAAGGTCTCAACACCGAATATTCCCGTCCGCGTTTTGCCATCATGAACCCCGCGCTCACCTGCACACTCCCGCCCTATCAGACGGCGAGCGGCGGCGTGGACATCATGATGCACACGATGGAACGGTATTTCTCCAACACAGAGCACACGGAGCTTCTCGACCGCATGAGCGAAGGTCTGCTCAAGACCGTGATGGCGAACATCAAAAAAGCTCTCGCTGATCCGAACAACTACGACGCCCGAGCCGAGCTTATGTGGGCCGGCAGCCTCTCACACAACAATCTGCTGGGCGTCGGCAAGCAGCAGGACTGGGCAACACACAAAATCGAGCACGAGCTCGGCGGTATGTTCGACGTGGCGCACGGTGCGGGGCTGGCCGCCGTTTGGGGCAGCTGGGCACGCTATGTCATGCACGTGAATCCGGCGCGCTTCGTCCGCTTTGCCGTGGAAGTTATGGGACGTGAGATGAACTACGCGCATCCCGAAGAAACGGCTCTCTCCGGCGTTGCCGCCTTTGAGAGCTTCTGCCGCTCTGTCGGCATGCCTGCAAATCTCCGTGAGCTTGGTCTCGGCGACATCACCCGCGAGCAGATGCACGAGATGGCCGAAAAATGCACCGGTCACGATACGCTCGTCATCGGCGGTCTCGTCCGTCTGTACGCCGCAGACATTGAGAAGATCTACTCCGCAGCGAAAGAGGCATAATTTTGATCTCCGTTCCCGCAGCATTTTTGCGGCGGGAATTTTTCATTTTCCCTATTGACATGCAGCTTCTGCGGGTGTATATTCTGCCTATCAAATCGGTATGTTAGTAGGTTTTTCCGAAATCAGAAAAGGAGCGATTCATCATGTCGAAAATTTATACTTCTGCCGAGCAGCTCATCGGTCATACTCCCCTGCTGGAGCTGACGCATGTGGAAAAGAAATACGGTCTCAAGGCGAGGATCGTGGCGAAGATGGAAATGTTCAACCCCGCAGGCAGCGTCAAGGATCGCGTGGCGCTTGCAATGATCAATGAGGCCGAGGCTTCCGGAAAGCTCAAGGAAGGCAGCGTCATCATCGAGCCGACCTCCGGCAACACCGGCATCGGTTTGGCTTCCGTCGCGGCGGTGCGCGGCTACCGGCTCATTATCGTTATGCCCGACACGATGTCCGTGGAGCGCCGCCAGCTCATGAAGGCCTACGGCGCAGAGCTTGTCCTTTCCGATGGCGCGAAGGGCATGAGAGGTGCCATCGAGCGTGCCGAGGAGCTCTCCCATGAGATCCCCGGCAGCTTCATTGCCGGTCAGTTCGTAAACACCGCCAACCCGAAGGCGCACTTTGAGACGACCGGTCCGGAGATCTGGGACGATACGAACGGACAGGTGGATTACTTTGTGGCCGGTGTCGGCACGGGCGGCACCATTACCGGTGTCGGTGAATATCTCAAGTCCAAGAGCGACAGCGTGAAAACCGTCGCCGTAGAGCCCGCGACCTCAGCTGTTCTCTCCACAGGCAAAGCCGGCCCGCACAAGATCCAGGGTATCGGCGCGGGATTTGTGCCCGAAGTGCTCAACACGAAGATCTATGACGAGATCATCGCCGTGGCGAACGAGGACGCTTTTGCCGCCGGAAAGATGCTCGGCCGCACCGAGGGCATTCTCGCCGGTATTTCCTCCGGTGCCGCGCTTCATGCCGCCGTGGAGATCGCGCGCCGTCCGGAGAGCGAGGGCAAGACAATCGTTGTGCTCTTCCCAGACACCGGCGACCGCTATCTCTCCACGCCGATGTTCGCCGACTGAGCGCGATGATGATATCCACCCGCGGGCGCTATGCGCTGCGCGTGATGATCGATCTGGCGGAGCACCGAAGCGGCGGGTATATCCCGATGAAGGATGTCGCCGCGCGGCAGGATATCTCGCTAAAGTACATTGAGCAGATCGTGCCGGTGCTGACTAAGAACCGGCTCATCGAAGGCGTGCACGGGCGCGGCGGCGGATACCGTCTCTGCCGCGAGCCGGAGGATTACACGGTCGGGGAGATCCTGCGTCTGGTCGTGGGCGATCTCGCGCCGGTGAGCTGTCTTGCCGAGGGCGCACCGCCCTGTCCGCGTGCAGCCGAGTGCCGTACGCTCCCGATGTGGCGCGAATTCTGCCGCATCGCCAACGGGTATTTCGACTCGATCACCCTGGCTTCTCTTATGAATGCTCCGCTTCCCGATAACTATGTAATATAATGTTCTCTAAAATGAAGGACACGCAATGGTTGACATTTGCGTGTCCTTTGCTAATATATATAGATGACTTTTGAATTTTGGGAGCATGGATGATATGAGTGCGAAACGATGCACTGCGTTTTATTCGGCCGCACAGGCGGCGTTTTGGATGGTGTTCTGCATTGCCGTGAGCTTTGCCGCCGTTTATCTCGGCGGTCTCGGGTATACGAATTCGGAGCTGGGGTCGCTGCTCGCGCTCGGGAGCGTGCTCGGCTTTCTCTCCGGCATGGCGCTCTCCTCCGTTATCGACCGTAGCGAGAAACTCTCCGCATCCTCGCTTGTTTGGATCGTGCTGACCTTGCAGGGAATATTCTATCTTGTTCTCCTGCTCCACCCGGAGCGCGGCGTGCTCACGAGCGTCTGCTATCCGCTCATGCACGCTTCGATGCTCTCGGTCAACACGTTGAATCTGCGCATCTGCGCGGATTTCGAACACTATAAGGTGTCGCTCAATTACGGCGTTTCCCGCTCGATGGGTTCGCTTTTCTACACACTTATTTCGATGGTGCTCGGCGTGCTTGTCACCTCGCTCGGCATACACATCATTACCGCGGTCGCACTCGGCGGAACGGCACTGCAGTTTTTGGCCAATACGCTCCTCACTGCAGCACTCACGCGGCTTCATCGCTCGGCGGCAGCGGCGGAGATGCCCAAGGTACCGGTTGGGCGGCCGCTCGGCGTATTTCTGAGGGAAAACCCGAAATTCTGCCTGCTTCTCATCGGCAGCGTGCTCATCTTCTTCGCGCACAACACGACGACCACGTTTCTCATAAATCTCGTGAAGAATGTGGGAGGGGATACGGAGGCGATGGGGTATCTTTCCGCATTCGGCGCGATGGTAGAAATTCCGACGATGCTCCTCTATTCCCGCATTTTCCGGCGAAAGCGGTGCTCGTGGATCCTCGGATTTGCGTTTATTTTCTTCACGATAAAATCCGCTGCTCTCGCGCTCGCGCCCAATATGGCGCTGCTCTATGCCGCCGAAGCCCTGCAGGCGCCGTCGTTTGCGGTGTACTCTCCGGCGATCGTGGCGTATGTTTCGCTCGTTGTGCCGTATGAGGATTCCGCCAAGGGGCAGAGCCTCGCTTTCGGCACGACCACCGTCGGCGGAGTCATCGCAAGCCTTGTTTCGGGTCATCTCTACGACATTCTCCCCGTGAGCAGTGTGCTGTGGATCGCCGCCGCCGTGTGCGCCGTCGGCACCGTCATCGTGCTGCGAAGCATTGAGAAAACCAAAGGCAACACCGCATAATTCGGCAAGAGCGATTTGTGAGCAAATTTTGCTTCCGAATGAGGCACATTGACGCAGCAATACTTTGTGTATTGCAAGGAAATGTAACGAAATGCGGGAGCAAAATTCCCGCAAAGCGCCGCAGACGACATTGTGCGGTGTTGCCCAAAGCCTGAAAAAACGGACGCTGTGTTCTGTTCATGCAGTCACAGCGTCCGTTTCATTTCCTCTTTTCTACGATGTCCGCCGCTTCAGCGAGATCGGTGATGATATAGTCGAGGCGGAGGGTATCGGAGACGGATTTTCGGCGGGGGTTATACCAGCAGGTTCGGATGCCGATGTTCACGCCGCCGCGCATGTCGCTCGTGAGAGAGTCGCCGACGATCAGCATTTCGTCGGGGCGGATATCCCGAAGTGTTTCGAATATGGGAGCGAAGAATGCCGGTGTCGGCTTTTCCGCGCCGATATCCTCGGAGATGAAAATCGGATCCAGCAGGCGATCGAGGCCCGACTTCGCGAGCTTTTTGGTCTGCGCCACTTTGGTGCCGTTCGTGACGGCGCACTGCAACACTTTGCCCTGTAGCGCCTGCACCGTTTCGAGGGCATGGGGACAGAAGACGATGGTGTCGCCGAGGCGCACCTGATACTCGGCGTTGAACGCCGGAGCTACCGATGTGTCGATGCCGCGGGAGGCGAAGAACTCCGTGAAGCGTCCGACGAGGATCTCCGGTTTGGTCTTTTCGCCGCGCTCGAGCATTTCCCACCAGCGCACATTGATGGCCGAGTATTCCGCAATCATCTCGTCGGTGCACTCGCCGAGCCCGTAAACGCCGAAGAGCGTTTTTATCGCCGCCTTTTCCGAGGCGAGGAAGTCGAGAAGGGTGCCGTCTACATCCCACAGTACGGCTTTGATCCGGCTCATGCGTTTTCCTCCCATTGTGCGCGCAGCCACGCGATTTCCACGGCGTAGCCGGCATCGTCGTTCGGTGTTTCGAGAATGAAGGGGCGGCCGCGGACGGCTTCATGGCAGATGAACCGCACAAGCGCCTCAGGCGGCATAACGCCCTCGAGGATCTTCGCGTGCCGATCTTTACGGCTGCCGAGTCCGTTCAGGGAATTGTTGAGATGCACGGCTTTGAGCTTTTCAAGGCCGATGACGCGGTCAAATTCCGCGAGCACGCCGTCCGGGTCAGAGACGATGTCGTAGCCACCGTCCCAGATGTGGCAGGTATCGAGGCACACGCCGAGCTTATTTTTGAGCTCCACGCGGTCGATGATCTCGCGCAGCTCTTCAAACTTCCCGCCGATCTCGCTGCCCTTGCCCGCCATGGTCTCTAGGAGCACCGTGGTGTGCATATCCGGCGTGAGAACTGCGTTGAGGAGCGCCGCGATCATCGCGATGCCCGCTTCCTTGCCCTGCCCCACATGGCTGCCGGGGTGGAAATTATAGAAGCAGCTGGGCGTCAGCTCCATGCGGGCAAGATCCTCCGTGAAAGCGAGCTTTGCAAACTCGCGTACCGATGGCTTGTCGCTGCATGGATTGAGCGTATAGGGTGAGTGCGCCACGAGAGGGCCGAAGCCCTGCTCCGAAGCATAAGCGCAGAAGGCCGCGATGTCGCTCTCCTCCACCTTCGCCGACGCACCGCCGCGCGGGTTGCGCGTGAAAAAGGCGAATGTATTCGCCCCGAGCGCCACGGCACGATGCCCCATCGCCATATACCCGCCCGCCGAGGAAACATGATAGCCGAGATAGAAATTCTTAGTTAACATAATATTCTCCGTGAAACATGATCGATTGAACAGGAGTATAACACAAATCAGCCCGCATGAAAAGCCCGCGGTGGGATTTGAAAAGAGAAAAATTTGAAAAATAATGCTTTACAAGTGCGATGGGATGTGGTAGTATAACGTAGTATGTGACCGACGCGCTCAGTTTTCGGACGCCTTTCATCCTTTACTTAGCCGAGCGGAAAACGAAAACCGGAAAGGAAAAATGTATCATGATCACAAAAGACCAGAAGACCGTCGTTATCGACGCCAACAAGACTCACGAGAAAGACACCGGTTCTCCGGAAGTCCAGATCGCTATCCTCACCGAGCGCATCCGTCAGCTGACGGAGCACCTCAAGAAGCACCCCAACGACGACCACAGCCGTCTGGGCATGTACAAGATGGTCGGCAAGCGCCGCCATCTGCTTGAGTACCTGTCCCGCAAGGACATCGAGCGTTACCGCGCTATCATTGCAAAACTGGGTATCCGCAAGTAATTTGCGGCATCCCTGCCGAGGGTTATGAAGGTTTTTACGGAGAGACAAGTGAATACTGTCTCTCCGTTTTTTTCAAACAAACTCCACTTCGCTTCGTTCGGACGAAAGCATCCGAACAAGGAGATCGCGCTCCGCAGATAGCGAGACTTTTTCAGTTTGTCAGTGTGAATATGTGTATATAAGGAGTATGAAAGAATGATCATCAAGCACAAGGAATTCCCCAATTACAAGCGGTATGAAATGGATTACTGCGGCCGTCCGTTCTTTATGGAGGTCGGCAAGATGGCAGAGCTGTGCAATGCGGCTGTGCTCGTCGGCTACGGCGACACCCGCGTGCTCATTTCCGCTACCGCTTCCGCTCGTCCCAAGGACGGCATTGACTACTTCCCTCTCTCTGTTGACTTTAACGAAAAGCTCTACGCTGTCGGCCGCATTCCCGGCAGCTTCAACCGCCGTGAGGGCCGTCCCTCGCTGAACGCCATTCTCGCCAGCCGACTCATCGACCGGCCGATGCGTCCGCTCTTCCCCACCGACCTGCGCAACGATGTTGTCATCGCCTGCGAAGTGCTCGCCGTCGACCGTGACTGCTCCCCCGAGATCGCCGCTATGATCGGCGCTTCCACCGCTGTTTCCATTTCCGATATTCCGTTCAACGGCCCCATCGCCGGCATCGTCCTCGGCTGGGACGGCGAGAAGTATCTCTTCAACCCCACTGCCGCTGAGAAGGCGACCAACCGCATGACCACCACCATTGCCGCCACGCACAAGAAGATCGTCATGATCGAGTCCGAGGCCGATCAGGTCCCCGACGATGTCATGTACGAAGGCATCGTGAAGGCGCACGAGATGGTGCAGCCGATGCTCGACCTCATCGACAAGATGGTCGCGGAGATCGGCAAGCCGAAGTTCTCCTATGAGCACGCCGCCTTTGACGAGGAGCTCTTCGAGAAGCTCGTCGAGAACGAGTTTTCCGGCATGGAATACTGCATGGATACCGACGACAAGAACGTCCGCGAAGCCCGCGTGAACGAGTGGGTCACCGCCATGCAGGAGAAGTACGAGACCGACCACCCCGACATGATGCAGTATATGGACGAGATCCTCTACAAGCTGCAGAAGAAGGTCGTAAAGAAATGGCTGCTCGCCGGCAAGCGTGTTGACGGCCGCGCCATGAACGAGATCCGCCCGCTTGGCGCCGAAGTCGGCGTGCTGCCCGTTGTCCACGGCTCCGCCCTCTTCACCCGCGGCCAGACGCAGGTGCTCTCCATTGCCACGCTGAACACGCTCTCCGCCGCTCAGAAGCTCGACACCATCTGGGACGAGACCGAGAAGCGCTTCCTGCACCACTACAACATGCCCTCTTACTCCACCGGCGAGGCGCGTGC
The DNA here is from genome assembly GCA_963628785.1 of Oscillospiraceae bacterium. Taxonomy (GTDB): domain Bacteria; phylum Bacillota; class Clostridia; order Oscillospirales; family Oscillospiraceae; genus Apopatocola. Next base: position 12,013 of record CAVGGQ010000024.1, on the reverse strand, counting down.
CGCCCGCAGCACCGGCCGCCGCGAGTACGGCCACGGCGCTCTCGTGGAGAAGGCGCTGCAGTCCGTCATTCCGTCCGTCGAGGACTTCCCCTACGCCATCCGCGTAGTGAGCGAAGTGCTCTCCTCCAACGGCTCCACCTCCCAGGGCTCCATCTGCGGCACCACGCTGGCCCTCATGGACGCCGGTGTGCCTCTGAAGGCGCCGGTCGCCGGCATCAGCTGCGGCCTCATTCAGGACGGCGATGACTTCACCACCTTCATCGACATTCAGGGCGTGGAAGACTTCCACGGCGAGATGGACTTCAAGGTCGCCGGTACGAAGGAAGGCATCACTGCCATTCAGATGGATCTGAAGAACGACGGTCTCAAGCATGAGATCATCAAGGAAGCTTTCGCCATCACGAAGGAAGCCCGCTTCCAGATCCTCGACGAGGTCATGCTCAAGGCTCTGCCCGAACCGCGCCGTGAGCTCGCCAAGACCGCGCCGAAGATGATCAACATCAAGATCAACCCCGACAAGATCCGCGAAGTCATCGGCTCCGGCGGAAAGATCATCCAGAAGATCACCGCCGACACCAACACCAAAATCGATATTTCCGATGACGGCAACATCTACATTGCCTCCGAGAACATCGACGACTGCCGTGCCGCCCGCAAGATCATTGAGGGCATCGTGTTTGAGCCCGAAGTCGGCGCTCTCTACTACGGCAAGGTCGTCCGCATCATCCCCATCGGTGCGTTCGTTGAGCTTGCTCCGGGCAAGGACGGCATGGTTCACATCAAGGATCTCGAGTTCAAGCGCACCGAGAAGGTCGAGGACGTTCTCAATGTCGGCGACTACACCTGGGTCAAGGTCACTGAGATCGACGACCGCGGCCGCGTGAACCTCAGCCGCAAGGACGCTCTCAAGGAGCGCGGCGAAGATGGCCCGCACACCTCCAAGTAATTCGCTTAATTCTCTGCTCTAAAGCAATATCTGCGGCGGGAGATCCTGTTTGATCCTCCCGCCGTTCTTTTTCGGAGGATCCTATGTACGAAATCATGACTATGCCGAACGGCGTGCGCATTGCATATGAAAAGATGGACGGCGTTCGTTCCGCTTCGGTCGGCATTTGGGTCGGTGTCGGCTCACGGTATGAAAAGGCCGATGAGGAAGGCAGCGCCCATTTTATTGAGCATATGCTCTTTAAGGGTACGGTGACCAGCACGGCAGCGGAGCTGGCCGGGCGCATGGACGCCATCGGCGGGCAGGTGAACGCCTTTACGACACGCGATTCCACCTGCTTTTATGCCCGCGTGCTCGACAGTCATCTGGACGAAGTTTCGGACATTCTCTGTGAGATGTTCTTCGATTCGCTCTTTTCCGAAGACGATGTGCGCAACGAGCGCGGCGTGGTGCTTGAGGAGATCGATATGTACCGCGATACGCCGGAAGATCTGGTCGTTGAGCAGCTCATGGGAAAGGTATTCCCCGGAGCGCTCGGGAAGCCGGTGCTCGGGCGCGTCGCTTCGCTTAACGGCATGACCGGCGCATCGCTTCGCGCTTTCAAGGAGCGCGAGTACAGCCCCGACCGCACCGTTGTTTCGGTGTGCGGCAGCTTTACGGACGCGAATCTGCAAAAGCTTGCCGACCGCTTTTCCGCGCTGGCTCCGACGCATCCCGGCAAATGCCGCAAAAGCGCATACAAAAGTGCCGTCATCGCCAAGCGCAAGGCAACGGAGCAGAACCATTTCTGCCTATCATTCCCCGGTCTTCCGGACGGCTCGGAGAGCCGTTTTGCGTGGCAGGTGCTCTCCATGGCGCTCGGCGGCGGCATGTCCTCGCGCCTATTCCAGACCGTGCGCGAAAAGCACGGACTCTGCTACAGCATCGGGAGCTTTACCTCGTCCTATGAGGAGGCGGGCATGCTCGCTATATCCACAGCGGTCGGACGCGACGCCGAGATGAAGGCGCTCGCTCTCATCCGCCGCGAGGTGGAGACGTTCCGAAATGACGGCATCACAGACGAAGAGCTTCGCCGCGCGCGGGAGCTTATCAAATCCGGCATCATTCTCTCGCTCGAGTCGAGCTCGAGCCGCATGAATCGGCTCGGCTCCTCGCTTCTGACGCTCGGCAAATGCCTTACCGCCGACGAGATCATCGAGCGGTACGATGCCGTGACGAAGGACGATGTTCTCGCCCTCTCACGAGAGCTTTTAGATCCCGCGCATATGGCCTTCTCCGCTGTCGGCCGCCTGGCTCCGACGGAAAAGTATCTGACGGTTTTCCAATAAAAGTTCCGTATGAATTCTATCGGTAGAGCCGGGTGCTCTGCCAATTGACATTTATATTTCCGATAATTGTGCTGAAATATTTGTGCTATTATTTCTCTGTCAAAATGAATAAAACGGAGGTTTGATCCATGATTACCGTAGATGCTCTCGGGGAAGCCTGCCCCATGCCCGTAGTGAAAGCAAAAAAGGCCATTGATGCGCTCACAGCGCCCGAAACCGTGCGGGTGCTCGTAGGCAATGACGCTGCCGTTCAGAATCTCATTCGTCTTGCCGGACAGTACGGCTATGCGGTTCGCGCCGAAAAGGAATCAGAAAACCGTTACAACGTAGTGATCGATGCGGTCGGCGGCGGTCGTGCCGTTGAGGATGAGGCCGCGGTCTGCGTACCTCTCAAGCAGGGGGCGAAGAATGTTGTTGTCGCTATATCCAAGAACCATATGGGCGAAGGCGAAGAAGCCCTGGGCAAGACGCTGCTGAAAGCGTTCATTTTTGCGCTGACCCAGCAGGATACGCTGCCGAAGACCGTTCTTTTCTATAACAGCGGCGCGTATGTTACCGCCACCGAAGGCCCATCCATTGAGGACTTGAAAACACTGGAAGCGCAGGGCGTGGAAATTCTCACCTGCGGCACGTGTCTCGACTACTACAAGCTGAAGGAAAATCTCCTTGTCGGCGGCATCACGAACATGTATTCCATTGTAGAGACCCTCGAAAAAGCCGATCTCGTCATTAAACCCTGAAAAGATCTCATTAAGCATCATCGCCGCGGATTTTTCCGCGGCGATGATGCTTTATTTTCAGGCATTTCCGACGCTCATGCCCTGGAGCTGCTGGCGGAGGATGGTGGGGTTGAAGTAGAGGCCTTCGGTGTGGTCTTGGCGGAGGCGGAGCCAGGCGCCGCTGCAGATCTGGTTTTTGGCGGCGAACGCTATGGGGATCGCAGCGCAGTCCTCTTGAAGCAGAGCTTCCATTTCCGTTTCCAGTGCGTCGCGCTCGGTGGAAGAAGTAAATGTGAGTTCGTCATAGAGCGCATCGAATTCCTTGTTTGAGTAGCCAGAGATGTTCCAGCCGGGAGAGGCGGTGCCGTTCCAGTAGGCTCCAGCGCCGTCGTTCCAGTAGTACGAGGCGAGCGAGAGATAGGCATCGTAGTAGCTCTGCACGGCGGTGAGATAGAGGTCAAAGTCGCCGTTCATGGCAGAGGAAAGGGCTTTCCCGGGAGCCTGTGCGATAATCTCCATCTCTATGCCGGCTTCGGCGCATGCATCGCGGAGAATGGTCGCTGCGCGAAGCCATGCGGTCGAGGAGTTGCTGCAGAGAATGCGGAAGGAGAGCTTCTCCCCCGCTTCCGATTCGCGCACGCTGTCGCCGTCCGTGTCCGTATAGCCCGACTTTTCAAGAATCGCTGCGGCTGCCGCGGGGTTGTAATCGGAAGCTGCGGGATCGTCCGAGCCGTACGGGACAGAGAAACCGTCGGTCGGCAGGGCCCCGCCGAAAGCGGTGAGGGCGAGCGTATCGCGGTCGGTGCAGAGGGCAATGGCCTCGCGAATCGTTTTATCCCGCAGAAGGGCGTTTCCTTCGGAGGCGCTGTCCGTGCGTTGGTTGATCTCGAGGAGCAGCAGCTCGCCCAATGTGCCGTGGGCACTGCTGCGTCCCTCGGCGAGCTGCTCGGCATCGGCGCTCGAGAGATTCCAAGCTGCATCGATCTCGTTGTTTTCAATCGATGCGACGAGGTCTTCCACGCCGAAATGCAGCTCTACGACTTCGGCGCTTGCCGTGCCGTTCCAGTAGTTTTCGTTGCGGCGGAGCGTGAGAGTGCCGTTTTCGAAGCTGTCCCAGATGTAGAGGCCGGAGCCGACCATCGTTTCGGCGCTCGGCGCGAGGGCGGCGAGCGTCTCACGGCCGGCGGCGTTTTTCGGGATGCCGGCGGTGGAGTATGCCATGCCGTCGAGCGAATTCCAGACGGAGCGTGGGACGATCGGCACGCGCGAGAGGCACTCCTCGACCGCCGCGACATCGCCCCAAGCGAGGAACGCGATGTGGGTGTCGTCCGTAACGGAAATGCCGGTCGTGTCGATAAGTTCGCAGCCGGGGTAGCCGTAGAACCGGGAAAAGTCCTTCATCGACTGGAGAGAAAATTCCACATCGCGCGACGTCAAGGTCTTGCCGTCATGGAAGAGGACATCGCTTCGCAGAGTGAGTGTCCAAAGCCTCGCTCCGTCCGCGGCCGCATCCTGTACGGTGTACTCGAGACAGAGGCTGTTGATGTAACGCCCCGTTTCGATGTCGGCATAGAAAAGCGTGTCATACAAAAGCGCTATGGCCGCGGCCGCTTCCTCCGTGTCGGCAGTGTACGGGTCCAGCGAGGATGGCGTATCGGAAAAGCCGAGACGGAACACGGTCTCCCCGGCTTCCGTTTTCTCCGGCATTGGGCGCGAAGTACACGCGCCGAGCGAGACGGAAAACGCAAGCACGAGCAGCAATATCCAAATTTTGCATCGGAAAAATTTCATGCAGATGTCCTTTGCGGCGCCAAAGGAAGATATGCGCCGTATGATGTATTCGCCGGTCAATTAACAGACGCATCCGACCGGCAGTTCGTTCATTCGATGCCGGTGAGGTCGAAGTTATCGAGCCAGGTTTTGGCGGTCTCGCATACGGTGCGCAGACAGTTCTCATCGAATGGGCTTTCGAGTCCGGCGTTTTTGAGGAGGGTGGTGAATACCTCGCTGCCGCCCTGGCGCGTGTAGGCCATGTAGTGTTCCCAGGCAGTATCGCGGTCTTTCTGCAGCATCGCCCAGATCTCGAGTGCGACCGTCTGCGCAAGGCAGTAGTCAATGTAGTAGAACGGGCTGTCGTAGATGTGGAGCTGACGCTGCCAGCCTTCGCCGTCGGAATAGAACGGGATATCTCCGTCAAGCTTCATCCACGGCATATAGATGCCGAGCAGTTTTTTCCAGACGCCGTGGCGCTCCTCCGGGGTCATATCCGGCTTTTCGTAGACAACATGCTGGAAGTGATCGACCATTGTGCCGTAGGGGATGAATGTTACGACACCGGCGAGGTGGCTGTAGAGATACTTGCGGGTGTCCTTGCCGAAGAAGCCTTGCGCCCACGGCCATGCCATGAATTCCATGGACATGGAGTGCACTTCACACGCTTCCATGCTCGGCTCGTCCATCGGCACGCGCCATGCGTTGAGGTAGGCTTCAAAGGCGTGTCCCGCTTCGTGCGTCACGACTTCGACATCGTGCTGCGTGCCGTTGAAGTTTGCGAAAATGAAGGGAACGTAATATTCCGGGAGCGTGCAGCAGTAACCGCCGGCGGCTTTGCCCTCGGTGGAGAGGACATCCAGCAGCTCGCGGGAGCGCATCATACGGAAGAACTTGCCGGTCTCCTCGCTCAGCTCATCATAGAACTTCTGTCCGTGTGCGAGAATGTGCTCGGCATCGCCGCACGGGCGCGGGTTGCCGCTGCGGAACGAGAGGGCAGCGTCTGCGAACGAGAGCGGATACTCCTTGCCGAGGCGCTTGGCCTGCTCGCGGTAGATGCTGTCCGCGACGGGCACGAGGTATTTGCGCACGGCGGCGCGGAATTTTTCCACATCGGCCTTTCCGTAGCGGTTGCGGCCAATGCGGTAATAGCCGAGCGTGGTGTAGCCTTCGTAGCCGAGCTTTTTGCCCATCGTGTCGCGCAGATGCGTGAGTTCATCGTAAATGCGGTCCAGGTCGCTCTGGTGCTCTTTATACCATGTGCCCTCGGCTTTTCATGCGGCGAGGCGGCGCGCATCGTCCGCATCGGTCTTGAACGGCGAGAGCTGGGAGAGCGTATATACGCCGCCCTCGAACGGGATCTGCGCGGAGGCGATGAGCTTATCATAGTCCTGCGTGAGACCGCTTTCCTTCTGCAGCTCGGGAATAATGGCCGGAGAGAAGGTCTTGAGGGCGATCTCGGCGTTGAGGAACATCAGCTTGCCGAATTTCTTTTCAAACTCCGCGCGGTAAGGCGAGGCAAGCATCGCCATCGTCCACTGCTGGAGATACTCTTGCAGCTCCGGCATGAGCATATTCCAGAAGCGGGTCTCCTCTTCGTAGAAGGCGTCGCGCATGTCGATGGTGTTGCGCACCATGGCGAGGGTGTATACGGTCCGGATATGTTTGGAGAGCTCTTCCTTTTCCAGAAATGCGGCTCTGGCGGATTCGTAGTTCTCCGACGCTTTGAGCTTTTCGGTAAGGGCTTGGATCGATGTTTTCAGTTCTTCGCCGTCCGGGCGGGCATAGGGCATATCGCGAAATTTCAATGCTTCCATCGGTTTTTCTCCTTTGCATCGTCGGTGCGGAAAAGTACCGTCCGAGTATCATTCGGTTTTATTATATTGTTCAGTTTTAGGCAGCACCGCATAATTCGGCAAGAGCGATTTGCGAGAGATTTTTTACCGAATCAAGGAAGAAAGCCGCAGTCATACTTTGTGTATGGCAAGGCTTGATGACAATGAGTCGGCGAAAAAGATCCGCAAAGCGCCGCAGGCGACATTGCGGGGTGCTGCCTTTATTGTATCGTATTTTCTCCTTGATTGCAAGTCAGAGGGACAACGTCAGGCGGCCCGCTTCGGAGTGCATCTCTTCAGACACAGTGCGGACGATCTTATCGGATACCGTATCATACTCCCGCTCGCAATATCCGCCGGGATAGACTTGCCTTCGAAGCGGAGCTCAGCCGTGTCGAGCTTTTCCAAATAGCGGAAGGTCAGGCGGATATCGGTGCTCGGCGGCCTGCGGGAGGGTGATGCGGCGGAAGGTTTCCGCCGGATTCAAGCCGAGGGCGCTCGCCGCTTCGCGCCGGCCGTCATCCACAGCCTCCAGTCCGGCTTTGAATATGCCGCGCAGGAACTGCTTCCGGCGGCAGCTTCGAATTTTTCGAGGATCGTCGTAGGGATATACGATCTCCGAAACGAGATGTGCCGGGGAACCGGTCGCCACGCCGAGGCGCATATCGGGAGATTGAAAGTCCTCGCAGCCCGTGATGCCCTTTTGTGTCCCTCCGGCGCAGCCGGAAAAGATTGTGAGCAAAAGCGCGAGCAGCAGGGCAAAGAGGATCAGACGATTTTTCATCAAAAGCAGGCCCCTACGTTTCATCGTGGGTATTATACTTCCGATTCGCCGCCGTTGCAAATATTTCCGTGCCGATATCGACGGTTTGACGGCAGCATCGGGAATACTCCGAAATTATGCAGCGGAGCGCGGTGCATTTTGTACAGAATTTCCCGTTGACACCGGAGCGGCGGAGTGATAGTATATTTTGCAGAAAGACCTCTTTAAGTCGGTACGGAGCTGCCGGCAAGGTGTCATCCGATAGATTTGCGCATTCTCTGCGCGCTGTTGTGCCTTGTCCGGTTTCCGGGCAGGGTTTTTTTGATGCCAAATCGCACGGAAGGAGCGGAATGAGATGATTTTCAAAGCGCAGATTATGGACGAAGGCGCCGTAGAGCGGACGCTGGTGCGTATTGCTCACCAGATCATTGAAAAGAATCACGGGGCCGAGAACCTTTGCCTTATTGGCATTAAGACCCGCGGCATTCCTCTCGCCGAGCGTATTGCCGACAACATCGAGAAAATCGAGGGCGTTTGCGTCCCGGTCGGAAAACTGGATATCACTCTTTATCGGGACGACCTTACGAGCGTTTCCGATTCACCCGTCGTTTCGGACACGCACATTCCGTTTGATGTAAACGGAATGACCGTTGTGCTCTGTGACGACGTTATTTTTACCACCCGCACCGCCCGCGCCGCGATCGACGCGCTCATCTCCCTCGGCCGTCCTGCCCGCATTCAGCTCTTCGCGCTCATTGACCGCGGTCACGCCGAGTTCCCCATCAAGCCCAATTTTGTCGGCAAAAACATCCCGACATCCCTGCACGAGATCGTTGCGGTCCGCCTTCGTGAGAACGACGGCGAAACCAACGTTTCGATATATGAGAAGGAATAAATAAATTTCATAAGGAGAAAACGACTATGAACAAAAAACAAATCGGCAACGAAGCGATCTATGACGCTCGTTCGCTCGGCACGCCCCGCATGCTGGTGCTCGGTCTGCAGCACATGTTCGCCATGTTTGGCGCCACGGTGCTCGTTCCCGCGCTGACCGGACTCGATGTCGCCACCACGCTTCTCTTTGCGGGTCTCGGCACGCTGCTCTTCCACCTCATCACCAAGCGCAAAGTTCCCGCGTTCCTCGGCTCCTCCTTTGCTTTCATCGGCGGCTACAACGCCATTGCCCCGAACGGTGAGCCCGAGCTTCTCGTTTACGCCTGCGTCGGCGTGGCGGTAGCGGGTCTTATGTATGTCATCCTCGCCGCGCTTTTCAAAGCGTTCGGTGTGAGGAAAGTCATGCGCTACTTCCCCCCGATCGTTGTTGGCCCCATCATCATCGCCATCGGTCTGACGCTCTCCTCCTCCGCCATTTCGAACTGCTCCGGCAACTGGCTCGTCGCCGTTGTCGCGATTGCGATCGTCATCGGCTTCAATATGTGGGGCAAGGGCATGGCCAAGATCATTCCCATCCTGCTCGGCGTCCTCGGCTCCTATGTGTTTGCCCTGATCGTAGATCCCGCAGAGCGCGCCTCCGTTGTCGAAGCCGTCAGCGCCGCCAAGTGGGTTGGCTTCCCGATCGTATGGGACCGCACCGTGTTCCATCTCTTCACCGTGTCCGATCTTGACACCGGCCTTCTCGTGAGCGCCATCTTCACCATCGTTCCTCTGTCCCTTGCCACCATGGTCGAGCACATCGGCGACATCTGCGCCATTTCCTCCACTGTGGAGCGCAACTACATGGTCGACCCTGGTTTCCACCGCACTCTCCTCGGCGACGGTCTTGCAACCACTCTCGCCGCTCTCTTCGGCGCTCCCGCGAACACCACCTACGGCGAAAACACCGGCGTTCTCGCACTGACCCGCGTGTACGACCCCAGAGTCATCCGCATTGCCGCGGTGTTTGCCGTCATCGTGTCCTTCTGCCCGAAGTTCTCCGCTCTTGTACAGGCCATGCCCACCGCGACCATTGGCGGCGTGTCCCTCATCCTCTACGGCATGATCTCCGCCGTCGGCGTGCGCAATGTCGTGGAGAACAAGGTCAACTTCTCCAACACCCGCAATGTCATCATTGCCGCCCTCATCCTCGTGCTGGCCATCGGCATCAACTACTCCGGCGCAGGCAGCATCAGCTTCGGCTCCATCAGCCTCTCCGGTCTCGCCGTGGCTTCCATTGTGGGCATCGTGCTCAACGCCGTGCTCCCCGGCAAGGACTACGAGTTTGTGCAGGAAGACGAAGGCTCCACCTCCGTCAACTTCCAGGTGTGATAGCTCTGAACCTCTCTTGATATATCTACCCGACTTGAAGGGAGACGCTCGAAAGCGGGCGCCTCTCTTCTTGTTTGTTTGATTTACCGATTGCGTTTTTGCCAAAGGCGTGGTAGAGTATTTGCGTTGCGGGGAGGGATGAAATTGGATGCAATGGATGCGCTGGAAAAGCGCTGTCTTTCCTGCCGGGAGTGTCCGCTCTCGCAGGGGCGGCAGCATGTCGTGTTCGGCGTCGGCGACACCGAGAGCGAGCTGATGTTCATCGGCGAAGGTCCGGGCGAACAGGAAGATCTTCAGGGCGAGCCGTTCGTCGGCCCGGCCGGTCATCTGCTTGACGATATGCTCGAGATGATCGATCTCGACCGCTCGCGCGTGTACATTGCCAATGTTGTCAAATGCCGCCCGCCGCACAACCGCGATCCGCTCAACACCGAGCAGGAAGCGTGCCGCCACTGGCTCGATGCACAGCTCGATCTGGTACGGCCGAAAATCATTGTGTGTCTCGGGCGCATCGCCGCGATGGGCATTATCAAGCCCGATTTTCGCATTACGCGCGAGCACGGGCAGTGGTTCGATGTCAACGGTGTTCGTGTGATGGCCATCTATCATCCGTCGGCGCTGCTGCGCGATATCACCAAGCGCCCCGAAACATTTGAGGATCTGCGCGCGCTGCGGAGCGAAGCGAAGCGGCTCACGCATCTATATAAGATATAACGGCACCGCACACAGCATCGTGCGGTATTGACGAAAGGCTTTTGTTTATGAGCGATTTTCAGTCGATTGGGCTGCAGCATAAGGTATTTTTCGAAGAAGCTCTCACGTGGGAAAATTCCCGTAGCTCCACGGACAGTTTCGGCAACGTGTTTCTCTGGAATATTCTCTGCAGGCGAAATGTCGCCCGGCTTGGGGACCGGCTCGGCGTGGAGTATCTCTGCCCGAAGGGGGCGTTCTACGCATATCCCTCCGGTCGGGGCGACCTTCTCGCCGCCGTCCACGCACTCGAAGAGCGCGCCGCGGAGCACGGTCTGCCGCTCTCTCTGCACGGTGTAACAGAACCGCAGAGGGAAGCTCTGGAGCAGGCGATGCCTGGGGAGTTCACTTTCACGGAGGACCGCGACGATTTTGACTATGTCTATTCCACCGGAGCGTTTGCGACGCTTGCCGGCAAGAAGCTTCACAGCAAGCGCAACTTCTGCAACCGCTTTGAATCAACATACGACTGGCACTATGAGCCTCTTACGCCGGCCGGATTTGACGACTGCCGCGTGCTGCTCGGCGCGTGGGACGAGGAAAAGGACGGCGGCGACGCCGAAGAAAACGAGGCCATCCGCCGCATGATGCAATACTGGGACACGCTCGACATGACCGGCGGCATCCTTTATGCGGACGGGAAACCGGTGGCGTTCACGGCCGGTGAGGGGCTCTGCGCCGACACGATGGATGTGCATTTCGAGAAAGCGCTCGATTCCGTGCCGGGGGCGTACCCGATGATCGCGCGCGAGTTCGCGCGGCATATTCAAAAAGACTATCCCGAAATTTTGTATCTGAACCGCGAGGAAGACATGGGCAAGCCCGGTCTTCGCAAAGCCAAGGAGGAGTGGCATCCGATGTTTATGATCAGCAAATACACTGCTCTCCGCAAGGAGAAGCTATGAGCGCGCCGCGGTTTTCTCTTCCCGGCGAGGAAGAGGCTCTCAAGGAGCTTTGGCGCGTGGTTTTCGGCGACGAGGACAGCTACATTGATGCGTTCTTCCGCCTCATCTACCGTCTGGGCATGGCGAGCGTGGTAGAGGAAGACAGAAAGATCGTCGCCTCGGCGTATGCCGTGCCGTTCGGCGATGTGAAGTACATCTACGCGGTCGGGACGCTGCCCGAGTATCGCGGACGCGGCTACGGACGCGCCGTGACGCTGGCCGCCGCAGCAGGTGAGCCTGCGTACATCTGTCCCGCGGAGGCAACACTTCGTTGCTGGTATGCGCTCACGATGAATGCGCAGACGGTCTCTTACCGTCCGAGCATGCGTCTTCCCCATTTCCTGCACAAGATCGGTGCCGAGGAATACAACGCCCGCCGCGAAGAGTGGCTCGAAGGCGTACATCACGCCAAATATACCCCCGAAATTCTCGAGCTCTTCGCCGTTTCTGGGAAGTTCTACTGCGGTGACGACGGCGACATCTACGCCGTGGAAGGCCGCACCGTCCGCGAAGCGCTCCCCGCCCCCATCGGCGACGAGCCGTTCCTCATGGGTCTAAATGGTGCAAAGCCCATCTATTGGGGCCTTGCGCTGGAGTGAGGCAGCAACAAATTCATACGAATCCGACAATCATAACCACGGGCAAAGCCCGTGGTTTGCTCTAGGCCTATAAGGCCATGATACTGGCCTAGGC
>CAVGGQ010000023.1:0-26508 GCA_963628785.1 Oscillospiraceae bacterium | reverse complement strand
ACAAAAGACAATTTCAGTATAGTCATTTGTCTGACAAAATCAACCCCCTTTTTTCATTTCTACGTTTTAACAAATATTCGACATAAATTTTTAGCAAATATAACCGAAAATCTGAGATATGAGCATTTTGGTATTCCATACCGGAACTTGACGACAAGCTTTGACCGCATAGAAAACCCTCCGTTCCGGAAAAGCTCCGAAGCGGAGGGGATGAGTTCATTTGATGATTTTTACATGCTCTCGGGGGCGGTGACGCCGATGAGGTTAAGGGCGTTTTTGAGGGTGATCATGGTGGCTTTGATGAGGCCGAGGCGCTGGTTGGTGAGCTCGGGATCATCGGGGTTGTTGACCTTGGTGAAGTTATAGTAGCTGTGGAACACCTTCACGAGCGAGATGATGTACTCGGTCATCTTGTTCGGCTTGCGGTTGAGGGCGTCGGCGGCCACTTCCTTCGGGAACTCGCCGATCATTTTGAGGAGCTGCAGCTCCTTCTCGTCGGTCAGACGGTCGTAAACTTCCACGGCATGGAATTCGGGGATCTGCGGATTCTTGAGGATGGAGCACATGCGGGAGTAGGCGTACTGAGCGTAGTACACGGGGTTGTTGTTGTCCTTGGAGCGGGCAAGCTTAAGGTCGAGATCCATATGCGTGGCGACATCCTTGGACACAAAGAACCAGCGCGCGGCGTCTACGCCTATGTCCTCGCATAGCTCGCGGATGGTGATGGCGTTGCCGGTACGCTTGGACATCTTGACTTCCACGCCATCCTCGACCATACGCACCATCTGGATGAGGTCGACGGAGAGCGTGTCCTTCGGATAGCCGAGCGCCGTGAGGGCGTTCTGCATGCGGGTGACGTAGGAGTGATGGTCGGCACCCCAGAGGTTTACGAGCAGGGGATAGCCGCGCTCGATCTTATAGACGTGGTTGGCAATGTCGGGCGTAAGGTAGGCAAATGTCCCATCGCTCTTGCGGAGGACGCGGTCTTTGTCGTCGCCGTAGTCGGTGCTCTTGAACCAGAGCGCGCCGTCTTTCTCGTAGGTGAGACCCATGTCCGCCATGTGCTGCAGGCAGGCATTGATGCGCTCGGCGTGATTCTCATAGAAGAAGGTCTCGTGCATCCAGCTCTGGATGAGCACGCGGTAGCCCTTCAGATCGCGGTCGATCTTGGCGAGCTCCTTGGCCTTGCCGTAGTCCATGAAGTGATGCAGACGCTCGTCCGGATCGGCAGTGAGCCACTTGTCACCTTCCTCTTGGGCGAGCTGTGCGGCGATGTTCTTGATGTCGGCGGCGTGGTACCCGTCCTCGGGCAGGGGGTATTCCTTGCCGAAGTACTCGAAATAGCGGGAAGTGATCGATTCGCCGAGCTTCACGATCTGGTTGCCGGCGTCGTTTACATAGAACTCGCGCAGCACATCCCAGCCGCTGGCCTCCATCATGCGGGCAACGCAGTCGCCCCATGCGGCGTTGCGGGCGTGGCCGCAGTGCAAATCGCCGGTCGGGTTGGCGGACACCCACTCGAGGAGCAGACGCTTGCCCTTGCCGGACTCGTTTTTGCCGTAGTCGTCCCCGGCGGCGATCACATCGTTGATGATCGCGGTGAGTGCGCCCTGCTTGAGCTTGAAGTTGATAAAGCCGGGGCGGGCGACGGTAATGCTCTCGCATTCGGGCAGCAGCTCCGCGAGCTTCGCAGTGAGGGGTTCGGCGATCTCCATGGGGTTGCGGCGGAGCGTACGGGAGAGCTTCATGGCGATGCTGGTGGAATAATCGCCCAGCTTCTTATCCTGCGGCGTCTCAATAATGAGCTGCCCTTCGGCCGGCTCCAGGTCATAAACCTCTTTCACGGCCTTTTCCACGGCCGAATAGATCTTGCTTCCTAAATCGTTCATGTATACTCTCCCTTATCAGATGGTATTTCGAAAATTCACAGCAACAAACTATACCATACAAACCGCCTGCTTTGCAATCCTTTTATACGCCGACACATCGAATTTTTCGTGAAATTTGCCGCAGGAATTGACAGAACGGCGGAAATGTGGTAATTTAATACGGTAATTCTATACGGGGAGTTACCGAAGCGGTCATAACGGGGCGGTCTTGAAAACCGTTAGGGTGCAAGCCCACGCGGGTTCGAATCCTGCACTCCCCGCCATAATAAAAGCCTGTAATCTCAATGGTTACAGGCTTTTTCTGCGTTCTTGTTTTGCGGCTTTCTCTTTAGTTTTCCCGTTCCGGCATTTACGTTGTCTCCGGATCGAACAGCAGGAGCGGCTCTGCCTGCCTGTCCGGAAAAGCAATATTACGCCGAATGGTCGGCGGATCTTCTTGTCAGAAGCAAAGCCAGAGCCGCGCCCATGAGGCCGCCGGCCAGTTTGGTCAGAAGCAGCGGGAGCATCATGCTCCGCTCGACGGATACGGTAAAACCGAGGTGGGAGGCCAGAGCGGAGGCGCCGCAGACGAGGAAGGCGGCGTTCATCACCTGCCCGCGGCGGTCCATGCCTTTCAGCATGGTGATGGCCGGGGTGACGCTGACAAAGCCTACGAGCAGGGCGGCGAAGCTGCCCTCGTCCATGCCCAGTCTCCGGCCCAAAGCGGAAAACGGCTTCGTGAGAGCGCGCCGGAGGAGCTCCGCTGCGGGGAGACTTCCCAGCATGACAATGCCGATGGACGCGACTGTCTGCATTGCCTCTTCCAGCGGCAGCAGCGACGGCAGCAGGTCGATATCGGCGATGTACTGCACCGCGCCGAGGATCAGTCCGACCAGCGAAAGCACCCGTATGAGTCGGGCAAAGCCGCCGAATACTTTCAGACTCTTCTGCGGAGCGAAGCGGAGACCGAGCATCAGCACGGCGGAGAACAGCAGCACAGGTATGCTCTCCATCAGAAGGATGACCGGCTCCATCCCGGCGACCATTCCGCCCAATATCTGCGCTGCGGGCATGGGGACGAGTCCGATCAGTATTCCCTGCGAAAAGGCTTTGGCATCCTCCGTATCCAGAAGTCCCATTCCCATCGGAACGGTGAATACAAAGGTGCAGCCCATCGTGGCGGAGACCAGGATGCCCGCATACAGCCCGACGGCGGGATCGTCGGCGAGGCCGACGGCTGTCGAATAGCCGCCCATATCGATGGGAAGGAAGCCGCCCAGCATGCCGGGATCGAGCCCGACCGCTTTCCAAAGCGGCACCACCGTCAGAGAAAGCCCTTTGACGATGAGCGGAGAAAGACAGAGTATGCCCGCCATGGAGAGAGCCGTGGGGCCCAGCAGACGGAAGCCCTCCTCAAATCGGCCCCCAGCCCGAGGCGGTTGCCGAACAGACAGTCCAGCCCGCCGACGAGTGCGCCTGCGGCCAGGGTCCAAAGCAATACTTGCTCTATCGGTCAGCCGCGGCGGATCTCCGCTTCAATGTCGGCAACAGTGCGCGGG
Source organism: Oscillospiraceae bacterium (assembly GCA_963628785.1). GTDB lineage: Bacteria > Bacillota > Clostridia > Oscillospirales > Oscillospiraceae > Apopatocola. Next base: position 23,081 of record CAVGGQ010000023.1, on the reverse strand, counting down.
ATCACTGCCGAGAGGTTTTCACAGCCGTCTTCCGTCACCAGGCAGTTATCCTCCAGCCGGAAGCCGATGCCCCACTCCTCGTGGTATACGCCGACATCCACACAGAACACCATGTTCGGCGCGATGACGGCCGGACGCTCCACGACATCGTGCACATCATAGCCGATGTGATGCGCACCGCTGTGCCACATCAGTTTGCCGATTTTCTCTGTACTCTTCAAAACGCCCGCTTCGACGAGACGCTCCGCATTGTAGCGGCGGATCTCGGCGTCTACCTCTTCCATGGGCATGCCGGGGCGAATGATCGAAAACATATGGTTTGAGGTCGCCAGCACGCATTCGTACAAGATCCGCTGACGCTCCGAAAAGCGCCCGCTGCACGGCCAGCCGCGGGATACATCGGTGATCATGTTGTCGTACTGCGCGCCCACGTCGTTGAGGATCATGTCGCCGTCCTGCGCCTGACCGGTGTAGCTGTAGTAGTGGATGCAGAAGTTGTTTTTGCCGGCGGAAATGATGGACGGAAATCCCGGGCCGTCAGGGCTGAACTGTGCCAGCGCATAGTCAAAATCGGCCTTGTACTGGTACTCGTATTTTCCGGGATAGGAGTTATGCATCATGGCGAGAATGCCCGCTTTGGTGATCTTCTCCGCCTCCCGCAGTGCCTCGATCTCGCAGGGCTGCTTGATGAGCCGCAGACGGCGGATCGGCACATTGGCGTTATCGATGCGCAGGAACGGATATTCCTTTTGGAATACATCGCGCCATGCATGAGCCGGACGGTCAATGTCGGCCGGGGAGACGCGATAGAGGTCCAGATAGACCGAGCCGTAATTCCCGCTGTTGGCCAGCGTGCCGACATCCGCTTCCAACGAGGCGACAAAATGTACATCGTGCACGCCGGAAATGCTCTCGGCTTCCTGCGGCTTGACGCGCGTGCCCGTCCAGCGCTCGGCAAAAGCGTCTGGCGGGAGCAGATACAGCCGCTCTGCGACGCTGCCCTCCGCGTCCTTCCGCGCAAGCAATACGGCTTGCTTGCATTTGAGCCCCGTAAAATAGACAAAGCTCCGATCCGCGAAAAACGGATAGTATTCGTCGTTCGTCTTCCGGATTTCTTCGCCGGAAAACAGCATCAAAAGCGAGCCGGGCTGCATCATGGCATAGAGACGTTCCCGATTTCCCCGATAATATGCGGCGTTCATAGTCTTCTCTCCCTGCTTGAATTTCATATGAAGGTAAAACAAAAAACCTGCAATCTCAACGGACTGCAGGTTTTATGGAGCTGTTACCCAGATTCGAACTGGGGACCTCATCCTTACCAAGGATGCGCTCTACCGACTGAGCTATAACAGCATAACTTTGCCCCCAAATACTGGGGGCAAGTTGGCGACCGAGAAGGGACTTGAACCCTCGACCTCTAGCGTGACAGGCTAGCGTTCTAACCGACTGAACTACTCGGCCTCAAGGCTTCGTCAGTATACGAAAAATCCGGCAATTTGTCAAGACTTTTTTTCAAATTTTTCCGATTTTTTCGAAATGCGGCCGGTTCACCTCTTCGGCGGCCGGGCCCGGCGAGCGAGAAAAGTTTGAAGAAAGTCGAAAGGAAGCTGCCCGGGGTATTCGTTTTTGGCGCAGTCGCGCGTGCACTCGGCGAAGTCGCCCTTGTAGCGAGCGGCGTTTTCCCCGAAGGCCGAAAGATACACATACCGTTCATCCGGGAACGCCGAGAAGAGGAGCGTCGGATACGGGCACGTGTCGAAAAACGCACGGGTCTCCTCCTGCTTCGTTGGGTTGAGAAAACCGCTCTCCACGAGAATGTTGTCCGGATCTATGCGTTCGCGCCGCCGATACCACTTTTCGGCGTACGTCTCAAGCATCTCCGGCGTAAAGACGTGGTTGAAGCAAAGCCGCACATCGCCGAGCATGACGAACGGGAACGCCTTGGCACGTCCCCTGCGCACGCACAGCTTCTCCGGCACGAGCGGGAGGGACATATAGTGCGGAAGATCACCGATAAGCTTCACAAAGTCTTCATCGTTGATAAACATATTGATGAAGGGCGAGCGCATTTCCATGCCGAGCGTGTGGTAGGCAAGGCCGCCCCAGCAATTGTCGGAGACGATGGTGATGCCCCTCGCGCGCAGAACGGCGTATTCATCCGTACGGAATCCGGGAACGGAAAGCGTGCGGGCGGGGATCGTCTTTTGCACGTCAATGCCCCATTCGCCGAGCGGGCTGTATTCCGGGAAAACCATATCCGGCCGCCGCTCGATGGGGCGACCCCAGCCACGATAATTCCGCCACCGGCGGCGGCTTGCGCGCGAGAGAAGCAGCGCGGAGAGCTTGCGGTAAAGCTTCAGAAGAAGCGGCGGCAGGCGGCGTTTGATGCCGCTCCGTGCGGCATCACGCCGCGCATCGCCGGAGAGCTCGGAAACGATGACATAGTCAAAGGCCGCGCTTTTCAGCTCTTCGGGAGGGATGTACGCGCACTTGCACCGAGCGGCGGGAATATTCTCCCGTTCCGGCGCGGACACGCCGACAAGCTCCATGCGCCCTGCGGCGCACTCGCGATCCACGACGGCCTCCAGCGTGTCGTCGCGGTGTGTGTCTTTATAAAACAAAATGCAGCGAGCCATGCGATCTCTCCTAAAAATTACGCTTTCCCGAACTTTCTTTTTACGCCGCGCAGGAGGCGCAGCGCGGTGTCGCGGAGGTAGCGGAAACTTTCGCTTTTGCGGAAGATGAGATACCAGAGACCGTTCGGCACGATGAGCACGAGTATGAGCCGAATGAGGAAATTCCCGACGGTATATGCGAAAAACGGCAGCGCGAGCGCGTACACGAGCGCGCCGGTCCCCACAATGAGCGCAAGATAGCCGAAATAGATCCGGTAATACTCCCCCGCTTTTTTATGAAATACCTCACGGCAGACGAGGATCGGGTCGAACGAGAGCATGATGAAAAGGCTCATGGTCGTGCCGACAAGCGCGCCGGTCACGCCCATGCCGACGGGGCCGGTGAGCACAACGGATACCACGGCGTTGAACACCGAGGAGAGTATGTAGCGGTACTTTGTCTGCCAGAAAAGACCGTTTGCGTCACGGTAGATGATAACGGCTTTCGCCGTGCCCTCCACGGCGAGATTGAGCGCGATGAAGCAAACGGCGCTGCGCGGAAGGAGCCAGTCGGTGCTACGCAGCCACACGCCCGCAATGAAGGAATCGCTGAGCACCCAGAGCCCGATGGCGCCGAAGCCGTAGAGCCAGAAGCAGGTGAACTGGAGCGTGCGGAAAAAGCTCTCCTTTTTCTCCGTGGATTCCGTAGCGCAGAGATTTCCGACGCTCGCCGTGAGCGGGTCGAGCACCGTGCGGAGCGCCGCGATGACATACTGCCGCAGCGCGACGTAGTTCGTGAACACGCCGGCCGTCGCCGTGCCGACGAGTGCGGAGATGACCGTGGTGTCGATGCCGTCGTTGAGTACGCGGCAGACATTGTTCGTAAACATGCCGACCACATTTTTGAATATGCCCTGCGTCTCCTCCTTCGTGAGGGAGCGCTCGGCCCTATCCCGCAGCCACGGATAGAGCTTCCGGCACCGGGCGCGCAGGACGATGTTGCGCCCGATCGTAAAGAGGATGCCGATGCCGGTGTAGACATAGAAACAGAGCACCGGTGTGCCGTGCATCAGGAAGAGGACGGCCGCCTTCACGATCGTCGAGCCGATCTGCGAGAAGTAGGTGAGGCGCGTGACGACATATTTGCGCTGGTCGGCCTGGAGGAGCGAGGTGAGATAGGCAAAAAACCAGTACGAGGATACCGTGTCGGCAAGATAGAGACAGTACACGATGCGGATATCCACGAGTTCCGTGGTATCCTTCAGAAGATACGGCAGCACGGGGATGAGAGCGCAGCCGATCACGATGATGGCAAAGCCGATGATTCGGTACGCCTTGCGGTAAAAGCCGATGAGCGCCTGTACCTTGCCGATGTTTTCCTCGGCAAGCGGTTTGTACATGGCATAGATGATCGCACCGTCAATGCCGAGATTGGCGAGGTTCAGTACCTGCAGCACATTGGCGAGCAGCCCGTTGATGCCGGCATACTCCTGCCCGAGAATATAGAGAAACGCCGTACGGAGGGCAAAGTTCAAAAGCATGTCAAGAACCTGCCCGACCGCGCCGGTGAATATATTTGTTATGGAATTTTTCGTACGACTGGACGCCAACGACTAGCTCCTTTTCTTTTCGGTCAGTTCTTCGTACAGAGCCGTGAGCCGCCGCGCTACGCTCTCGGAGGAGAAGTTCTCGCGGCAGTAGGCCCGGATGGCCTCGGGATCGTAGGAAGCATAGTGCTCCATCACGGAGATCATCGCATCGACGAGCTGCGGCACATTTTCCGTGTCGACCGCAATACCGGTCCCGGGTGTCGTAAGCATCGTCCACGCGCCGATCTTCGTCTGGATGATGGGCAGCCCGCACGCCATGGCTTCGATATACACCACGCCGAATGTCTCCGCGCGGCTCGGCAGAACGAACGCCTGATTTTCGCGCATAAAGCGCGCGCACTCCTCGCGGGAGACGCGCCCTGCGATGTTCAGCGCGTCGCCGAGATCGTATCGGGCGACGAGCGCGGGGTAATCGCGCTCCTTGTCCTCGCCGCCGCACACGGTAAGGCGGGTGTTCGGGTATTTCTTATGCACGGCGTCGAATGCCTCGAGGAGAATGTCGAAGCCCTTTTTATAGAGCATCCCGCCAACGGACACAAAGCCGAACGCGCCGTCCGGCTCGCGGTGGACATTGCCTTCGAAAAAGCGGTCGCTCACCATGTTCGGGATGACTTGGATATCCTTGTTCGTGCAGTACGGCCGGATGTGCTCGCGCAGTCCGGGGCTCACGGCGAGCACGGCATCACAGGCGTTGAAGTCGCGCCGGATCTTCCGAAGTTCTTTTTCCGAGAGCACGTTCTGCTCAAACCATGTGGCATGCTCCGTGCATACGAGGGGCACATGCAGCATGGCGCGCAGCGCCTTTCCGTAGCGGAGCGCGTAGAAAGAATGCGCATGGAGGATATCCGGCAGATCGTCGGCGCAGTCCGTGCGCAGGATGCGGCGCATCTCGCGCAGAAATACGAAGTAGGTGAGATGAAACCGCACCGGCTTTGCGTGAATGAGATACTCCGTGAGAGTCCCGTTCACGACCTTTTCGGTTTGCACGCCGTTCTCGGCGTCGGCATAGCACGCCATCACCGTGACGCGGTGACCGAGCGCAGCCAGTGCTTCTGCCTGCTCGCGGAAAAAGCACCCGTTCACCGGATCCTTCGCCGTACGATACCAGGACGGCAGAATGAGTATATGCATAGTTTCACCCCTCAATGCCCGGCTTTTTTCTCCGAAAGCTCCCTGACGACCTGCCTCACGCGGTCGTTCCAGGAGTTTCCACTCAAAAAGAGCTGCCGCGCGGCATCGGCATAGTGCTCCCGGTCGCAGAGTACAAGCCGCACGGCCTCGGCAATTGCCTCCGGCGTGCGCGCTGCGCGCATACCGCATCCGGTGCGCATGGCCATATCTTCCATCTCCGCCGCGCCGCTCACGACGAACGGCAGTCCCCAGCCGAGATACTCATAGAGCTTGATCGATGTTGCCAAGTTTGCGTAAGCGCGCCCGTCATATACCGCCATGGCCAGCTCGGCCCGTTTGTAGAGCGGCTCAAGCTCATTATCGAAGGCATGATGCACTTTCAGCCAAGGGGCTTCTTTGCAAGGATGTTCGACACGCGCCCATTCACTTTCGCGGCACACAAGAATAAGGCGGTATGTTTCGTTGCCGCGGTTGAGCTGCTCAAAAGCGTCCAACAGCAGAGACCCGCCGTAGGTGTTCACAATGCCGCCGACATAAATGCAGGTGTTTTTTTGGGGAGAGGAGAGACCGATCTTGTTCACGCCGCCGGGCGGCAGTGTACGCATATCGGCGTAATCGAACAGGTCGAAAAAGCACCGCGTCGGGAAATAGACAATGTCCATCAATCGCAGAAGTTCGTCCGTGCGCCGCTGCTTGAAACTTAAATATTTCTCTTTCAGGGAACCGAACGAGCCGCCACGCGGGGGAAAGAGCTCGGGGAACTTTCGGTGGCAGTCGCGGTAATAGTAGCCCATCGGGATGCCGAGTCGATGAATTTTGCGAATGAGCCGATAATCGCAGTCCATGAGGATCGGATATACCGGCGACTCAATATAGCAGATGTCCGGCTTCGTCTCGTCAAGCCACCGCGAGATCTCTTTCACGGCCGCGCGCCGCTCGCCCCAGCAATCACGATTCTGACTTACGGCCAGAAGCTTTACCTCGTGCCCTTCCTCCAGAAATGTCCGGTACATCCGCTGCGGACGCATGGAAGAGCCGGATTGCGTGGATTTAAATTCAATATAAGATATATATAAAATTTTCATGGCTTCGTCTCCCTCACACGGGCTCAAAGTATTGCCGGATCACGGCGGATGCCGCGAGAACAGGATCGGCACTGTGGCGGAATACAGCCGTTTTTTTATCAAAGCCCGGTAGATCTCCTTCAATCGGGCGGCGATCGCTTCGGGGGCGAATTGCTTCTTTGCCTCCTCGGCGATGGCGGCACTGTCGTAGGCATCGCGGTGCAGCATCATTTGCTCCATCGCGTCTGTGAGCGCCTTTTCGTCGTCCACGGGGATGAGAATGCCGTTTTTCTCCGTTACGAAATCCTCGGGGCCGCCGCAGCTCGTCGCAATGACTGGCAGTCCCGCCGCCATTGCTTCGATATACACCACGCCAAAAGTCTCGCTTTCCGATGCCAGCACAAAGCAGTCCGCTTCCGCATAGGCTTCGGCTAGCTGCTCTCTCGGGCAGTTTCCGCGAAATGTTACCCGATTTTCGATTCCGAGTCCGCCTGCAAGCGCTTCCAGAGAACCGCGCTCTTTACCGTCACCAAAAACGGTCAGCCTTGCTTCTTTCCCGAGTTTTGCGAATGATCGAAGCAATAAATCGAATTTTTTCGTCGGGATCATATTTCCCGCCGTCACGAAAGAAAAACCGCAGTGCACTATCCGCTTGCGGGAAAAAACGGAGGTATCGACGATGTTCGGCAGAATTTGCGCTTTTACGCCGGTGTTGCGGTACATATTTTCCGCAAGAGAACGGCTGACGGCCAGAACAGCCGCACATGCCCCATAGCTCTCTTTCAGATGCTCTGCCTCGGCCGGCGGCATAAGGCGGTTGTGCCAGGAAGCGTGCTCCGTGAAAACAAAAGGAATATGTTCACGCTTAGACAGCGACGCAAAGTCCGTGCCGAAATGCTGATGAATGATATCCGGTGTCCAGCCGTCCTTCACAGCGGCCTGCCAAATGCCGGAAGCGGCCAGCCGCCCCGCCAATTCGGGAATACCGAGCGGAAGCCTTCCGCAGGGAACAGAACCGTAAAAAACCGGGATACCCTCCAGCTCATAGCCGAAAAAACCGAACGGACGGGTGCGTCGGATCGACCGTGTGTCGACAGCAGCCAAACGGACATCGTGCCCGGCACTTTTCAGCGCCTTTGCCTGGTCGAGCGCAAAAATATTCACACCGTGTGCTGCCCGAGCATCAAAACCCGGTGCCGCAATAAGAATATTCATACGATCCAGCGCTCCGTTTCAAATACTTCCGCATAAGTTTTGCCGATTTGCACTCCGTGACTCATGGCGAGCGCATGAATGTATTCGGCGGACGCGTAAACGCGTCCTTTTTGGGAAATATACCGCTCCACGGCGGCAATTTTAGAATTTACATGTCGCTCCTCAAGCGTTACATAGACTTGATTGTTGAATGTAAGGTTATTCCAAGGCTCTTCATAGCCGAGAATGCTCGTGCGCTTGAAGGCGCGGATAGCCTCCTCGGCAATCGTGTGGTGATCCTGATGTGTATCGTGCAGCGAAGGCGCAAATACCAGATCCGGTGCAATGCTTCGGTTGAGCTGTACGAGTTCCTCCAGAATTTCCTGGCGCAGCGCAGGGAAACGCCGCACGGGAAAATCAAAGATTGTGATCTGCTCTTGCGGAATACCATAACTTTCCATGGCGGAAAGAAACTCCGTATACAGTTCGTCTTCCGGAAAGCCTGCGGGGAGAGACTCTGCACAGGTGGAAAATACGGCAAAAAAGACTTTGTTTCCTTCTTCCAAAAAGCGCGCAACGGTACCGCCGCAGCCAAGCTCACCGTCATCGGTATGGGGAGCAAGAACGAGTATTTTTTTCATGGTCGAGATCTCCTTACCATTCCAGCTTGTTGCCGACAGCATCAAAAAATGCCTCCTGATATCGGCGGGACATCCGCGTACCGAGCCGAGGCTGCAGCTCCGGCAGCTTCTCGCCGAGTAGCCGTTTTATGCCGAGATATGGCATATTCACTCCGGCAGCGGCACAGGATACAACGCCGGCCGTCAGGCGCGGATTGATCTCAATGACATACGGCTCCCGGTCACCATCACTGTAGAGAAGATCAAAGCCGAAGTTCCCGTCAAGCTGCAGTGTCTCCACCACCTGCGTACAGAGATCTTTTACGGCAGGATTATCATCCACAACGAGCGACATCATATTGCTCGTGACAACGGAAAGCCCCCGCCGGGAAACCGAATAGAGCACCTTACCGTGATCGGCCAGAAAATCCACGCTGTATTCCGTGCCGGGCAGATATTCCATAACGAGCATTTCCGGCATATCGGGACGTTCGGACAGCGTACGGATCAGTTCTTCGTAGCTTATGAACATGGAGTTCGGCTTTTGTTCAAAGAACAGTTCAAAGCGCGAAATGTTCGCATTGAGAAAACGCACTCCGCGGCTCCCGTTGCCGACGGCCGCTTTGACGCACAGCGCTTTTTCGGGGTATCCCATGGCACTGCAGGCACTCTTGAGCTCGTCAACGGTATTTACGCGGATATAATTCGGCGTGCGCAGACCATGCGAGCGCATGGCATCGAGAAGATGCGCCTTGTTGTTTACGATTTCAAGCTTATCCGGTTCCATCACGGAAAGCTTAGTCCCAATGGTCTCAAACTCACTGCGTGCGCGGGCAAACTTCATGAGTTCACGCGTCACAATGGGAATGACGACCTGCACCCGCTCACGGCGGACAATGTCCAGCACGGCGGGAATGAAGTTTTCTTTTTCTGCCGAAGGAACCGTATAGAACGCATCGACCAGATCTCGGGCACCCGCATTTTCGTTGCGATCCACTGCAACAATGCGAATGTCACATTCGCCGTTTCGGCGAATGCACTGAATGATTCCCGGCGCACCGGGAGCTCCGCAACCGGTCATCAAAACCGTACATGCATTCATGAATATCACTCCTCGAAAATATGCTGAGAAAATAAATCTTCTGCGGTTTGCCCCCTCTTTATGAGGTGCATGGAGCCGTCACTCCGCCGAACCTCTGCCATGGGAACATCCGGATGAATAAACGGAGGTTTTAATATATTGGAATAGGAGCCGATATTATCGAATATCACGCCGCTTCCCACATCCAACGGGCCGGTATAGCCGCGGTAAAGCCGAATTCTTTCCGAACACGGCGGTAATGCGATTCTTCCGGTATATGGTTTCTCCTTAAAGAAGCTCGGCGTACAGCGCTGTCAGCTTTTTTCTTTCTTCCGACCAGTTAAAATGTTCCTGCAGAGCGCGGTATCCTCTTTGACCCATGTCGCTGCGCATAGTGGGATCGTTCATCAGCGTGCGGATAGCTTCGGCAATTTCCTCGGCATTGTTGGGATCAACGCAAATGCAGCAGCCGTACTGCTCTGCCAGATCACGAGCCGGCTTGCGGCCGGCTAGGATCGTCGGAAGCCCTGCACCCATATATTCATACGTTTTGGTGGACAGATTGTCGGTGCACAGATATTGATTCACATTCAAAAGCGTGGATGCGCCGATGCAGAAATGTCGACAGAATTCGGGGACTTCGGCGTAGGGAATGACGCCGACATAATCCACGCAGGAAAACTCGGGCTTTGCCTTGAGCTCTTCCAGATAGGCCGGCCACACGGGGCCTGCGAGCTGCAGGCGCACGCCCGCGAGAGAGCACGCCTCGATGAGCCGCGTGATGCCGCGCTCCTCCGTGATGCCGCCGACATAGCCTACGGCACCCTCCGCATCGGGATAGAGCGGCTTCGGTGTCGGGAAGCGCGAGGCATCCGGAAGATTGTCGATGAACACCGTGCGTTTGGCGCACTTTTCAAACGGGTTCTTTCCGTAGGTCGTGCAGGGAATGATCACGGCGTCGATTTTGCTGTAAACGCGGTTTTCGTACGCCGAGAACAGAGAGGACGCGACGCCTTTGAAGGGCTTCGGAATGTATTTTTTCTCCTGAATGAGGAGCGCATAGAACTCATGGCTGTCGAATATGACTTTCTTGCCGAGCCGTTTGAGCTTCAGCGCGAACGGCAGCAGCTCCGGGTCATGCAGGTGGTAAAGGTCGCAGTCGAGCGCTTTGGCCGTCTCATACGCATGGCGCGGGAAAGGGGAGAAGATGCGGTTGAGCGTCCCGACCGGTTTCTCGCCGATGCCGACGATGTGCACGCCGCTGTCTTCACGGCTCTCACCGGGGGCGACGAGCGTCACATCATATCCCGCCGCAGCGAGGGAGAAGCACTCTTTATGGAACACGCGCGTGTCGTCGCTGGAATGCACGCTCGTGAGATGACAGACTCGTTTCATAAAAACCTCGCAGGATCAGTTTTTTGTCGTGCCGGGGAGGACGAAGTCCTCATCGGTGAGAGAAGCGCCGATGGCGCGGAACTTGCGGATGCCGCGCACGGTGTATCGGGCGCCGCTCCACAGCGCGAGCGGCAGCGGCACACGGGCAAAGCGGTAAGTGTCAAATGTCATCTTTGCCGCCTTGAGCTTGTTGCCGGACTTCGAGGAGCGCGATACGCGGTAGACGAGCAGCGGCTCATTGACGGCGTACGCCCAAGGCTCCTCGCGCAGCACTTTGAGCCATACGGCAAAGTCCTCGTGAACGGCATCATTGCCCATCGGAAATTGCTCCATGAGAGCGCGCCTCGCGAGCACCGAAGAACAGGAAATGACATTCTGCGACAAAAGCTGCCGGTAATTCACGCGTTCCGGCGCGGGAAGCGTGTAGGTGTACCGCTTGCCGTCCTCGGAAATAAATGCCGAGCCCGTGAAAAACAGTCCCGCCTCCGGATGACGCGCTGCGAGAGCCATCTGCTTTTCGAGCTTGTCGGGCATCCACATGTCATCGCTGTCGAGAAACGCGATCCATTCGCCGCGCGCTTCCCGCACGCCGCGGTTGCGGCTCTTTGATACGCCGCCGTTTTGCTCCTGCGCGAGGACGCGCACGCGGCTGTCCTTCTCGGCAAAGCTACGCGCAAGCGCGAGCGTGCCGTCGGGCGAGCAGTCGTCCACGACGAGCACCTCGAGATTTTTCCATGTCTGGCCGAGCACCGAGCGGAGCGTGTCTCCGAGCGTTTTTTCGGCCCGCCATGCGGGGATGATCACGCTGACAAGTTTCTGTTCGCTCATGGCACCGTCACCTCAAAATTTTCAAAGATTTGCGGAGAGAATGTCTGCGATGCGCGCGCAGGCGCGGCCGTCGCCGTAGGGGTTCGCGGCGTGCGCCATGGCGGCATAGGCTGCGCTGTCGGTCAGAAGACGCGAAAATTCGCGGTAAATGGTCTCTTCCTCCGTGCCGACGAGGCGAAGCGTCCCGGCCTCAATGCCCTCGGGGCGTTCGGTCGTGTCGCGCATGACGAGCACGGGCTTGCCGAGACTCGGTGCCTCCTCCTGAATGCCGCCGGAATCGGTGAGGACGAAACGGCATCGCGCCAGAAAGTTATGGAAATCGAGCACATCGAGCGGCTCGATAATGTGAATGCGGTCGTCGCCGCCGAGAAAACGGTCGGCGATCTCCCGCACGCGGGGATTCATATGAATGGGATAGATGGCTTTCGTGTCGGGGTGCTCGTCCATTACGCGGCGGATGGCGCGGAACATGCGCTCCATCGGCTCGCCGAGATTTTCGCGGCGGTGCGCCGTGATGAGAATAAGACGGCTGCCCTCTGCCCACGCGAGCTCCGGGTGCGTGTACTCGCTGTGCACGGTCGTTTTGAGCGCATCGATCGCCGTATTGCCGGTGACGAAAACCGTGTCGGGCGCCTTGCCCTCGCGCAGAAGATTCTCCTTTGCGCGCTCCGTCGGCGCGAAGTGAAAGCGGCTCACGAGCGATACGGCCTGTCGGTTGAATTCCTCGGGGAAGGGGCTTTCCGTGTTGTATGTGCGAAGCCCCGCCTCCACATGCCCAATCGGGACGTTCAGATAAAAAGCCGCGAGCGCGGCGGCGAAGGTCGTCGTGGTGTCGCCCTGCACGAGAACGATGTCGGGCGACTCCCGGCGCAGCACGCCTTCCAGCCCGCGCAGCACGGCGTTTGTAATGTCAAAGAGCGTCTGAGCGTCTTTCATCACGGCAAGATCATAGTCGGGCTTCACGCCGAACGCATCGAGGACCATGCCGAGCATCTCCCGATGCTGCCCCGTGACGCACACGACGGTCTGCATATCCCGCCGCCCCCGCAGCTCATTGACGAGAGGGCACATCTTCACAGCCTCCGGCCTGGTTCCAAAAACCACCAGGATCTTCTTCATGCCGCCCTCCTTTAATCATATTTATAACTCACCTATGCTATAACTCATATATAATACCAAACTGTCAAAAGAATTGCAATCCTTTTCCGAACCGCGAGCGCAGGGGAGAGGAAAAGTGCATTCCGCATTTTCCGTGCAAGAAATCCTTGCCAGAGTGGGGGAAATACGGTATAATATATCAGTTAAAACAATGGGTCAATATCTCTTTTGGAAAATGACACTGCGAGGCACATGGTGAGAGAGAGCATTTACATTAAGGGCGCACGCCAGAACAATTTAAAAGATATCACGCTGGAGATCCCGCGCGACAAGCTCGTGGTGTTCACGGGGCTTTCCGGGTCGGGCAAATCCACGCTCGTTTTCGATACGATCTACGCCGAGGGGCAGCGCCGCTATGTGGAGAGCCTCTCCTCGTATGCGCGCATGTTCCTGGGGCAGATGGAAAAGCCGGATGTGGACTACATTGAGGGTCTTTCCCCCGCCATATCCATCGATCAGAAAACCACGAGCCGCAACCCGCGCTCGACCGTCGGCACGGTGACGGAGATCTACGACTATCTGCGTCTTCTGTGGGCGCGCATCGGTACACCCCACTGCCCGAAGTGCGGCAAGGAGATCCGCCGTCAGACCATCGACCAGATCATCGACCGCGTAACGGCCCTGCCCGATGGCACGCGCCTGCAGATCCTCGCGCCGGTCGTCCGCGGCAAAAAGGGCGAGCATGCCAAGGTGTTCGAGGACGCGCGCCGGAGCGGCTATGTCCGCGTGCGCGTGGACGGCAATCTCTACGATCTCTCGGAGACCATTGAGCTCAACAAAAATCAGAAGCACCGCATCGAGATCGTCGTCGACCGTCTGGTGATGAAGCCGGACATCCGCCGCCGTCTCACCGATTCCGTGGAAACGGCATTCTCGCTCACGGGCGGCCTCGTGACGGTCGACCTGCCGGCGGAGGGACGCGAAATGACTTTCTCGCAGAACTATGCCTGCGAGGACTGCGGCATCTCCATCGAGGAGCTCTCGCCGCGCGCTTTTTCCTTCAATAATCCCTACGGCGCCTGCCCGACCTGCACCGGCCTCGGCACGCAGATGCGCGTCGACCCGGAGCTCATTATTCCCAACCCCTCGCTCTCCGTTCTCAACGGCGGCATTGTGGCGAGCGGCTGGAACAACATCCGCGGCGACAGCATCTCCCACATGTACTTTGACGCTCTTGCCATCCGCTACGGCTTCAAGCTCGACACGCCCATCCGGGATCTCCCGAAGGAAGCACTGCACGCCATTCTCTACGGCACGAACGGCGAGAAGCTGACGCTGTACTACGATCAGGCTCGCGGCAAGGGTACGCTCTATCAGCCCTTTGAGGGCATCATCCCCAATCTCGAACGGCGCTACCGCGAAACGCAGAGCCCCGCCATGCGTGCGGAGATCGAGCAGTGCATGTCCGAAACGCCGTGCCCGGACTGCGGCGGACGGCGTCTCCGCAAGGAAGTCCTCGCCGTGACAGTCGGAAATTTGAGCATATCGGAATTCTGCGATAAGCCCGTTACGGAATGCCTCGCATTTCTCGATGAGCTTGAGCCGACGCTCACGGAAATGCAGTCGATGATCGCAGGCCAGATCATCAAGGAGATCCGCAGCCGCCTCGGCTTCCTGCAGAGCGTCGGACTGCAGTATCTCACGCTCTCGCGCGGCGCGGCCACCCTCTCGGGCGGCGAGGCGCAGCGCATCCGCCTGGCCACGCAGATCGGCTCCTCGCTTATGGGCGTGCTTTATATCCTCGACGAGCCGAGCATCGGCCTCCACCAGCGCGACAACGCAAAGCTATTGAAAACACTCAAAAATCTGCGCGATATGGGCAATACGCTCATCGTCGTCGAGCATGACGAGGACACCATGCGCGCAGCGGACTATCTCGTGGACATTGGCCCCGGCGCGGGCGTCCACGGCGGCGAGGTCGTGGCGCAGGGCAGCGTGGAGGATATCATAGCCGAGCCGTGTAGCATCACCGGTGACTATCTCAGCGGCCGCAAGCGCATCCCGCTTCCTGCATCGCGCCGCAAGGGAAACGGCCGCGCGATCACGGTGCGCGGTGCTTCGGAAAACAACCTCAAAAACATCGATGTGCGCTTCCCGCTCGGCGAGTTCATCTGCGTGACCGGCGTGTCCGGCTCGGGCAAGTCCTCGCTCGTGAACGAAGTGCTCTATAAAACGCTCGCCTCCGAGAAAATGCGCGCCAAGGTGCGCCCCGGCAGATGTGCGGCGGTGGAAGGCCTCAAATTCGTCGACAAGGTCATTGCCATCGACCAGACGCCCATCGGGCGTACGCCGCGAAGCAACCCCGCCACCTACACGGGCCTTTTCAACGACATCCGCGACCTGTTCGCCTCCACGAAGGATGCGGCGCTGCGCGGCTACGGCCCCGGACGGTTCTCGTTCAATGTCCGCGGCGGACGGTGCGAAGCGTGCTCCGGCGACGGCCTTCTGAAAATCGAAATGCACTTTCTGCCCGATGTGTTCGTGCCGTGCGAGGTCTGCAAAGGCAAGCGGTACAACCGCGAAACGCTTGAGGTACACTACAAGGGCAAAAATATTGCCGAGGTGCTCGACATGACCGTGGAGGAGGCCTTGACATTCTTCGAAAATCAGCCGAAGCTCCTGCCGCGGCTGCAGACGCTCATGGATGTCGGCCTCGGCTATGTGCGGCTCGGTCAGCCGTCCACCACGCTCTCGGGCGGCGAAGCGCAGCGCGTGAAGCTCGCCACGGAGCTCTCGCGGCGCGACACCGGGCACACGGTATACATTCTCGACGAACCGACCACCGGCCTCCACATGGCCGATGTCCACAAGCTCGTGGAGGTGCTGCAGCGTCTCACGGACGTGGGCAACACGGTCATCGTCATCGAGCACAATCTTGATGTCATTCAATGCGCCGACCACATCATCGACCTTGGTCCCGAGGGCGGCGACGGCGGCGGAGAAGTGGTGTTCACCGGAACGCCGGAGGAGTGCACCGAGTGCGAGGCAAGCTTCACCGGGCAGTTCCTCCGAGGCGCACTTGCGCGATATAATAAAAAGTAAGCATTCTCCCGTTGAGGGAGAAAGAAACGGGAGTCTATGGACGAAGGACAGGAGCTGCGCTCTTCGCTGCAGCTGATCGGAACGGTAAAAAGCGTCATATTCCAGAACGAAGAGAACGGCTATACCGTTCTGCGGCTGGATGTCGGCGGTGACGATGCGTTAACGGTCGTCGGCTGCCTGCCTTTTGCCGCCCCCGGCGAGGGACTGACGGTTGAGGGCGCGTGGGAGCGCCACCCGAGTCACGGCGAACAGTTCAAGGCGTCCTCTGCCATGCGCTCTCTGCCGGTGGGCGAAAAGCACATTTACGAATATCTCGCCTCCGGCGCGGTGCGCGGCATCGGCCCGGCCACGGCCTCGGTGCTCGTGAACCGCTTCGGCTCGCATACGCTCGAGATCCTCGCCGACCATCCCGAAAAGCTTGCCGAGATCAAAGGCATCAACGTCCGGCGCGCGCGGGATATTTCCGAAACGTTCCGTCGCCAGACGGGCATGCGCCTTCTTATGGAATTTCTCGCCTCCAACGGGCTGAAGCCCGAGTACGCCATGCGCCTTTATAAGCTTTACGGCGACGGGGCGCTGGAGATCGTAAGATCCAACCCGTATATCATTGCCTCCGACCGCATCGGCGGACAGTTTGACGAAGCGGACGCGCTCGCGCTCTCCCTCGGCTTTGAGGAGGACAGCCCCCAGCGCATCGCCGCCGCGCTCATTTTCGAGATGGTGTACAATCTCAATAACGGCCACAGCTTCCTCCCGCGTGAAAAGCTCGTTGCCGCCACGGCGCAGCTTATCGGTGTGGAGAGCGAAGCGGCGGACGAATGTCTCGATGTCCTCGCCGACGAGGGCGAGATCGTCCGCGAGACCGTTGCGGGCGTGAATGCGGTGTATTTGCGGCGGCTGTACGATGCCGAGACCTATACGGCACAGACGCTCCGCGCCATGGCGGAGGGTACCGTCCCCGTGAAGATCGACACCGACGCGCGCATCGCGGAGCTCGAGCGGGAGACCGGCATGCACTACGCCGCGCAGCAGAAGGAGGCCATCCGCCTCGCGTGCGAACGGCGGCTCCTCGCCGTGACCGGCGGCCCCGGCACCGGCAAAACCACGATCATTCGGGCGATCCTTCGCCTGTATGACGATATGAAGATCGACTGCTGTCTTGCCGCCCCGACCGGACGCGCCGCCAAGCGCATGACCGAACTCACCGGCAAGGAAGCCTGCACCATCCACCGCCTCCTCGGCGCCGCCTGGGCGGCGGAGGGCGACGAACTCACCTTCCGCAAAAACGAAAACGATCCGCTGCGGTGCGGCGCGGTCATCCTCGACGAGTGCTCTATGGTAGACATCACGCTCATTCAGGCATTGCTCAAGGCACTGCCGAAGGGTTGCAGTCTTGTGCTCGTGGGCGATGCCGACCAGCTTCCGAGTGTGGGGCCGGGGAGCTTTTTCCTCGATGTGCTCCGCTCGCACAAAGTCGCCGCCGTGCGCCTCACGGAGATCTTCCGCCAGAGCGGTGAGAGCCGCATCATCCGCAACGCGCACAGCATCAACAGCGGCGTTACACCGGATCTGCGCGAAAATAAAGGCGATTTCTTCTTCTTGCAGCGTCCCTCCGGCGAGCGACTCGCCGCCACAGTCGCGGAGCTTTGCAGCACGCGCCTCCCGCGCGGCATGGGCATTCCGTCTGCCGACATTCAGGTGCTCACGCCCACCCGCAAGGGCGAATCGGGGACATATGCGCTCAATGAGCGGCTGCAGGCGGTGCTAAACCCGCCCGCACCGACAAAAAAAGAAAAAAAATTCGGCGAAACCGTGTTCCGAGAGGGCGATCGGGTGATGCAAATTCGGAACAACTATGATATAGTATGGTGCAGGGGCGGTGATGCCGAGAAAATCATGTCCGGAGAATCGGCTCCCGGCAGTGCGCGGGAAGTCGGCGCCGGCATATTCAACGGCGACCTCGGCACCATTCTCCGCATCGACACCGAGAACGAGCTCATCTGGATCGACTTTGATGAGAAGCTCGCCTGGTACGCCTTTGAACAGCTCGGCGAGCTCGACCATGCGTTCACCGTCACCGTCCACAAAGCACAGGGCAGCGAATACCGCGCCGTTGTGCTCGCGGCGGGACGCACCCCCGCGCGGCTCATGAGCCGCGACCTCATCTACACTGCCGTCACCCGCGCAAGAGAGCTCCTCGTCATCGTCGGCGAGACGGCCGTTGTGCAGGCGATGATCGAAAACGGCCGCAAAACGCGCCGCTACAGCGGCCTGCGCGCCCGCCTCGCGGGAGAGGTGTGATATGAGCCTGAAAAGCCGCATCCTCGACTTTTTCTTCCCGCCGCGCTGCGCTTTCTGCGGCAGGCTGCTCGACAAGAGCGGCGACGGCGTGTGCGATGCATGCCGGGATACGCTCCCCCGCACGGACGACATCGAGCTTCGCTGCGACTTCGTCCACGCCTACACCGCACCATTCTACTACGAAGAGCCGGTGCGGCACGCGATGCTCACCTACAAATTCAACAATGCCCCCGCGCGCGGCGCGGTATTCGGGCGGCTCATCGGCGAGGATCTCCTTCGCCGCGGTATCACAGACTTCGATATGATCTCCTGGATCCCGCTCAGCGCCAGACGAAAGCACAAGCGCGGCTACGACCAGGCACAGCTGCTCGCCGAAGCGGCAGCCGGGGTGCTCGGCACGGAGGCCGTGCCGGTGCTGCGCAAAGCGCGGGATGTCCCGCCGCAGTCCACGCTGCACACAGCGGAGGAGCGCCGTGCCAATATCTCCGGCTGCTATGTCGTCCGCAGCGCGGAAGCGGTGCGCGGGAAAAACATTCTTCTCATTGACGACATTATTACCACCGGCTCCACACTCTCCGAGTGCGCCCGCATGCTCCTTACGGCCGGAGCCGCAAGCGTTCGCGGCGCAGCCGTGGCCTGTAAACGAAACAGCAAATAACGGCACATACATACACGAAGGGACTCTGATTATGTCTATTCTATCTACTGTCATCGAAAAAGATATTGCCATTGACCTCGGCACCGACACTACCATCCTGTATGTGGCGGGCAGCGGCATCCGCGTGCGCGAGGCGACGATGGTCGCCGTGGACCGCGAGTCCGGCCGTGCCATCAAGTACGGCGAAGCGGCGCGCAAAATGGTCGGACGCACACCGGGCAATATCGTGATCGTGCGCCCCATCGTTGCGGGCGTCATTTCCGATTATGATATGACTTGCGAAATGCTGCGCGAATTCATTCGCCGCGTGACGAGCTTCAGCTTCTTCCGCTCCCGCATCCTCGTTTGCGTACCGGGCAGCATCACCGGCGTAGAGGAACGTGCGATCGTCAACGCCGCTATCGAAGCGGGCGGACGCAAGGTCTACCTTGTCCCCTCGGCGGTGGCTACGGCCATCGGCGCCGGCCTCGATGCCAACCGTGCGGAGGGCCATATGATCATCGATATCGGCGGCGGAACAACGGAAGTCGCCGTCGTCTCCCTCAACGGCGTCGCCGAGTGCGAGTCCATTAAGACTGCCGGCGCGGCATTCGATGAAGCGATCGTCAAGTATATCCGCCGCAAGTACAACCTTCTCATCGGCATGAGCACGGCGGAGGAGATCAAAAAGAGCATCGGCTGCGTCAAGCAGCGCCCGGAGATCGGCTATGAAGAGATCAAGGGCCGCTGCCTCATGACCCGTCTGCCGCGTTCCGTCACGGTGAATTCCGACGAGATGGTCGAGGCACTGGCGGAGCCCGCCGAGCTCATTCTCGATGCGGTGCGCAAGGTGCTCGAACGCGCGGAACCGGCGCTGGTGGCGGATGTCTCCGAAAACGGCATCGTTATGTCCGGCGGCGGCAGTCTGCTCTACGGCATCGATACCTTTCTCTCCGAGCGCACCGGTGTTCCGGTGCATGTGGCGGACGACGCCCTCTCCTGCACCGCGTTCGGTGCGGGCCGCATGCTCAGCCGCCTCGATTCCATGGAGGAGGGCATGCAGAACATTGCCCGCCAGCGTGAGCTTCTCAAGGCCGAAAAGTAAAAGGAGTACCGCCATGTATGAAAATCATATTGCCGATATTTCTCTCGCTCCCGAAGGGGAAAAGAAAATCCGCTGGGTGGCGGGGCACATGCCGGTGCTTGCCACCATAGCGGAGGATTTCAAAAAGATGCGTCCCTTCGAGGGACTTCGCGTGACGCTCTCGGTGCATCTCGAGGCGAAAACGGCGTGGCTGTGCCGCGTCATGGAAATGGGCGGCGCGGAAATGCACGTCACGGGCAGCAATCCGCTCTCCACGCAGGATGACGTGGCCGCTGCGCTCGCCGCAGGCGGCATGCATGTGTGTGCCGTGCACGGCGCGTCCCCCGAGGAGTACCGGAGCTGCATCAACGCCGTCATAGAGACTGCCCCGAACATCATCATCGATGACGGCGGCGATCTCGTACACACCATCCACACGAGATACCCCGAGCTCATCCCCCGGGTCATCGGCGGCTGCGAGGAGACGACCACGGGCATTATCCGTCTGCTGGCCATGGACCGCGCCGGGGAGCTGCGCTTCCCGATGATGCTCGTCAACGATGCCGATTGCAAGCATCTCTTCGATAACCGCTACGGCACCGGCCAAAGCGTCTGGGACGGCATCATGCGCACCACGAACCTCGTTGTCGCGGGCAAGGAGGTTGTAGTCTGCGGCTACGGCTGGTGCGGCAAGGGCGTCGCCATGCGCGCCCACGGTCTCGGCGCGCGCGTCATCGTCACCGAAGTCGACCCGGTGCGCGCCATTGAAGCGCATATGGACGGCTTCACCGTACTCTCCATGGACGAGGCCGCCAAACGCGGCGATGCGTTCGTCACCGTGACGGGCTGCGACAATGTCATTTCCCCGCGCCACTTCGCACTCATGAAGGACGGCGCCATTCTCTCCAACGCCGGGCACTTCGACGTGGAGGTCAATGTCGCGGCACTGCGCGAAATGGCCGTCGAGCGCTATGAGGCGCGGCACAACATCGAAGGCTTCGTGATGCCGGACGGCCGCACGCTCTTCGTGCTCGCCGAGGGGCGGCTTGTGAACCTCGCCTCCGGCGACGGACACCCGGCGGAGATCATGGACATGAGCTTTGCCGTGCAGGCCATGAGCGCCAAATACCTCGCCGACCACCGCACCGAGCTCCGCCCCGGCGTCATCCGCGTCCCCCACGAGATCGATGACGCCATAGCCCGTAAAAAGCTCGAGACCCTCGGCATTACCATAGACACCCTGACCGAAGAACAAAAAGCCTATCTCAATAAAGGCATATAAGCTCAAGTGCCCCGCCGAAAGCGGGGCACCGTTATAATAAACGGATACATTCACACGGAATGGAAAGGCCTCGCCATCCGCGGTAGCAGCGTCGATAACGCCGAGCCGATGCAGAAGCGGTGGATCGAAAAGTGCAGGTAAAACCAATGCCCGAATAAGAAAAAGCAAAAGCACAGCGCCCGAACCGGATCTCCCGGTCGGGTGCTGTGCTGCTTTTATGTTCAGAGAACGCCCAGCTTGCGGCATTTGGCGGCGGCTTCGCGGTGCTTCTGGCGGGCAGCTTCGAGATACCAGCGTTTGGCTGTCTCTATGTTCTTTTCCACGCCCTCACCGGCTTCGTAGAGCGTGGCGAGGTTGTACTGCGCATCGCGGTCGCCGTGCTCGGCGGCGCGGCTCGTCCAGTACAGGGCCTTTTCGAGATCCTTTTCCGTGCCGAGCCCGAGGTAGTAAAAGTACCCGACCTGGCATTCGGCGAGCGGGTAGCCCTTTTCGGCCAGCTCGAGGTGACCGGCAAAGCACTTGTCGTACTCCTCCGTGTCCCAGTACTTCTCTATGAGCTCATCGCACTGGTCAAGCTCCGGGCATGGCTTATAGTAGGAAGATGCCATGGCGCAGCCTCCTTATTGGAAGATCGGGATGAGCCCGACAACGAGGATGACGAGAATGAGAAGCGGCAGAATGTAGCGGAAGTACACTTTGAATTTTGCGGACATCTTGACGCCCGTGCCCTTGTTGCACTCGGCAAGGTAGTTCTCAAAGCCCCAGCCCTTGGAGGAGACGCAGAAGAGCAGATAGATGAGCGAGCCGAGCGGGAGCAGGAGGTTGCTCACGAGGAAGTCCTCGGAATCGAGGATGTCCCTGCCGAAGAGCGGGTGGACACCGCTCCAGATGTTGTAGCCGAGCACGCAGGGGATGCTCATGACGAAAATGAAGATGCCGTTGATAATGACGGACTTCTTGCGGCTCCAGCCGTGGTTGTCGCAGGAACTGGCGATAATGTTCTCAAACACCGCAGTGACGGTGGAGAAGCTCGCAAATGTCATGAAGAGGAAGAAGAGCGCACCCCAGATGCGCCCGCCGGGCATGTTGATGAAAATCTTGGGCAGTGTCATGAAGATGAGCGCGGGGCCCTGACCCGGTTCCACGCTGTAGCTGAAGCAGGCGGGGAAAATGATAAGGCCGGCCGTGAGGGCAACGAACGTGTCGAGCACGCAGATGCGGATGGATTCGTCGGTGAGCGTGTGGTCATCGTGCATGTAGCTTCCGAAGATCTCCATGGCGGCGATGCCGAGGCTGAGTGTGAAGAACGCCTGATTCATGGCATTGGTGATCACATTGAAGATGCCGACATCGCGGATGGTATCCGCATTCGGGCGCAGGTAGAAGTCCAGGCCTTCCTTCGCGCCGGAGAGCGTCAGGCTGTGCACGGCGAGGACAATGATGAGAACGAAAAGGCAGATCATCATGACCTTCGTGATCTTCTCGAGACCCTTCTGCAAACCGCCGGAGCACACGAGGAAGCCCGCAACGACGGTGATCGTCATGAAAATACCCATTTCGGTCGGGTTGTCAAGCATGGCGGTGAACACGCTGTCTGAGGCCTCCACGGTTACGGTCTCGAAAGCGCCGGTGACAAATTTATAGAAGTAGGCGAGCATCCAGCCGGACACGGTGGTGTAGTACATCATGAGCAGGATGCATCCGGCGATGCAGAACCATCCGTGAATGTGCCACTTGCTGCCCTTGGGCTCGAGTGCCTTGTAGCCGAGCACCGCGCTCTTGCGGCTTGCGCGGCCGACGGCAAGCTCCATCGTCATCACGGGGATGCCCATGATGACGAGAAACAGCAGATAGAAGAGCACAAAGTACCCGCCGCCGTTTTGTCCGGCGAGATACGGGAACTTCCACACATTGCCGATACCGATGGCACAGCCCGCGCTCACAAGGATGAAGCCGAGCCGTGAGCCGAAGTTTTCTCTTTTGTCAGACACGAAATTACAACTCCTTTAATAAACATACCAGGGTATCATATCACGCAT